>NZ_BAAASJ010000060.1:0-205273 GCF_039532825.1 Streptomyces vastus
GGCAAGTGGGGACGGGCGCTTACGTTGCGTGAGCCCGCCCAGAGGGCGGCCCTCCAGCAGCGCCGCGGCGAGCAGGAAACCGATGCCTGGCGGGAACGCTGCCGCCGACGTGCCGGGATCGAGGCCACCGTCTGCCAGATCGTCCACCGCACTCACGCACGCCGCAGCCGCTCCCGGACCGCCGCCGCCACTCACCTGAGCCACTGCCTCGCCGCCACCGCCGTCAACCTCATCCGGATCGATGCCTGGCAGCAAGGCCACCGCCCCGAACGCACCCGCACCACCCACTTATGCCGCCTCCTCGCCCGCCCCTCGAAATGAGAGATCAGCAACGGGGTCCTTCAGCTGGGGGAGGATTCAATACGCCATGGTGGCCGACCTGGATGGGTGAAGCCGGGCTTCCTTCTCTGCCCCGGCGTTTCGTCTGCCTCCGTGCGCGGCCCTCTGGGCCCAGTGCCGTACTGGCGTGCCCGGACACCGCCCGCCTTGTCCCCCGGGCCATCGGCACCGCTCGACGAACCGGCCGACTGCTCGACGAACCGGCTGTTCGACGGTCGCGTCCCGCGAGGTGGTGTAGTCGATCAATGGATCGGAACTCGCAGGTCGCGCCGGGTATTTCGACCGGCTGAGGCACTCCCGGCGCCTGACCGGGCCACTTCGCGTGCCGCGCCAACGGAGAGGTCATCGGAAGCCAGGTACCGGAAGGCGAAGCGCATGATCGCTTACACCACCTCGCGGGACGCGACCTGTTCGACGAACCGGCTGCTCGACGAACTGGCCGACCGGCCGGCCGGTCGACGAATCGGCCGGTCGACGAATCGGCCGGCCGAAGCATTGTTCGGCCCCAGCAGTCAGCCGCCCCACTCACCGCAGCCATTGCAACCAGCCGTGCCGCAAGGATTGCATTCTGTGAAAAAAGCGGGCATTTCATGCCGAGCTATCTCCAAGTGTTTGAGACAGCTGTCATGGCGGCACCCGCGAAAGCCGGAGCACTGACCCCACCAGTCCCCCGGACGGAGCGACCACCCATGCGCATCCTTGGTATCAACGCCCTGTTCCACGACCCGGCCGCCGCTCTCGTCGTCGACGGCATCGTCGCCTGGTTCCAGGGGCGCAGCGAGTACGGGCCGCGTGCCCTCGGGCACCGGTCGCTGCTCGCCCACCCCGGCCGCGCCGAGAATCTGGAGCGGCTCAACCACGTCAAGGGCCGCGAGGAGTTCCGGCCCGTCGCGCCCATGGTCGCGGCCGACCGGGCCCACGAGCTGTTCGCCGGGCCGCTGCCGAGCCCGTACATGCTCTTCGTGCACGACGTCGCAGGGGAATGGCGCGACCGCATCCCGGCCGTGGTGCACGTCGACGGCACCGCGCGCATCCAGACCGTCGAGGAGAGGCAGGAGCCGCTGGTGGCGCGGATGCTGCGTGGCTTCGAGCGGCGCACCGGGCTGCCCGTCGTCGTGAACACCAGCCTCAACACCGCCGGGCGGCCCATGGTCGACGATCCACGCGACGCGCTGGAGTGCTTCGGCTCCGCGCCCGTGGACCTGCTGGCCCTCGGGCCGTACGCGGTGCGCCGGGGAAGGGCGTTCGCATGAGCCCGGCCTACGCCGTCGTGGTCCCGACCCTCGTCCGCGACACCCTCGCCGACTGCCTCGCCGCGCTCGCCGCCGCGACCGGGCCCAAGCCGCAGGAGATCGTCCTCGTCGACGACCGGCCCGACCCGGACCCCGGCCGGCTGGAGCACCCCCTCAGCGTCCTGGGCGACCTGCGCGAACGTACGACGGTGGTCCCGGGCGGCGGGCGCGGACCCGCCGCCGCCCGCAACACCGGCCTGCGCGCCGTCACCTCGCCCTGGGTCGCCTTCCTCGACGACGACGTCCAGGTCGGCCCGCACTGGTGCGAACAGCTGACGCAGGACCTGGCCGACACGACGCCCGACACTGCGGGCGTCCAGGGCGTGATCGCCGTACCGCTGCCCGGCGAACGCCGGCCCACCGACTGGGAACGCGGTACCGCCGGTCTGGCGCAGGCCCGCTGGATCACCGCCGACATGGCCTACCGCACCGACGCGCTGCAGCAGCTCGGCGGCTTCGACGAACGCTTCCGCCGGGCCTTCCGGGAGGACGCCGACCTCGCCCTTCGCGTCCTTCACGCCGGCTGGCGCATCAGGCAGGGCCGCCGCACCACCCGCCACCCCGTGCGCCCAACCGACCGCTGGGTGTCCCTGCGCGCCCAGCGCGGCAACGCCGACGACGCCCTCATGCGGCACCTGCACGGGCCCGACTGGTGGCACCGGGCGGCGGCACCGCGCGGCCGCCTGCGCGCCCACCTCGCGATCACGGCCACCGCAGCCGCCGCGTGCGCCCTCTCCTTCGCCGGACGCCGCCGGGCCGCCGCGGTAGCCGCGCTCGGCTGGGCCGCCGGCACCGGCGAGTTCGCGTGGGCACGCATCGCACCCGGCCCGCGCACCCGGAACGAGGTGACGACCATGCTCGCGACCAGCGCGCTCATCCCGCCCGCCGCGACCTGGCACTGGTTGAGCGGCCTGTGGCGGCACCGGGGCGCCCCCGCCTGGCAGGAGGTGGCGTCATGAGCGGCGTGAAGGCCGTGCTGTTCGACCGCGACGGCACCCTCGTCCACGACGTGGCCTACAACGGCGACCCCGACCGGGTCCGCCCGGTCGACGGAGCCCGCGAGGCGCTCGGCCTGCTGCGCGAGGGCGGCATCCGCACCGGCGTCGTCACCAACCAGTCCGGCATCGCGCGCGGACTGCTCACCGACGCCGACGTCCGCAGGGTCAACCACCGCGTCGACGAACTCCTCGGCCCCTTCGACGTGTGGGCCGTGTGCCCGCACGGTCCCGACGACGGCTGCCACTGCCGCAAACCGGAACCTGGCCTGATCCTCTGGGCGGCCGGACGGATCTGCACCGCGCCCGCCGACTGTGTCGTCGTCGGCGACATCGGCGCCGACGTCGAGGCCGCACACCGGGCGGGCGCCCACGGCATCCTCGTACCGGCTCCCGAGACGCGGCCGGAGGAGACGGCGCTGGCGGAACAGGTGGCGCAGGACGTCCTGACCGCCGTACGCGCGGTGCTGACCGGGCCCCCGCAGGGCCGCGTCCTGGCCGACGAGCGGCCCCTCGAGATCGCCTACGACACCACCGACGACACTGCCTACGACATCGGCGGGAGGTCACGGTGAAGGCCCTCGTCACCCGCCTCGACAGCTTCGGCGACGTGCTGCTCGCCGGGCCCGCCGTACGGGCCGTCGCCGCCCGCGCCGACACCGTCACGATGCTGTGCGGACCGCGGGGCGCGCCCGCCGCGCGCCTGCTGCCCGGCGTGGACGACATCCTCGTCTGGGACGCGCCCTGGGCGGGCTTCGCGCCCCCGCCCGTCGGCCGCGGAGAGGTCGAGCAGCTCCTCGACATGATCGACGCCGACACCGCCCTGATCCTGACCTCCTTCCATCAATCCCCGCTGCCTGCCGCCCTGTTGCTGCGCCTGGCCGGGGTGGGGCACATCGCCGCGGACAGCGAGGACTACCCAGGCTCCCTCCTCGACGTACGCCATCACCGCGCGCCGCACGCCCACGAGGCGGAGGCCGCGCTCGACCTCGCCGAGGCCGCGGGATTTCCCCGGGCCGACGACGGACGGCTGCGGGTACTGCCGCCACCCGCCACCGCCGCGGTGACCGGTCCCGGGCCCTACGTCGTGCTGCACCCCGGCGCCGGGGTGCCCGCCCGGGCCTGGAGCCGCGAGCGCAGCGCGGAGGCCGCGCGCGAACTGGCCGCGGACGGCCACCGGGTCGTGGTGACCGGCAGCCCGGACGAGCGGGAACTGACCGCGTACGTCGCCGGCGAGCACGGCCTCGACCTCGGCGGCCGTACCGGTGCCGTGGAACTCGCCGGCGTCCTGGCCGGCGCCGACGCCGTCGTCACCGGCAACACGGCCCCGGCCCACCTCGCCGCCGCCGTCGGCACCCCCGTCGTCTCGCTCTTCGCGCCGGTGGTGCCCGCCGAGCGCTGGCGGCCGTACGGCGTTCCGTACGTCCTGCTCGGCGACCAGGCCGCCCCCTGCGCGGACAGCCGCGCACGGACCTGCCCCGTCCCCGGCCATCCGTGTCTGGAGTCGGTGACCGTGCTCGACGTGCTCGCCGCCGTGCGGAAACTCGTGGGCGAGTCATGAGGATCCTCATCTGGCATGTGCACGGGTCGTGGACCACGGCCTTCGTGCAGGGCCCGCACACCTACGTCGTCCCCGTCACGCCGGACCGGGGGCCCGACGGACTCGGCCGCGCCCGCACCTTCGACTGGCCGGACTCCGTCGTCGAAGTCCCGCCCGAGCGGCTGCGGGACGCGGACATCGATGCGGTGGTCCTCCAGCGGCCGCACGAACTCGCCCTGGTCGACCGCCGGCTGGGGCGCCGGCCGCCGCTGGTGTACCTCGAACACAACGCCCCGCACGGTGACGTCCCCGACACCCGTCACCCGGCCGCCGATATCCCCGGCGCCACCCTCGTCCACGTCACGCACTTCAACCGCCTGATGTGGGACGCCGGAAACACGCCCACGACCGTCATCGAGCACGGCATCGTCGACCCCGGGCACCTGTGGACCGGTGAGCTGGACCGGGCGGCCGTGGTGGTCAACGACCCGGTGCGGCGCGGCCGTACGACGGGCACGGACCTGCTGCCGGAGTTCTCCCGCGCGGCCCCCTTGGACGTATTCGGCATGGGGACCGACGGGCTCGCCGACCGGATCGGCGTCCCGTCCGATCGCTGCCGCTCCCACGAACTCGTCCAGAGCGAGCTGCACGCGCAGATGGGCCGACGGCGCGTGTACGTCCATCCCGTCCGCTGGACCTCCCTCGGCCTGTCGCTGCTGGAGGCGATGCACCTCGGCATGCCGGTGGTGGCCCTCGCCACCACCGAGGTGACCGAGGCGGTGCCGGCGGGTGCCGGGGTGGTCTCCAACCGCGTCGACGTACTGAAAGACGCCATACGGGACTTCGTCGCCGACCCGCTGCACGCCCGCATGGTCGGCGAGGGCGCACGCGCCGCGGCACTCGCCCGCTACGGACTCACCCGCTTCCTGGACGACTGGGAGCGGCTGCTGAAGGAGGTGACCCGATGAGGATCGCCATGGTCTCCGAGCACGCGAGCCCCCTGGCAGCGCTCGGCGGCGTCGACGCCGGTGGCCAGAACGTGTATGTCGCCCGCCTCACCGAGGAGTTGGCGCGCCGCGGCCACGACGTCACCGTCTACACCCGGCGCGACGCGACCGGCCCGCCCGACCGGGTGCCGCTGCCCGGCGGCGCCGTCGTCGAGCACGTACCGGCCGGGCCGCCCGAACCGGTCCCCAAGGACGAACTGTTCCCGTACATGCCCGCCTTCGGCGCACACCTCGCGCGCGTCTGGGAGCGCGAGCGGCCCGACGCCGTGCACGCCCACTTCTGGATGTCCGGGATCGCGGCACAGACCGGTGCCGAGCCCCACGGCGTCCCCGTCGTGCAGACCTTCCACGCCCTCGGCACCGTCAAGCGGCGCCACCAGGGCCACGAGGACACCAGCCCGGCCCAGCGCATCGGTGTCGAGCGGCAGATCGGCCGCGGCTGCGCCCGGGTCCTGGCGACCTGCACCGACGAGGTGCACGAACTGGCCGACATGGGCGTACCGGTCAGCCGGGTCTCCGTGGTGCCGTGCGGGGTGGACGCCGACCATTTCCGCCCCGGGAGGCCGCGGGCCGGGACACCGGTACGCAGGGAGCGGCACCGGATCCTCTCCTGCGGGCGGCTCGTCCCCCGCAAGGGCTACGACCAGGCCATCCGCGCGCTCACCCGGATCCCCGGCGCCGAACTCGTCGTGGCCGGCGGGCCGCCGCCCGAACTGCTGGCCGCCGAACCCGAGGCACAGCGGCTGCTGCACCTGGCCGAGCGCGCCGGCGTCGGCGACCGGGTCCACCTGCTCGGAGCCGTGGACCCGACGCGCATGCCCGCGCTGATCCGAAGCGCGGACGTGGTCCTGTGCACCCCGACGTACGAGCCCTTCGGCATCGTCCCGCTGGAGGCGATGGCCTGCGGTGTACCGGTCGTCGCCACCGACGTCGGCGGCCACCGGGACACCGTGGCCGACCACGGCACCGGCCGGCTGGTGCCGGCGGGCGACCGCCGGGCGATCGCCGGGGCCGTCCGTGAACTCCTCGACGGCGAGCGGCTGCGCCGCCGCATGGGCGCGGCCGGCCGCGAACGCGTCCTCGCCCGCTACACCTGGCAGCGCGTCGCGGACGGCGTCGAACAGGTCCACCAACACGTCACGGCGTGTGACGCGATCCCTTCGGAGGTGGCGTGATGAGCACCCGGAGCACTCGGACATCCCCGGTCGCCTCGCACTGCGACGAACTCCTCGACGCACTCGGGGCGTTCAGTGACTCGGCGTACATCACCGAGCGGTGGGGCGAGCGCCTCGCGGCCGTCTTGGGTGGCGGCGGGCGGCTGCTCGCCGCGGGCAACGGAGGCAGCGCGGCCCAGGCCCAGCACCTGACCGCCGAACTCGTCGGCCGCTACCTCGACGACCGGCCGGCGTTCTCCGCGATCGCCCTGCACGCCGACACCTCCAGCACGACGGCCATCGCCAACGACTACGGCGTCGACGAGGTGTTCGCCCGCCAGGTACGCGCCCACGGCCGCCCCGGCGACGTGCTGATGCTGCTGTCCACCAGCGGCGCCAGCGCCAACCTGCTGTCCGCCGCCCACACCGGACGCGCGGCGGGCCTGCGCGTGTGGACGCTGACCGGCCCGGCCCCGAACCCCCTTCTGGCGGGCAGCGACGAAGCCCTGTGCGTGAGCGCCGCCTCCGCCGCGACCATCCAGGAACTCCACCTGGTCGCGGTGCACATGGTGTGCGCGGCGTTCGACGCGGCACTGGAACGGGAGGGCAGCTGACATGCCCCGCAAGGCACCCCTCGTCGTGGTCGGCGACGCCCTGCTGGACCGCGACCTGACCGGCACCGCCGAGCGCCTCGCCCCCGACGCGCCCGTGCCGGTCGTCGCCGACTGCGCGCAGCGGCTGCGGCCGGGCGGCGCCGCCCTCACCGCGTACCTCGCCGCCCGCGAGGGCCGCGAGGTCACCCTGATCACCGGTCTTGGCGACGACCCGGCGAGCGAGGAGGTGCGCCAGCTCCTCGCCCCGGAGCTGAAGTTGATCGAGCTGCCGCTGACCGGTGCGCTGCCGGAGAAGACCCGCGTCATGGCCCGGGGCAGCCCTGTGGTCCGCCTGGACCGGGGCACGGGCCGTGTCCGCGAGGCGACGGACGCGGCGCGTGAGGCACTGTGCTCGGCCTCCGCCGTCCTGGTCTCCGACTACGGCCGGGGCGCGGCGGACGCCCTCCGGGACGTCCTCGCCGAGCGGCCACCGCTGGTGTGGGACCCGCATCCGCGAGGAGGAGCGCCGGTGCCGGGCACCCGGCTGGTGTCACCGGCCCGGGCGGAGGCACGAACGTTCGCCGACCACCAGGGCAACGGGAATACCCTGCGGGACGCCGCCCTGGACGCCGCCGAGCTCGTACGGCACTGGCGGGTCGCCGCCGTAGCGGTGACCCTCGGCGCGAACGGCGCCCTGCTGTCGTACGGGGAGCACCCGCTGCTCGTCCCCGCGTCCGCCGCCCACCACGGGGACAGCTGCGGCGCCGGCGACCGCTTCGCCGCAACGGCGGCCGGACTGCTCGCCGACGGGGCGCTGGTCGCGGAGGCCGTGGAGGGTGCCGTGGCGGCGGCGACCGAGTTCGTGGGAGCCGGCGGGGCCGGAGGCGTCACGTACACGGACGCCGCCCCGGTGGCCACCGCCGACGTGACCGACGCCCGCGACCTGGTCACCCGCGTCCGCGCCACCGGCGGCACCGTCGTGGCCGCGGGCGGCTGCTTCGACCTGCTGCACGCCGGTCACGTCGGGCTGCTCCAAGCCGCCCGCAGGCTTGGCGACTGCCTGGTCGTCTGCGTCAACTCGGACGGGTCGGTGCGGCGGCGCAAGGGCGACGGACGCCCCGTGAACGCGCTGGCCGACCGCGTCCGGGTACTGAACGCCCTTGCCTGCGTCGACGCCGTCGCCGTCTTCGACGAGGACACCCCCGAGCGTCTGCTGGCCGGTCTCCGCCCCCACATCTGGGTGAAGGGAGGCGACTACTCCGGCGCCGACCTGCCCGAGGCCGCGCTGCTTGAGGAGTGGGGCGGACAGGCGGTCCTGCTGCCGTACCTCGACGGCCGCTCCTCGACCGCGATCGCGGCCCGGGCGAGGGAAGGGGCCCGGGCTGGGGGAACGGCCCGGACTGGAGGAACGGCCCGGACCGGGAAAGAAGCCCAGGCGGGGAAAGGGGCCCGATGAGCACGCGCCCCCGGCTGCTCGTCCTGCGCGCCCTGGGCCTCGGCGACCTCCTCGCCGGTGTCCCCGCGCTGCGGGCGCTGCGCCGCGGCTTCCCGGACCACGAACTGGTGCTGGCCGCCCCCGGCGAACTCGCCCCGGTCGCGGCGGCGACGGGAGCCGTCGACCGGCTGCTGCCCGCCGCCGCCCCCGGCCGCGCCGTACCGCGCGCCCTCGACTGGACCGGCCCGCCGCCCGACGTAGCGGTCGACCTGCACGGCAACGGCCCGCCCAGCCACCGGCTCCTGCAATCCCTGCACCCGCGTCGGCTCCTCGCCTTCGCGCACGCCGACACGCCCGAGGTCGACGGACCGCCCTGGTACGCCGAGGAACACGAACGGGACCGCTGGTGCCGCTTCCTCGAGGCGTACGGCATTCCCGCCGACCCCGCCGACCTGCGGCTGCCGAGCCCGCCGGACCCGTCCCCGGCCCCCGGCGCGATCGTCCTGCACCCCGGCGCCGGAGCCCCCTCGCGGTGCTGGCCCGTCGACCGCTACACGACCGTCGCGACGACCCTGCGCGAACGCGGCCACCGGGTCGTGGTCACCGGGGGAGCGGACGAGGGCGACCTGGTGGCCCGGCTGGCCAAGGAGGCGCGGTTGCCCGACGCGGACGTGTTCGGCGGCGGCCTGCCCTTCGCCCGGTTCTCCGCGCTGGTCGGCGGCGCCCGCGCCGTCATCAGCGGAGACACCGGCATCGCCCACCTCGCCGTCGCCCACGCCACCCCCTCCGTCACCCTCTTCGGGCCCGTCCCGCCCAGCCGCTGGGGCCCGCCGGCGCACCCGCGCCACCAGACTCTGTGGCACCCCGGCCCGGACGGCGACCCGCACGGGCGCCGCACCGACCCCGCCTTGCTGCGTATCCGCCCTGAAGATGTCCTCGACGCCCTCGACGCCCTCGACGCCCTCGACGGACTCCCCGACGCGCGCCCGTCATGAGCCCCGCACCCGACATGAACTCCGCACCCGACGCGAACCCCGAGCCCGACATGAACCCCGCGCCCGTCGGCGTCGTCATCGCCACCCGCAACCGCGCCCCCTCGCTGGCCCGCACCCTCCGTCACCTTCTGGACCTGCCCGAGCGGCCCCCCGTCGTCGTCGCCGACAACGCCTCCACCGACGGCACCCGCGACCTCCTCGCCCGCGAGTTCCCCCAGGTCCGCGTGCTGAGCCTCCCCCACAACCGCGGAGCCCTCGCCCGCACACACGGCGTCCGGGCCCTGGACTCCCCGTACGTGGCGTTCAGCGACGACGACTCCTGGTGGGCGCCGGGCGCCCTGAGTCGCGCGGCCCGCCTGTTCGACGCCCACCCGCGGCTCGGCCTGCTCTCCGCACGCACCCTGGTCGGTCCCGCCGCCGAGCCCGACCCGCTCAACGACATGCTCGCCACGTCCCCGCTGGGCCCCGCGGCCGACCTGCCCGGCACCCAGGTCCTCGGCTTCCTCGCCTGCGCCTCCGTCGTCCGCCGCAGCGCCTACCTGGACGCCGGTGGCTTCCACCCCCTGCTCTTCTTCGGCGGCGAGGAGACTCTGCTCGCCTACGACCTCGCCGCCCGCGGCTGGGGCGTCACCCACTGCCCCGACGTGGTCGCCCACCACCACCCGGCACCCTCGCCCCGCACCGGCCGCCCGGCCACCGTCCGCCGCAACGTCCTGCTCACCGCATGGCTGCGCCGCCCCCTGCCGTACGCCCTGGTCCGCACCCGCGACCTCGCCGCCGAGGCCCGCCACGACCCCCGCGCCCGCGACGCCCTGCGCCAGACCCTGGCCCGGCTGCCCGCCGCACTGCGGGCCCGCAGGCCGCTGCCCCCGCACGTCGAGCGGGCCGCCGCCACCCTGGACGCCGCAGACATCGGAGCACCGGTATGACCGACGCCCGCACGACCGTCGTCGTCATCACCCACAACCGCCGCCCCGAACTCCTGCGCACCCTCGACCACCTGGCCCAACTGCCGGAGCGCCCCCCGGTCGTCGTCACCGACAACGCCTCCACCGACGGCACCGCCTCCGCCGTCGCCCGCCTCCACCCCGAGGTACGGCTGCTGTGCCCCGGCCGCAACCTCGGCGCCGTCGGCCGCAACCTGGCCATGCGCCAGGTGCGTACGCCGTACGTGGCCTTCTGCGACGACGACTCCTGGTGGGCGCCGGAGTCCCTGTCCGGCGCCGCCGACCTGCTCGACCGGCACCCCGCGCTCGCCGCCGTCACGGCACGTATCGTCGTCGAACCGGACGGCACCGAGGACCCGATCGTCACCGAACTGCGCAACTCGCCCATTCCTGGGCCGAGTTGGCTGCCCGGGCCGGCCCTCGGCTCCTTCCTGGCCGCCGCGACCGTGCTGCGCGCCGACGCCTTCCGGGCCGCGGGAGGCTTCCACCCCCGGCTGTGGCTGGGCGGCGAGGAGGAACTGCTCGCGGCGGACCTCGCGGCGGACGGCTGGTGGCTGACGTACGCCGAGCACCTGACCGTCCACCACCGGCCCTCGGTCGTCCGGAATGCCACGCTCCGGCGGGCCCACGGCATCCGCAACACGCTGTGGTTCACCTGGCTCCGCCGCCCGGCAGGGCCCGCGCTCCGCCGCACCGTGGATCTGGCCCGCACAGTGCCGCACGACACCGTGTCACTGCGCGCCTTCGCCGAGGCCGCCGCCGCGCTGCCGTGGATACTGCGCGAACGTCGCGTGCTTCCCCCGGAGGTCGAGTCCCGGCTGCGGCTGCTGGAGGACTCCCAGCGCCATTCGACGGCCCGCCGCTACACGGGCTGACCGGCCGCCGCTGCCCGGACCGACCCCCTGATCGTGGCCAAGGTGGCGCACATGCCGGCCGGAGTCTTGGGTAGCCGATTCTCGTGCTCCGACCGGAGACATCCGTCCCGAACAGTGATTGGACGCACGATGGCTGACTCCCCGTCCGACAGCGGCGCTTCTGCCGTCCAGCAGGCCCTGCGCGTGGTCGCCGAGGACGGAGCGGACGACGCGGCGCTGCGTACGCTGGCCGGCAGCGAGGTGCTCCTTCCCGCCGAGATGGATGCGGTCGGCCCGGACCCCAAGGCGCTGAGTCTGCCCGTGTACGAACTCGCCGACGGCACCGAGCTGGTGCCGGTCTTCACCACCCGGGCACGCATGGAGCAGGCACTTCCACAGGTTCGGCGTCATCGCAGCGTGGTGCTGGGTGCGCTGGCACAGGGCTGGCCGTCGGAGCAGCTGTCGCTGGTCATCGACGCCGGCACGCCGGAGGAGCTGGCGCTCACGGCCCACGGCGTCAGGGAACTGCTCGACCGCAACGGGAGCTGATCCCGAACTGCCCCCTGGCAGAAGGGGGAAGCAGCCGACTGAGTCGGCTCGGAACTGGAAGGTCGCGCACTGGGCGAGTCGGCACTTTCATCGCCGCAGGTGCGTCCAAGGAGGTTGCGGTGCGTCTCCACCACAGCCGCCACCAACTCACCGGAGCTCGCCCAGAAGTCGACTCCCTGACAGCCGACGCCTGACGCCCCTGCCGCTGGTGTCAGGGCCCGGTTCCCCGCGCGTTGCCCGTGGGCAGCTCGTGATCCTGCGTTCTTGATGAAATTTGGTGTGCAGATGTGTTGACCTCTGTTCGATGTCTCTTCTACTTTGCGGGAGCCACAGAGCCGCCGACCCGCATGTGAGGTTCGCGGATTCACCTGCGCCGAAAGGGACTTCGTGCCTCGAAAGAACCATCGCGGGACAGCTTGCCTGGGGGCGCTGCTGGCCGGCGTCACGGCATTCAGCGGGGCCCTCGCCTCCCCCGCTCCCGCCGCCTCCACCCACGCCTCGCCGCCGCCCGTCAGCGACTTCCGCGGTGTCAACTGGGCCGACCCGCGTGACAACTTCGCCGACGACGCGGTCGTACCCTCAGGCCTGTCCACCTCCGACGGCTACGCCACGACCTACGCCAAGTCCAGGGCGATCATCGGAGGGTTCTCCAAGCTCGGCGCCAACACGGTCCGCCTCCCGGTCAACCCCTCCTCCGTGAACGGCCCTTTCTGGAAGTCGTACCGGGGCGCGATCGACGCCGCCGGCGCCAAGGGCTTCAAGGTCATCCTGGGCTACTGGGAGGCCGACAGCACCAAGGACGGCAAGATCGACGACCAGGCCTCCTGGGACCGGATGTGGGCGCGGATCAACTCCGCATACGGGCGCAACTCCAAGGTGTACTTCGAGCCGATGAACGAGCCGTTCGGCTACACCGCCCAGGAGTGGACCGACATCGCCGCGAAGTGGGTGACCACCCACCGCAACGTGCCCCGCGACCGGATGCTGATCGGAGGGTACAAGTACAGCGAGGACGTCAAGCCGGTATGCGCCGACCCGCGCCTCAACGGCACCCGCATCGCCCTGCACAACTACGGCTTCTGGCACACCGACTGGACCAGCGTCGACCAGTGGAAAGCGGACTTCAAGGAGCGCATTGGCGACTGCGCCTCACGCACCATTCTCGACGAGTTCGGCGCCTCCATGACCACCGGCCTGGACTACAACGGCCCGGTCAACGGCTCCAACGAGGTCGCCTACATCCAGGCCGCGACCGACATCATCCGGGAGATGGGCCTGGGCTCGGTCTACTGGCCCGGCCTGCGCAACGGCGACACCTACTCCCTCACCACTCTCCAGGGCACGGGCACCCGCCTCAGCCTGAAGCTGAACAACCAGAGCGGCCTCGACCGCCTGCACTGGGCCTGGAAGCAGTAACCGGCCGCCCGCGCATCCCGGCGTCCTGATCCGCGCCGGGATCCCGGCCGGTGTCACGTAGAGCGTAGGAAATGTTGCGGACGGTGATCGTCGGGGGTGACGCTGAGCTGGAAGCACCGGATCCCAGCGAGCGCGGACGGAACCGCGCAGGTCGCGGTGCGCGAGGAGAGCATGCGATGCGGATGATGATGAAGGCCCGCATGGACACCCAGATGTCGAATCGGGCGACGAAGGGCGGAGCGATGCCCGACTCGCTGAAGTCGGCCATCGAGCGGCTGAAGCCGGAAGCCGCCTACTTCACCCCTGAGGGCGGGCGCTCCATGATTCTCGTCTTCGACATGAAGGACAGTTCGCAACTGCCCTCCATCGCCGATCCGTTCTTCCAGGAGATGGGCGCGGAAGTCACGTTTGAGCCGGTCATGAACCTCGACGATTTGCAGAAGGGTCTTGCGGCCCTCAAGTAGCAGAGCTTACGGACACCAGCTCCAGCCGGCCGCCGGCCATGGCCACCACGGCGGACACGAAGGCCTGGAGGCAGGTGTGCTCGGCCTCCTCGTCGGGGAGCGAGAGATGCTGCATCGTGAGCCCGTCGAAGCCGGCGAGGAAGAAACGCGCGATCGTCTCCGCGGGCTGGGCGAGAGGCTGCCCGGTGCGCTCGGCCGCCTCGGTCACCAGTCGCGCCGTCACCTCGGTCACCCCCCGGTGGTGGCTCTCGAGGGCCTCGCTCAGGGCGGGGGTGCGGAGCGCGAAGTGGGTCAGTTCCGCGAGGAGCTGATGGCTGGCGGGCTGCTCGCGCACCGTGCGCCAGAGGGCGGCGGCCAGGGTGCTGACCGTCTCCTCGAATCCGGCGTCGGCCGGCGCGGCCCGCTCGACCTGTGCGATCAGATCCTGCGCGAGCTGCTCCATCACGGCGCGGTACAGCCCTTCCTTCGTGCCGAAGGTGTAGTGCACCGTGGCTTGGGCCACCCCCAGTTCCGCGGCGATGGCACGTGTACTTCCGGCCGCGACTCCTTCCCTCGCCATGAAGTCGATGGCCGCTTTGATCAGCTGAGGGCGGCGCTCGGCCGCGGGAACGTGAGCCATGACCGCATCATACCGACTTAGTCCCCTGAATAAGTCGTCCGAGCAAGTCGGGCTGTGCGCAGGTGGATGCCGTGCTGGCGCGGCCGCTGAGGTCCGGTCCGTGGCCGCGCAGGTCAGTTCCCGCTGAACGGCCGGTGAATACGTTTCCTCCAACACCCGTGAAGCGGGATGAACGAGGAGGCAGGCCTGTGAAGGACAGCCAGGTTGATACGTGCGTGATCGGGGCGGGACCTGCCGGGCTGGCGGTCGCCAGGGCCCTGGCGGAGCGGAATCTGCCGTACACGCATCTTGAGCGGCACTCCCGGCCCGGCGGTATCTGGGACATCGACAATCCCGGCAGTCCGATGTACGAGTCGGCCCATTTCATATCCAGCAGGACCCTGTCGGGGTTCGGCGGCTTCCCGATGCCCGACCACTTCGCGGACTACCCGCCCCACCGGCAGATCCTGTCGTACCTGCGGTCCTTCGCCGACGCCTACGGGCTGACGGACCGCATCGAGTTCGGCGTCGAGGTCGAAAACGTAGAGAAGAACGCGGACGGCACGTGGACGGTCACCCGGGCCGACGGGCGGGAGAGCGTGCACGGGCAGGTCGTGGTGTGTACGGGCTCGCAGTGGCACCCCAACGTCCCCGAACTGCCGGGGGAGTTCGGCGGAGAGGTCCGGCACACCGTCAGCTATCGCAACGCGGACGAACTGCGGGGCAAGCGGGTTCTGGTCGTGGGCGCGGGGAACTCCGGCTGCGACATAGCCTGCGACGCGGCCCGGACCGCGGACCACGCGGTGATCAGCATGCGGCGCGGGTACTGGTTCATCCCCAAGCACGTGTTCGGCCGGCCGGTGGACACCATCGCCAACAGTGGGCCGCACCTGCCGATGTGGCTGGCGCAGCGGGTCTTCAGTGCCATTCTGCGGATCATCAACGGCGACCCGACGCGGCTGGGGCTGCCCAAGCCGGACCACAAGCTGTTCGAGACCCACCCGGCCATCAACTCGATGCTGATCCACCACCTCCAGCACGGGGACATCACTGCCAAGCCCGGGATCGCCCGTACCGAGGGCAGGACCGTGCACTTCACCGACGGCACGAGCGACGACTTCGATCTCGTCCTGCTGGCCACGGGCTATGTCCACAAAGTGCCGGTCGCGCAGCGGTACTTCGGCGACGAGCAGAACCCGGACCTGTACCTGTCGTCGTTCTCGCGCGAGCAGGAGGGCCTGTTCGGCGTCGGCTTCACCGAGACCAACTCCGGTGCGTACCAGATCTTCGACGCCCAGGCGCAGCTCATCGCCGGGTACCTCCATGACGCGCGGCACCGGCTGCCGAACGCGGAGAGGTTCGCCCGCATGATCCGCGCCGACCGCCCGGATCTGTCCGGCGGGCTGAAGTTCGTCGAATCTCCCCGCCACACCGGTTACGTCGACAGCGCGGCCTTCGTGAAGTACCTGGGCAAGGTCGCGGGCGAGCTGGATGTTCGGCTGGATCGTCGCCGACGTGCTGCGGCTGGTCCCGGAAGGGTCTGCCGGGCCGGGGGCAAGGGACATCGCACTCACCTTCTCCTCGGCGCCCACCGTAGGCAGCATGCACCACCGGTCGCCTGCTCTGGTCCCCCCAAACCCCCTCCACGGCCCCTGGCGTCCGGTCCGGCCTCGGCCCGTGCGGAGACCAGGATCACCCGATTCCTCGAACCGGCCCCGGGTACCCGCAGCGTGCGGCGCGACGCCCACGGCACACGCCCACGCCCACCCCGGGAGGCCGCTATGGAACTCAACCTCGTCGAGGAACGTCCGTACCGCTTCCGGATCGAACCGCGAGGCGACATGCGCGTGCCTGGGATCGTGTTCGCGTCCCATGAGCTGCTCGAGGACGCCGAGAAATCGCTGGAGCAGGTCGCCAACGTGGCCACGCTGCCGGGAATCGTCGAGGCCTCGTACGCCATGCCGGACATCCACTGGGGTTACGGCTTCCCCATCGGCGGTGTGGCGGCGACCGACGTGGACGACGGAGGTGTCGTCTCGCCCGGCGGGGTCGGCTTCGACATCTCGTGCGGGGTGCGGCTGCTGGCCGCCGACGGTGACCGGCGGTCGCTGTGGCCCGCGCTGCCCGATGTCATGGACGGGCTCGACCGGGCCATCCCGCGCGGTGCGGGCCCCGGAGGGGTGTGGCACCTGAGCGGGTCCGGGGAGCTGGAGCGGATCCTGGACGGCGGTTCCCGGTACGCCGTGGAACGCGGTCACGGCGAGGAACGCGACCTCGCCCGCTGTGAGGACGGCGGCGCGGTCGCGGACGCCGACGGGGCGCAGGTCAGCGGGCGGGCCCGGGAACGCGGTCTCGGCCAGGTCGGCAGCCTCGGGTCCGCCAACCACTTCCTGGAGGTCCAGCAGGTCGCCGAGGTGTACGACGAGCCGGTCGCCGCCGCGTTCGGGCTCGCCCGCGACCAGGTGTGCGTGATGATCCACTGCGGTTCACGAGGGCTCGGTCACCAGATCTGCACCGATCACGTACGCGCGATGGACCGGGCCATGAACCGCTACGGCATCACCGTGCCCGACCGGCAGCTGGCCTGTACGCCGGTCGACTCGCCCGAGGGACGGGCGTACCTCGGCGCGATGGCCGCCGCCGCCAACTACGGCCGTGCGAACCGCCAGTTGCTGTCCGACGCCGCCCGCCGGATCTTCCTCCGTGCCGCCCGCGCCCGGCTGTCCCTCGTGTACGACGTCTCCCACAACCTCGCCAAGATCGAGACCCACGCGGTGGGCGGGACCCGGCGCCGACTGTGCGTGCACCGCAAGGGCGCCACCCGGGCCTTCCCACCGGGTCATCCTGAACTGCCCGAAGACATAAGGGAGTTCGGCCAGCCGGTGCTGATCCCCGGCACCATGGGCACGGCCTCGTACGTACTCGCCGGAGTCCCCGGCGGCGACGCCTTCCACTCCACCTGCCACGGCGCGGGCCGGGTGATGAGCCGCCACCAGGCCGCCCGGACCGTCGGCGGAAAGGAACTGCGGGCCCGGCTGGAACGGGGCGGCATCGCGGTACGCCCGCGTTCGCTGCGCGGGCTTGCGGAGGAGACCCCGGAGGCGTACAAGGACGTCGGCGCGGTAGTGGCGGCGAGCGAGGGAGCGGGGCTGTGCCGCACGGTCGCGCGACTGGTTCCGCTGGGTGTGGTCAAGGGCTGACGCCCCCTCTCACCCGTACTCACCCCTCACACATCGATCGTCACCGCGCAGGTCCAGCCGTACGGACCCGGCTCGATGTGCAGTTCGTGCCACGACACGGCCTTGGGTACGGCGCCCGTGATCTCCACGTCCGACAGGTCGGCGACCGCCAGTCGCACATCGACAGAACTGCCGGGAGTCTCCGTCTCCAGCTCGACGTCCACGGGGACCTGGCCCGGTACGTCGAGGCGGTAGACGACCTCGTCGAGGAGGGCGGCCAGGAGATCGTCGTCGCAGTTCCCGGACAGCTGGGCGCGCTGGACCGCCGTCGGCCGGACGGCCGAGACGTCGGCGAAGCAGTCGACCATCCCGTGCACGGCCTCGACCAGGCAGTTCTCCCGGGTCGTGCCCCACGCCTCGATCCGCACGTCCGCGGTGTGCGGCACCAGCCGGTGGCCGCTCTCGCCCTGCGCACGGGCCTGCCTGTCGTCGTACGTCTCGCCGACCATGTGCATCGGGTGCCCCGTTTGTCCCGTACGCATGTGTCACCGGCACGCAGAAGAAGCAGAACAAGCCGACTGCGTGCCGGCGACGTACCGCTGCCTGTCCTATCTGTTCGGCTCCGCCGAGCTGATGTCGGCGAGCGCGGAGCGCGGGTCGCGTTCGACGGCCAGGTCGCCGATGCTGAGGGCACCGATGAGGTGGCCCTCCTCCACGACGGGCAGCCGCCGCAGGGCGTGCTCCCGCATCAGCCGCACCGCCTGGTCGATGTCGTCCTGCGGAGAGACGGTGACCAGATCGGTGCTGCACACCTCGCGGACGGGCGTGGCGGCGGGGTCCCGGTCCTCGGCCATGGCCCTGATCACCAGATCGCGATCGGTCACCAAGCCGCGTACGTGATCCTCCTCGGTGATGAAGACGTCGCCGATGTTCTTCTCCCGCATGAGCTTGGCGACCTCGGGGAGTGTGGTCCGCTCGGTCACCGTGACCGGTTCCGCTGTCATGACTTCCCGGACGTGCTTCGCCATGGCTACCTCCGTGTGACTCCCGGGATGAGCACCGGAAATATCCTGATAAACCAGTGCTCGGGCGAGCGACGAGTACCCGGCGGATGTTCCTCCATGCGCGCGTGAAGACCCGGCCGCCCGGGTACTCGCAGGGCCCTCAGCCGGGCGGACGTGGCGGAAAGAAGGCGGGCATCATGCGTTTCCAGAGCCGTCGGCAGGCGGGCCGGGAACTCGCGGCGGCGCTGCTGCGACGGGCGGAGGGCGGTGGCTTCGTCGACCCGCTCGTACTGGCCCTGCCCCGCGGCGGTGTCCCCGTCGCGGCGGAGATCGCGCACGCCCTGCGCGCGCCGCTGGACGTGCTGGTGGTGCGCAAGATCGGCGCACCCGGGCAGCCGGAGGCCGGAGTCGGCGCGGTCGTGGGCGAGGATCCGCCGGTGTTCGACCAGGAGGCGCTGGCACTTCTGGACATGACGGAGTACGAGTTCACGCAGGCCGTCGTCCGGCAGCGCGCGGAGGTCCACCGCCTGGAGCAGCTCTACCGGGAGGGACGCCCCGCTCCGCGCCTACGGGACCGAACAGTGATCCTGGTCGACGACGGCCTGGCCACCGGCGTCACGGCCCGCGCCGCCCTCCTCCACCTGCGCCGCCAGTCGCCTGCACGGCTGGAGCTCGCGATTCCGGTCTGCTCCGGGCTCGGCGTCGTACGGCAGCACGAGGCCGACGACGTGATCTGCCTGCACCGGCCGGAGCATTTCTACGCCGTAGGGGAGTGGTATGTGGACTTCGGCCAGCTGTCGGACCGCGAGGTGATCGACACCCTACGCAGCGTCCACACCAAGGCGTAGCCCTCCGGGGTTGGGAGGGGGCGCCTACGGGGGTGGTGGGTTCGGTTTCGTGGGCGACTGCGGGTCCGTCGTGGCTGGTCGCGCAGTTCCCCGCGCCCCTGAAAAGCAAGAGCCTGCGCCTTCCCGTGTCCCGAGCCCCGCGCAAGCCCGAGCCCCGCGCAAGCCCGGGCCCCGGGAAAGCCCGTACCCCCGACTACCCGCAGTCTCCCACCGGCCCACGGCCCCGACCCACCACCCACCCAGGGGCGGGAGAACTGCGCGACCAGCCACACTCAACCCGCACCCGACAGCGAACCTCCCTGCTCAACCCCCGGAGGGAGCCGCCCCCCACGACCGAAGGCGGCTCGTCCGCAACCCCCGGCTCAGTTCCCGCGCGAACTCCTCGATCAACGCCTGCGGTTCGCCCAACGGGGAGAGAGGAGAGCCCGCAGGGAACTGCGGCGTCGGCACATCCCCCGCCGGCACGTCCTTCGCCGGCACAACACTCGCCGGCACAACCCCCGGCATCGGCTGTCGTTCACCCATGACTCACGCTCGCTTACTGGTCACGCCGCCAGAAGTGGATCAGCGTACGGAATCAGGGCAATTGACGCTTCTCGACCCGCCGCCCGCAGGGTCAGGAGCCTCTCCGTGAGCCCCCGGGAGCCCTCCCGAGGCCCGCCCGAGTGCTCCGTGCCGCTCCTGGGCGCACACTGGTAGGACACCTGATGAGGTGGCTGCCGTCGGTGCTCACAAGGGGGTGCTGGCCGATGGCGAGAACGCGTCGAACGACGGTGAGGCTGTGGCGCTGGCGGAGCAACCCGCTCCGGCGGCGCGTGGACGTCGTCGAGGCCTGGTTGGTACTCGGCGCATGGCTGTGCGCCCTGGTGGGCGGCCTGATCGCGGGGCTGGCGGCGGCCGAGGTGGTCAGCCGGAGCGTGGACCGGCAGCGGGAGGAGCGCCGCCCCGTGACGGCGGTGCTCACCGAGAACGCCCCGGAGAGGTCACCGACCCAGTCCGTGGGCGACGACCTGGTCTGGGCCACCGTCCGCTGGAAGACACCGGACGGTACGCCGCGCACCGGCGAGGCCCAGGTCAAACCCGAAGCCCGGAAAGGCACCGGGACGACGGTCTGGACCGACCGGCACGGCACCCTGATGGCAAAGCCCCTCAACGACGCGGAAGCGGTCCTGCAAGCGGTATCGGCGGGCCTGCTGGCCGCGACGGGCGCGGGCGGCGCCGTCTGGCTGGCCGCCTGGACCGTGCGCGTACGCCTCGACCGGCGCCGTATGCGGGACTGGGACGCGGAGTGGGAGCGGGCCGACCTGCGCTGGGGCGGGAGGACAGGTTGACCGGAATACGGTCTGCCCGGAATGCGGGCTTACCGGAATACGGGCTGACCGCCACCTCATGCCGGCCGGCGGCACCCGCGCCGTCCGCTCAGGTCGACACCGGATCGAGGGCCGGCGGCCGGAGCCTGCCCTCCAGCATCGCGCCCAGGCCGAGGGCGGCGCACACGTCGGGCCGTTCGGCGATGTGTACCGGCATGCCCGTCGCGGCCCGCAGCATGTGATCGAACCCGGGCAGCAGGGCGCTGCCGCCGACCATCATGATCCCGCGGTCCGCGAGGTCGGCCACCAGATCCGGCGGGCAGTCGCGCAGCACCTTGCCGATCCCGTCGAGCACCGCCGTGAGCGGGGTCTGGATGACATTGCGTACGGCGGCCGTGTCCACCTGTACGGAGCGGGCGAGCCCCGTGGCCACGTCCCGGCCGTGGATCTCGGTGCGGGCGGGCCCCTCCTGGGTGAGACCGTTGCTGGACAGGGCGAGCTGCAAGGGACGTACGGACTGACTCGGCAGCAGCAACTCGTGCTCATGGCGCAGATACTGGACGATCGCGTGGTCGACGACCTCGCCGCCGACGGGGACGCGCTCGGCGTTCACGACCGATCCGAGGGAGAGAACGGCGATCTGCGTGGCCGCCGCCCCGCACACCATGATCATGGTCGCTTCGGGCTGCTCCACGGGCAGCCCGCAGCCGACCGCCGCCGCGATCATGGTGTCCACCAGCTCGACCCGCCACGCCCCGAGCCCGACCAGCGTCTCGACCGCCGCGCGCCGGGCGAGCGGGTCGGCGTCGTGCGGCGTACAGGCGGCGGCGCGCAGCCGCGGCTTGCGGCGCAGTGTGCGGCGGAGGCGTTCGCCGATCAGCTGCCGCAGCATCCGCTGCGCCATGTCGATGTCGACGACCGTGCCGCCGGACACGGGCTTGACGACGCGGATGTAGTCGGGCGTACGGCCTGTCATCTTCTCCGCCAGCTCCCCGACCGCGACCAGCGCGCCGGTCCTCGTGTTGACGGCGGCCACACTCGGCTGGTCCACGACCAGCCCGGCACCTTTCACATACACGCGGGTCCTCGCCGCCCCCAGATCGACGGCGAAATGACAGCGGCGCAACTGCTCCAGACTGGCGGTCATGGCGGATCCTCCCGAGAGCGCAGACCGTGGGACCGCCGGGTGACGGTCCTCCTAGGCATCGTGCGCGGACGCTCGGGGGTCCGCCCGTTGTGATGGGCTGGGTGGGGTGCCGCTGGACGGGTGGCCTCAGCCGGCCGTGTCCGAGGACCCGTCTGCCTGCCCGGGGGACCAGGAGAGCCGAAGCAGCAGATGCCCTTCGGCCCCGCTCTTGGCGATCAACGCACCCGCCTCCGCGGTGAGTTTCACCCCGAACTCGAGCTCCACGGAATCGGGCCGCAGCGAGCCGTCCCGGAAGACCCGGAGCGCGGACTCGGCCGCCGCGCGCACTCCGTCCAGGGCGCCCTCGAAGGTGCGGGTCGCCTGGACCGTACCGTCGTCGCGCGAGACGAGCTGGTGGCCGGACAGGTCCTCGGTGCCCGCGCCCTCGACGTTGATCACGACTCCGTCGTTGGTCTTGAACTCGACCAAGCCTTCCACGGTGCCCCCCCGTCCTCGGTGACTCTCCATCAACCCCATTGTTACGGAGGGTACTTGTGGTTGTCGGGGCTTGTCGCGGTTTTCTCAGCCCCCACAACACCTTTCACAACCCCCAGCTCCACCAAGTCCTGTGGCCGGATTCGGAGTTCGTCCGCCGTTGCCGGCACCTGTTCCACCGGCCGCTTGAGGATCGCCGCCGCGAGCTCCGGAGCGATCACCGAGAAGTAACTGTCCGGTGTGGCCCAGGTGTTGTCCGGAGCGGCGAGGGCGAGGGCGCCGCCCGAGCCGCCCTCGCCGATCAGGAGGCTGGTGAGGGGCGTGCGCGCGGCGGCCACGGCGGCGAACAGCTCCGCTATCGCCGCGCCCACGCCCTGACCTTCCGCCTCCGCGTCGTTGGCTGCGCCCGGGGTGTCCACCAACGTCAGTACAGGGATGCCGAGTTGGTCCGCCAGCCGGATCAGGCGGGCAGCGGTGCGATAGCCGGCGGGGCGGGTGGCGGTGCCCGTCTGGGCCGCGTAGGCGATCGTACGGCCGTCGTGTTCGCCGAAGCCGCAGAGCATTCCGGGGTCGGAACTGGTGCCGGGGTCGGTGCCGCCGCCGGTGCGGTCGCCGCTGATCGGCGCGCGGTGGGTGAAATACGCGTCCAAGTAGGCCTGGGCACTGGGGCGTTGAGGGGAGCGGGCGTTCTCGACCGCCTCACGGCCGGTGGCGGGGAGGTCGGCCCGGCCCAGGGCGGGCGGGGGAGGGGCGGGTGTCGTCGACGGGCGGGTCAGCAGGCGCAGCCACAGCTCCAGTACCCCGGGTAGCGCCTCTGGGGGAACCACCGCGTCGATCGAACCCGCCGCCCGTTGCGCCTCCGCCGTGTACGCCGCCGGGTCCGCGTCCGGCGGACGGACCCGGGAACCCGCGAAACCGACCTGGGCGCCCGGCAGCGCGAGGATCACGTCGGCGCCCGCGCCCAGCGTGGCCCAGCCGCCGCCCGTCGTCGGGTCCCGCAGCACCGCGAGCTGCGGCAGGCCCGCCGCGCGGGTGAGCGCCGACTGCCGTGCCACACGCTGGAGTTGGACCAGCGCGCGCATGCCCTCCTGCATCCGGCTGCCGCCCGTCGCCACGAGGGACACGACGGGGAGGCGGTGCTCACGCGCGTACGTGTACGCCGCCTCCAGCCGGTCCCCGGTGCGCTCCCCGAGCGACCCGCCCAGGAAGCCGAACTCGAACGAGATCAGCACGGCGGCCGTCCCGCCGACCCGCGCGCTGCCGCAGACGACGGACTCCTCCTCGCCTGTGCGGGACGCGGCGCGGGCGCGCGAGGCGTCGTAGCCCTGCCAGGACAGCGGGCCGTCGGGAGCGTACTCGCCTGCCGGGGCCGGGAGTTCGGTGAAACCCTCGGCCACGCGACCGATCGCCTCGCGAGCCGTCAAGCGCCGTACGCCGGTTACGTCGCTCATGGAACCGTCAGCCATGGAGCCGTCAGCCATAGAACCGTCAGTCATGAGGCAGCGCGCGCTTCATGATCTTGCCCATGTCGTTACGGGGCAGGGCGTCGAGGTAACGGACGACGCGCGGACGCTTGTGGGGCGCCAGGCGACGGGCCACATGGTCCGCCAACTCCTCGGCGGACGGCGGTGATTGAGCCGAGCCCGTCTCCGTCTGCGGCTCCGTGTCCGGCACGATCCACGCCACGATCCGCTCGCCGAGGTCCGCGTCGGGCTCACCGGTGACCGCGGCCTCGCGTACGCCCGGGTACTCCAGCAGCGCGTTCTCGATCTCACCCGCCCCGATCTTGTAACCACCGCTCTTGATGAGGTCGGTGGCCTTGCGGCCGACGATGCGTACGTAGCCGTCGGGATCGCGCACCGCCATGTCACCCGTGCGGAACCAGCCGTCCTCCGTGAACGCCGCCGCCGTCGCGTCGGGCCGGTTCAGGTACTCGGTGAAGAGGTTCGGGCCGCGGACCTGGATCTCGCCCACCGTCTCCCCGTCGTACGCCTCGACGGCCGTCACCCCGTCCTCCTCCGTCAGCCGCAGCTCGACACCCGGCAGCGGAACGCCGACCGTGCCCGCGCGCGGCTCCCCGTCCGCACGGACACTGGTGTTCATCAGGGTCTCCGTCATCCCGTACCGCTCGATGACCCGGCGTCCGGTCGCCGCCGCGATCCGCTCGTGGTCGTGCACGGGCAGAGCCGCAGAGCCCGACACCAGCAGTCGTGCCCTCCCCAGAGACTTCGCGAGAGCCGGGTCTTCGGGCAGCGCCTCCGCGATCCGGTGGTACATCGTCGGCACCCCGAACAGCATCGTGGCGCCCTCGCTCAACTCCCTTGCCACACCCGCAGTTTCGAACCTGCCCAGGTGACGGACCGATCCGCCGCGGCGCAGCGGGCCGAGGATGCCGAGGATCAGGCCGTGCACATGGAAGAGGGGGAGGCCGTGCACGAGTACGTCGTCGCCCGTCCACTGCCAGGCGTCCGCGAGGGCGTCCAGGGTGGCGGCGATGGCCCTGCGGGGGATGACGGCGCCCTTGGGCGGGCCGGTGGTGCCGGAGGTGTAGACGATCAGGGCAGGGGTTTCGGGGCTGGGGTCTTCAGGCACGCGGGACGTCCGCGTGGCGCGTACGTCGACGTCGGCGCGTCCCAACCCACCCAGCGCCGAAGGGAGTTGGTCACCGGGTCCGGCGAGCACCAGCGTCGGTGCGCTGTCCGACACGATGTGCCCCAGCTCGCTCTCGCCCGACTTCGGGTTGAGCGGTACGGCGGGAACGCCGGCCAGCAGCGCGGCGACCACGGCGACCGCGGTCTCCAGGGTGGGCGTGGCCCAGACGGCGATCCGGCCCGCTCCCGCGAGGCGCTCGGCCAGGGGCGCGGCCACGCCGGCCAGCTCGCCGTACGTCAGGGAACGGTCGCCGAAGCGCAGGGCGGGCCGGTGCGCGCCGGGTCCGTGCGGGTCCGCGGAGGCCTCGGCCAGGGCCGGGAAGAGAGGGGACACGCGTCGTACTCCTTGGTTGTTCGTCGGTACGTGGCTCGTGGCGGTACGTCACTCATGCCGTCGTCGGCATCCTCAGGTCTCCCCGGGGAATCCCCAGGTCATCCCAGGTGATCCCTAGGCCATCCCCAGGTCATCCCCAGTTGGGCACCACCATCACAAGCCACGCCACCGCGGGTACCGCCGCCACCACGATCCCTCCGTACACCATCAGCTGCCTGAAGAAACGCTCGCGGTCGACGTCCGGCGCCGCGGCCAGTACCAGCGCGCCGTTCGTCGAGAAGGGGCTCACGTCGACGACCGTCGCCGACACGGCCAGTGCGGCCACCATGCCGATCGCCCCGATCTCGCCCTGGGCGAGGAATGGCACGGCGAGGGGGATCAGTGCGCCCATGATCCCGACGGACGAGGCGAACGCCGAGACGATCGCGCCGATGTAGCAGAGCAGGACCGCGGCCAGCAGCGGGACGCCGATGCCGCTGACGCCCTCGCCGGCCCAGGTGATGGTGCCCATCTCGTCCAGGACACCGACGTACGTGAGGACACCGCAGATCAGCAGCACCGTCGACCAGGCGATCTGGCCGACCGCGTTGCGGCTGTCCTCCGGCCAGGCGGTGCTCAGCACGACGGCGAGGGTGATCGCGGTCAGACCGGCGTCCAGGTCGAAGGCGAGGACGGCTACGACGAGGGCGACGAGCGAGGTGAGCGTGGCGATCCGGGCCGGGGTGAGGCGGGTGGTGTCGGGCGTGGTGGGTGCGTCGGGGCGGGTGGCCACGGCGGTGTTGGTGCCGGTGCCGGTTCCCGTGCCGGCGGCGGTACCAGCGGGCTGCGGGCCGGAACCGCCCTCCGGAAGGTCGCCCTCGTCGGAGGCGTCTTTGGAGGCGTCCTTGAAGGGCTCGTCCGGCGTCACCGCCCCCTGCGCCCACAGCTTCAGGCCGCCGAAGAGCACGAAGACCACACCCGCGATGACCAGGTTGGCGAACAGGGAGGCCAGGAAGAGGGCGATCTCGTTGCCCGGCAGGTTCTCGCGCTCCACGATCCCGTTGACGATCGATCCGTAGATGCTGATCGGCGAGAAGCCGCCGCCCTGCGCCCCGTGCACCACCATCGCGCCCATCAGCAGTGGGCTGATCCCGTACCGCGCCGCGAAACTCAGCGCGATCGGCGCCACGATCGCGACCGCGGCCGGACTGACCGCGCCGATCGCGGTCAGCGCCCCCGTGATCACGAACATCACCCACGGGATCAGCGCGACCCGGCCGCGTACGAGCCGGATCGAGGCGTGCACGAGCCAGTCGGTGGTGCCGTTGGCGCGGGCGATCGCGAACAGGTACGTGACCCCGACGAGCACGACGAAGAGGTCACCGGGAAAGCCCGCGAAGATCTCGTCGGCGTTGAGGTCCGCGACGAGTTCGCCGACCCCGAACGCGGCGGCGAAGGCGAGCGCGCCCATGTTGATGGAGCGGGTGGTGGCGATCACGAACACCACGACGAGTACGAGGATCGATATCAGTTCGGCGGACATACGGGCTCCCGTCCTTGGGCCCCGGAGTGGCATGGAGGGCTGGCTGATTGGCCAAGTGGCTGAACCACTTTGGTCGCTGGACAGCGTGGGTGCGACGCGTACGGACGTCAAGGGGTCGCGCAGGAATTGGCTCAGCCAATGGACCACTGGACCACAGTGTTAGGCTCCCGGCGAGGGGGGACCCCATGACCGAAGCCCTGCGCCCCATGACGAAACAGCGCCTCTACGAGCAGGTGCTGGAGCGGTTGCGCCAGTACGTCGCCGAGGGCGGTCTGCGCGCCGGTGACCGTCTGCCGCCCGAGCGCGACCTGGCGGCCCGTCTCGGTGTCAGCCGCGCCTCCGTGAAGCAGGCGATCGTGGTCCTGGAGGTACAGGGCCTGGTCGAGGCGCGGCACGGCGGCGGTACGTATCTGGTCCGCGACAGCCTCGACGTGGAACCCGTCGACCGGCTCGTCGAACGCCGTCGGCGCCTTCCCGACGTACTCGAAGCCCGCGAGGCCCTGGAGACCAAGCTCGCCGAACTCGCCGCCGAGCGCCGCACGGACGACGATCTCGCCGCCCTGCGCCAGGCCCTCGACCACATGGCACGTGAGATCGAGGAGGGCGCCCACGGAGTGGAGGGCGACCGGCTCTTCCACGCCGCGGTCACGGCGGCGGCCCACAGCAGCATCCTCGCCGAGTTCATGCGCTCCATCGCCGACCAGATCACCGAGAGCCGCAACGAATCCCTCCGCCAGCCGGGCCGCCCCACCCGCTCTCTGGCCCAGCACCACGCGATCCTCGACGCGATCGCCGACCGCCGCCCGAGGCAGGCGGCCACGGCGATGCGCCGCCACGTCCGCACTGTGGCGAAGGTACGTCTGCTGGACTGGGACCCGGAGGGCGACGACGACCCAACGGCCTGACAGGGCTCGTTACGATCCCCCGTCATGACCGCACCCACACCCACACCCACACCCGCACCCGCCAACGCCCCTTCTCCGTCTCTTTCTCCGTCTCCCGCTCCCGTGAACGGACGGGAGCCCACCATCCTCGCCACCTCCGGCGGCCACCGAGCCGGCGGCGGCCGGACCATGGTGATGTTCGACGCCCTGGTGCACCACGCGGTCGACCTGTCGGGCGCCCACGGCCGCCGCCCACGCGTCATGTACCTCGGCACGGCGATAGGCGACGCCGAGCACTTCACCGCCCGCATGTCCGAGGCCGCACGCGTGGCGGGCTTCGACCTCACGCCCCTTCAGCTCTTCCCGATGCCCAACCACGAGGACGTGGAGGGCACCCTCCTGGACCAGGACGTGGTCTGGGTCATGGGCGGCTCGGTGGCGAACCTCCTCGCGGTGTGGCGGGTGCACGGCCTGGACGACATCCTCCGCCGGGCCTGGCGCTCGGGCGTCGTCCTCAGCGGCGTCAGCGCGGGCTCGATCTGCTGGTTCCAGGGCGGCACCACGGACTCCTTCGGCCCCGAACTCCGCCCGCTCACCAACGCGTTGGGTTTCCTCCCCTACGGCAACGGCGTCCACTACGACACCGACCCCGGTCGCCGCCCCCTGGTGCACCGGCTCGTCGCGGACGGCACCCTGCCTGTCACCCACTGCACCGACGACGGAGTGGGCCTGGTGTACCGCGGCACCGAACTTACCGAAGCCGTCACCGAGTTGCCCGGCAAGGGAGCGTACGTCGTAACCCGCGACGGCGACTCGGCCGCCGAGGAGCGCGTTGAGCCGCGCCGTTTGCCCACGGTCAACTGACACTGCTCTGTACGGCTGTTGTTTCCTGGTGCTCAGCCCGCCCCGCCGTCGAGCAGCCGGCTGTAGCGCAGCCGCAGCGCCCGCTCGGTGCTGGCCGCCGCAGTGACGAGCCCGACCACGGCGTTGCCCCATGCCGGCAGATCAATGGGCGAGGTGAAGGTCCCGACGTACTGGGCGACGCCCTCCGGCGCCCGGGTGACCTGTTCGGCGAGCTGAAGGATCAGGAGAACCAGGCCGATGACCAGCATGATCAGCGAGAGGAAACCGATCCAGCGGCTCAGCGCGGGGTGCGATCGGTCGAGGCGCGCGCGGTGCCCCTCGGCGGAGGCGGGGTCCGGGACGAGTTGGTGCTCGGCCCCCTCGGCGTTGACGTAGTGGCAGCGTTTGAGCCCGAAGCCGCTCGTCCTTACTTCGACGGTGCCGCCCTGGACGGGGAAGACGGCAGGAACTCTGGACTCGGCGTGATGCCTGCCATCGAGATACAGATGGGCCTTGACGTAGCCCTCCGACTGATTCTGATGCCTGACGTCGACGGCGTAGACCGTCTGCCGGCCGTCGTCGTTCACCAGCCGAAGATGGAACAGTGCGCGGGTAAGCATCTGCCACCAGCGGAAACGCTTCAATGGTCGCCCGTCCCCGGGCTTGACCCGCTGCACGGCCCGACGATGCCGCCACTCCTTGAACATGCGTCTACTCCCGTACTCCCGCTACCTGCTCGGCTCCGCCGCGCAGGCGAGGTCCCGCGACGGGCCCTGCCGCGGTCAGGAACGCCGTCACCGAGTCTTCGCGCACGTGTTGCGGCCGAACGGATAGACACCGTGCCCGCCCTGGTCGGCCGTGACCATCGTGGCCCGCTCCCCGAACCCCCGCCGCAGCTCCTGGGCGCCGGCCAGGTCGAGGTCATGCATCCATCTCAGCCGCCTCCACACTCGCCTGGCAGGGCGGGGTGTCATCACTTCGCAGTGACGTTCGTCAGGTCGAAAGCATGACGTGGCGTCACCGAGCATGTGCCGTGCAGGACCGGCTGCCTCGGCTGAGTCGTAGCCTGGGAGCCATGACCACCCTGGAGAAGATCCACGACGTGCCCGTCCTGATGTGCGCCGCCGAGGGCGAACTCATCCGCAGCGAACGCGACGCCCTGGACTTCATCGGTGATGCCGGGTATCAGGGCGCCCAGTGGGTCGTCATTCCCGCCGAGCGGTTCGATGAGGCGTTCTTCCAGCTGAGCACTCGTATCGCCGGAGGGATCATCCAGAAGTTCGTCCAGTACGGCATGGGGATCGCCATCCTCGGTGACATATCCCCTCACACGGAGGCCAGTTCGGCGCTGCGGGACTTCGTCCGTGAGTGCAACCGCGGGCGGCAGACGTGGTTTCTGGCTGATGTGGAGGAGCTGCGGGAGCGGCTCAAGGGCTAGGCGGGCCCGGCCGTTGGGGTGTCCTGCGCGTAAGGGCTTGTGTGCGTGCGGGACACGTCAGGACTCCGACCCGACGCCAAGGCTCGGCACCTCGACCTCGCTCACTGCCTTACATCGCCGAATTCCCAGCGGGCGGTGACCGCATACGCCCGCCGGTTCGGCCCGGCCGGATGTCAGCGCCGAGTGCTTGTATTCGGTGCCATGACACCATCGGTATTTCCCGCCCCGCCCGATCACATTGAGCGGCCGGACGTCACCGTCATGCAGCAGACCACCGTCGACGAGTTGCCCCGCATCCAGCAGCTCTGGCCGTCGTTCGAGAAGCTGGTCGGGTTGCGCGGACGCAAGATGTACGCGCAGATCGACGTACGCCAGAACACCTACACGGTCTGCACGCCGGTCAAGGAGGACGACCGCCCCGACCGCCTGGGCCTGCAGCTCGGCACCTTGCCGGGAGGCAGCTATCTGCGCGGCCGCCTGGTCGGTGACCCGCCCCAGATCTATGAGCGGATCGCCGCCGGGATGGCCGAGCTCGAGGCGACGCTGCCGGCCGATGATGCCCGGCCCCTGGTCGAGTTCTACCGCCGGCACGATCAGATCGAGCTGTGGGTGCCGATCCGGTCGTGACAACAGGCCAGCTCCGCGCTCAGCGGGATTCAGTCGTCACGACGTCTGCCACGACACAACTCACGTTGTCCGGGCCGCCGGAGTTGTTGGCCGCGATGACCAGGGCGCGAACTGCCTGTTCGGGGGCGGGGATTGTGGTCAGGGTCTCAAGGATCTCCGAGTCCGGGACGATGCTGGAGAGGCCGTCGGAGCAGAGGAGATAGCGGTCGCCCGCAAGCGCGTCGTGCAGCCGTACGTCCGGAGCGGGAGCCGGGCCCGCGCCCGTCAACGCCTTGAGGAGAAGCGCGCGTTGGGGGTGGGCCATGGCCTCCTCCAGGGTGAGGCGGCCCTCGTCGATCATCGACTGGACCATCGTGTGGTCGTGGGTGATCTGGAAGAGGGAGCCGTCGCGCAGGAGGTAGGCGCGGCTGTCGCCGATGTGGACGAGGGCCAGTTGCGAGCCGGTCCAGAGCATCGCGGTGAGCGTGGTGCCGTCCTCCTTCGGGTTCTGGGTCACGTCCTGGACCGCCTGTGTCGCGCCCTGGACAGCGTCTTCCAGGAGGTTGAGGACACTGCCCGCCGGAAGCGGCTCGGCGTCCAGGAACTTGAGGGCCTCGACCGCGGCCGTACTGGCGGGGGCACCCGCGGGCCCGAAGCCGTCCGCGACGGCCAGGACGCGGGTGCCCGCGTAGGCCGTGTCCTGGTTGGCGGGGCGGACAAGGCCGGTGTCGGAGAGGGCGGCGTAACGCAGTTCCAGCATGGTGGTGTCCTTCCTCGGAACCTGTGAAAGGTGGTCGACGAGGAAGGCCGCCAGATCGCGTCGTGTCGCCGTCTCGGCCTCGACCCGCGCCCAGTACGCGCGGATCTCCGCCGCGGCGGACGCCGGTTCGAGCGCGCAGACCTCCCGTATCCGGGCCAACGGCATCCCGAGCCGCCGCAGCCACGCCACCAGACGTGCCTGCTCCAACTGCTCCGGCGCGTAGTAGCGGTACCCGCTCTCCGGGTCCACCCGCGCGGGCCGCAGCAACTCCAGCTCGTCGTACAGCCGAAGCGCCTTCGGCGACAGCCGGCACGCCTTGGCGAACGCCCCGATCGTCAGCATTTCCATGCGACCTCCATCCGCGATCTCCATGCGCCCACTTCGCGAGCCGGTCGTTCCTCGTCGTGTCACCGATGCTGTGGCCTCCCCAAAGGGGAAGGTCAATTCCAGGTGCTTCGGTTCCGGTCGGATTGTTACCCTGCGGGCCGAACCGCTGGAATCGACGTATGCAATCGACGTGCGGAATCGACGTACGGACGAGGAGTCCCCGTGACACACAGCACCCGCATCGCGCTCGTCACCTGCCGGGAGGTGCGGGAGAGCGGTTACGACCGCGATCTGCCGGTGCTCGCGGGCGCTGTGGAGGAGGCCGGGGCCGAGGCGGTCGTCGTGTGCTGGGACGACCCGGACGTCGCGTGGGGCGACTTCGATCTTGCCGTCATCCGGTCCACCTGGAACTACACCTGGCGGGCCGCCGAGTTCGTGGCGTGGGCCGAGCGGTGCGGGCAGGCGACGACGCTCGCCAATCCGGCAGACGTCGTGCGCTGGAACGCCGACAAGCGGTACCTGGGGGATCTGAGCGCAGCCGGGGTGCCTGTCGTCGACACGCGCTTTCTCGCTCCGGGGGATCCGGTCGATCTGCCCGAGGAGCAGGAGTACGTCATCAAGCCCACCTCGGGGGCGGGGGCCCGGTACGCCGCCCGTTACGCGCCCGGGGAACACGAGACAGCCGTACGCCATCTCGCGCGGATGCACGCGGAGGGGCTGACCGCGATCGTGCAGCCGTACGTACGGAGCATCGACACGGCGGGCGAGCGGGCCCTCCAGTTCATCGGCGGGCGATTCCTCCATGCCATACGCAAGGGCGCCGTCCTCGAACCCGGGACCGCGTACGACGAGGACAAGGTCCCGCACCCGGACCTGCGGCCGTGGGAGCCGACACCCGCCGAACTCGCCGTCGCCGAGCGGGCGTTGGCGGCCGTACCCGGCGACCCCGAGCTGCTCTACGCGCGCGTCGACCTCGTGGACGGAGACGACGGCGAGCCCCGCGTGATGGAGCTGGAGCTGATCGAGCCGAACCTCTTCCTCTCGCCGCACACGGACTCGGTGCCAGTCGTCGCGGAGGCGATCGTCAAGGCCGCCCGCTGACGGCGACGCCCTGGCCGCCGCTCACGGCCACCCGCTGCAACAGCCCCCATGTGAACTCCGCCACGCAGTCCTTTCGTACGCCCGTCGAGTCCGGTGCCTGGAACTTCAGCCCCCACCTCGTCGGTGCCGTTCCCTCCAGCGGCCGGGCGGGAGCGAAGGCGCGGGCCGCCTCGTCCACCGTGCAGGACCAGGGGGTCAGGTCGTCGAGCGTGCGCAAGGAAGGCCCCGCCGCACCCGGCGCCCGTACCAGCCACTCGTTCCAGACCACTCCGTTCGGGGCGAGGAGCACCTCGAAGCGGAGGTCCGGCCACAGGGGTACGGGCCAGAGCCGGGCCTCGCACTCCAGGTCGCCGATCTTCCGGGTCGTCACCGCCTCCGGCTGGCCGAGGACCGAGTGGATGGGGGTCCCCCCGCTCGAGCGAAGCCGAGAGTGGGGGAGGGAGGCGGCCGAGCGGGAGCGGGGGCCGCGGATCATCGCCTGCCAGCGGCGGTTGGCCTCGCGCATCTCGGCGATCGAGACGCCCAGCTCATGACGGGCTTCCTCGACCAGGTCCGGATTGTGGTCGGCCATGCGGCGCAGCAGGACGAGCTGGAAGTCGAGCCGGGTGAACGGGCCGGTGGGTCGCTTCGCGGCGGGCATGCGTCCCATCCTCGCGGACACGCGTCCCGTCGTCGCGTACGGGTCGCTCGTCGCGTACGGGTCGCTCGCCCGGGCGGCGGCCGTCCGGGAGGAACAGGACGGAGTTCACGTACCGGATGTACCGGTTGCCGCGGAAGGGCAGCACCCGGCGGAGCAGGCCCTGGGAGACGACGTGGGAGGCGTGTGCCTGGTGGGCCTCCAGGTCGAAGGAGGACAGGGGGAGCCAGGTGTCGCCGGGCAGGACCCAGCCCTCGTAGCCGTGCTGGGCGAGGTGGGAGACGACCGGGGCGATCGGCTGGATGCGGGCCTCCAGTTCGATGAACAGGGCCGGCCGGTCGCGGGTCAGCAGGGCGGTGGCGCCGTGCAGGACCGCGAGTTCGTTGCCGTCGACGTCGATCTTGATGAAGCCGACGTCGTGGAGGTCCAGGCTGTCGAGGGTGAGACAGGGGACGTCCAGGGCGCGGGCGTGGATGTCCCGGCGGATGAGTGAGGAGACGCCGCGGTCGCCCTGGTCGCCGGGCGGCAGCCAGAGCCGGGCGGTGCCCCGGCGGTCGCTGGCCGCGGCGCGGACCACCCGTACGTTGCCGGGGGTGGCGTCGGTCAGCAGGCGGGCCAGGTGCGGGACCGGTTCGACGGTCACGACGCGGCGTGCCCGGTCCGACAGACGGCGTGTCCAGGGGCCGTACCAGCCGCCGACGTCCACGGCCGTGCCGCAGTCCGGCGGGCACAGCTCGGGGAGCCGGGCCAGCTCGGGCTCGAAGCGCGGGTAGACGAGCCGGACCGCCGCGGCGACGACGCGCAGCGGGATGAAGGGGGCTAGGCGGGCCGCCAGGGTCATGGGGCTATCCCGGGGGTCTGGGGGTTTCCCCCGGTTATACGCAGCAGCAGTTGCTCGTGTTCGTCTTCCGTTACCTGCTCGCCGGAGGACGGGAGGAGCTGGGGTATGCCGTCGATGATCGGGTAACGGCGTTGCAGGCGTGGGTTGTAGAGGGCGTCGCCTGGCCCTCCCGGCTCCTCCGGTTCCTGTACGAGGAGGTGCAGGGGCCCCTTGTCCAGCGGGCACGCCAGGATCTTCAGGAGCGGGTCGTCAGGTTTCATGGTGGGGTCAACTCCCGGGTGGGGGTGGGGTGTTCGGGCTCCGCTGCCGGTTCGGTCTCCGGTGGCCGCTCGGGCTCCGATGGGGATTCGGGCTCCGAAGGCCGCTCGGATTCCGACGTCGGCTCGGACTCCGACATCGGCTCAGGTTCCGACGGCCGTTCCGGCTCCGACGGCGGTTCCGGTTCCGACGGCCGGGGCTCCGGCTTCGCCGGCGGGTCGTGCTTGGGCATCGCGAGGAGTACGGAGACCGCCAGCGCCGTACCGCCGAGCCGCAGCGCGAGCCGTACCGGGTCCTCGGGAAGCGCCTCGCCGAACGCGAGCGTGCCGAGCACCGCCGTGAACAGGCAGGTCACCGTCGTACAGACCGGCACGATCAGCGAGGCCCGGCAGCGTTGCAGCGCCGCCTGCGACATGATCAGGCCGAACGCGCCGGTGAACATCAGGATGTACGGATACGGGGAGACCAGCAGGTCAAGTACCGCTCCGCCGAGGCCGCTTGCCGTCAGGTAGCTCGACACGCCTTTGATGGCCAGCGAGCTCACCCCGTACAACAGGCCCACCGCCACGCCGTATTCGACCCCTGTGGTCGGCATCCGGTGCCGGCGGCGCGCGCGGTGCTCGGCGGAGCCGTACAGCCAGACGCCCATCGCCAGGGTCGGCAGGCAGACCAGCAGGATCATCGAGACGGGGGCGCTGCGGCTGACCGTGTCGGAGCGTTCGTTCAGCGACAGTACGACCATGAGCAGGGCGGCGAGGATGGCGCCGAGTGCGTACCGCTCGCGGCCGGAGGTCTCCTCGCCGAGGAGGACCGAGGAGAGCAGGACGAGGATGACGAGGCCGGAGACGAAGATGCCCTGGGCGGCAGCGATCGGCAGGGTGCAGTAGACGACGAGCTGGGCGCCGAAGCCGCTGGCAAGGGCTAGGGAGCCGCCGATCCACAGCGGGCTGCCGAGGACGAGGCGCAGCAGCCGTGCCGGTTCGCGGACGCTCACCGAGGGCATGGCCGCCAGCGCCCGTTTCTCCAGGACGAAACCGGTGCTGTACAGAACGTTCGCCAGCAGCGCCGCGGCTACCCCCCACCACATGGGCTACGTCCTCCGTGCGTGCAGGAGCAGGATCGAGGACATGGATGGAGCCCGGCAGGCCAGCCGGTCCAGTGGACGCATCGGGCGCGGTACGCCGTGGAAGGGCGCCCCCCGCAGTCGTACGACCTCGAAGCCCGAGGCGGCCACGAACTCCCGTAGCGCGCGGGCGGTGTAGAGCCGCAGATGGCCCACGACCTCCTGCCCTGGACGGCCGTGGATGGCGCGCAGGCTCACCTCGGAGAAGACGGGCTGGACTCCTGCGAGGAGCAGGGCCCGGTTGTACCAGGCGGCCAGGTTCGGGGTGGAGAGCATGAGATGACCTCCGGGGCGCAGGATCCGGTGGATCTCGTCGAGGGCCGCATCCGGGTCCACGAGGTGTTCGATGACCTCGCTGAACAGGACGGCGTCGGCGCAGCCGGACCTGAACGGCAGCCCGCCGTCGGTGAGTTCGCCGCGTACCGCGTACGGGATGTGGGCGTGCGCGCGTTTCAGGGCGTCCTGGGACCAGTCGACGCCGATGATGCGGTGGCCCGCGAGGATCGGGGCAGCGGTCGCGGCGGCGCTGCCGTCGCCGCAGCCGATGTCGATGACGGTCCGTGCGCCGGATGTGGCCGGGCCGAGGGCTTCGGCGAGCATCCGGGCCTGGCGGAGGCTGCGGGGGGTGCCGGAGGCGACGGTGACGTCCGGGTCCTCGTAGAAGTCCCGTAGTCCGTGCGGTCGTTCGCGGCGGGGCGGGGCGGTGGTCATGGGCCGTTCCCCCTCGTGGGCTTCTCCCGCGGGGGCTCCTCCGCGTGTTCCGTCGCGTGCAGATAGTGCTCGAACAGGTCGCGGAGGTGGCAGCCGTCGCCGTGGCTGAGGAGGGTGCGGGACCAGCGCAGCGCGAGGTGCAGCCGGCCCGCCGTGGCGGCCGTCGTGACGGTCAGGCCGCGGGGCATGCGCGCGGGGGCGGAGAACCACACCGCGTGCGCGCGGCCCGCTCCCTCGCCGAAGTCGAGCGGGTACGGGACGCGGCCGATGTTGCTCAGCAGGGTCGTCGACGTCCAGGGCGCGGCTGCTCGGCGCAGGCCTCTGGTGAGCGCGGCCCGCCAGGGCACGGGGGCCCAGGGGGAGGTCAACAGGGCAGCCCCGTGGCCGAGTTGGGGCCGCGGCTGGGCCTTGAGGGCGCGCGTGCGGTCCGCCGTACGACGCAACAGGCCGGGCAGGTCGGAGGCGTCCAGCTCCTCGGGTGTGAACGGGACTTCGACGAGCCGGGTGCCGTTGCCGATGGGCATGTCCGTGCCGCGCGGCCGGTCGTCCACCGGCATCGTGATGCGCAGGGGTCGGGGATGGGCGCCGTGTTCCCGGTTCCAGTGGGCGATCATCATCGCGGTGGCCACCATGAGCTGGTCGTTCACGGTGTAGGGGGAGCCCTTGGGCCGGTGCGGCACGTTCAGCTCGGACACGAGCATGCCGTTGCCGGGGGAGGGCTCGGGGGTGCCGTGGGCGACCCGGGCGGGCGGGGTCCAGCTGGAGGGGGCGTCAACTTCCGTGGGGGCGGCGCCTGCTGTACGGGTCGGGGGCGCGGCGGGGGCGTTGTCGCGTCCTCCGTAGAGCTCGGCCGCGGTGGCCAGGACCCTGAGGCAGGCGGGGCCGTCCAGGGCGGTGTGGTTGATGGTGAGGAAGAGAACGGTGCCGTCGTCCTCCGGATCGCGGACGACCTCCAGCCTGATCGGCGGGGACGCCGAGAGCGGCGGGGCGGAGGCGAGCGCCCTGTCCCGGGCGTGCTTCAGGGCGTCGCGGTCCGGCGCCGGGAACGTCACCACCTCCACGTCCGGGTCGCGGGTGAGTTCCCATTCGTAGCGGCGGCGGTACCAGGGCCCCGCGGCCTCGCGCATCAGGATGCGGGGGTGGCGGTGCAGGGCCGCGGTGAAGGCCGTCTTCAGGCGGGCCGGGTCGAGATGGCCCGGCAGGTGGACCTCGATGTGGACGGTCTCCGGCTCCTCCTCCTGGAGGCAGTGCCGGGCGACCTCGTCCACGACGGGGAACGGGATCCGGGCGGGCGGCCGTACGGGTCCGTCCGTGCCGTCACGCGCCGAGTGGTCCAGGGTGGTCATGTGGTTTCGCCTTCCCCCGTCTCTTCCTTGTCCCGTGGTTCCGTCGCTTCGGTCCCTTCGGGACGTGTCGCCTTGAGCTTCGGCTTACTGAGCGGGAAGCGGACGGTCGGTGGATCGGGTATCCGCCGGTCGGACTCGGGGCCCCGCGCGGAGACGGTGGGCCCGGCCTCGTACTTCGGCGGCGTCTGAGGCGCTGCTTCCTGCGACTCCGGCGTCTGAGACGACTCCTGAGGCGTCCGGGGCGGCGGCAGCAGTCCCGGCTCACCCGCACCCTCACTCGGCGTCGCACCCGCACCCGGTCCCGACGGAGACCCGGCCTCGGGCGCCCCCGACGGAGACGTCGTCCCGGGCGGCCCGTACGTCTCTCCGCGCTGCCGATTCGGCAGCGGCGCCGTAGGCGCCTCCGAGCCGGGCGCGGGGGCAGGCGCAGGCGCCGGCGGCACAGGCGGAACACCGAACCCGCCGGGACCGCCGAATCCTCCGGAACCTCCGGGCTGCGATCCCGGAGGCACAGCCCCCTGAGCCCCCTGTGGCTCCAGCGCAGCACCGCGCGTCGACACCAGCCCCGCGAACAGCCCGATCAGCGCCAGCAGTTGGGCCGCGGGACCGAACGTCCCCTCGTCCGCCGAGGCCGGCGTCCCCGCGCCCGTGGCGGCGGCGATCCCGGCCCCCGCGAGCGCGAGGAACGCGATCGGCACCAGCAGCGCGTGCCGCTTCCATGCGATGAGTGCCAGAACCGGCACCAGGAGCGCGAAGAAGCCGGCGATCACGGCAGCCACCAGCGTGAGCGCCACGACGCCCAGGATCATCCCGGGAGCGGGCGGCAGCGGCGAGGGCTCGTCCGTGTTGGGCGAGTTGCGCCGGTACAGGACGAGACCCGCGAGCGCGAGCACTCCGACCCCGCCGCCGATCAGCCCGGCCTCGTACGTCGTGGAGGGCTCGTACGACAGCTTGACGTTGCCGCCCTCGCCCGCTGGGATCCGCCAGCCCTGCTGCCAGCCGTCGAGCCGGACCGGGTCCAGCTCGTCGCCGTTCAGCGTGGCCTTCCAGCCCTCGTTGAAGTTCTCGTACGTCGTCAGATACGAGGCCGCACCCGAGCCGACGCTCACCTCGCGGAGGTCGCCCAGCCAGTCCCGTATCTCCAGCTCACGCTCGGTCGTGGAGGGGGCTGCGACCGTGCCGCGGGTCAGCGTGACGTCCGTGACCGCGAGCGGACCGGCGTCGCCCGCCTCGACGCGGTGCGCGCCCGAGTCGAGGGAGAGCGAGGTGTCCGCGCGGCCCTGCTGGCAGAGCGTCACCTCGATGGGCCGCCGCTCCACCAGGTCCTCGACCGTTCCGGACGCGCTGGTCTCGTACAGCTCGTCGTCGATGGCGAGCGTCGGGCCCTGGCCGCAGGGCACGTCGAAGGTGCGGTCGACGTCGGGCTGCGGGGTGCGGTACTGGTCGAGCGCCGGGATGTACGCCTCGGTCAGGCCGACCGGCAGTTGCAGATCTTCGTCGACGACCGGGTTGTGGACGGTCATCTCCGCGGTGTCGGTGATCGTGATGTCCAGCCGGTCGGTGGTGATCGCGGGGAAGCGGACGATGCCGTTCTCGTCGACACCGGCGATCGCCGCGCCGTCCGGCGAGCTGATGTTCACCTTGGTGGGCCGGGTGGACAGACCGCCCGCGGGCGGCAGGACGATCTCGTCGACGGCCTGCTTGTCCGGCCAGCGCAGATGGATCGTGGGGTTGTCCCCGGCGATCCAGGCGGTGGTCAGATCGCCGTCGGTGAGATTGCGCGGCGACAGACCGACACCGAGGTTGGCCGTGGAGTCGGCGGTCGCGGTGATCTGGCTCTGCTGCTCGGGCGCCACCCGGTAGAGCAGTTCGTCGAGTTCGGTGCTCGGGATCGGGACCGCGCTCGCCTTCACCTCGTACGAGCCCGCCGCCTCGGAGTTCCAGCGGCGGTGCAGGCCCGCCTCCGTGCCCGTCGGGGAGAAGCCGCCCGGGTCGGAGGCCCGGTGGAGCGAGACGACCTCGGCGGCGGCGTCGGTGCGCTCGGCGTCCCTGGGGAGCCGCAGCATGCGGGTCACCTGGACGTCGGGGATGCTGATCTCGGAGAAACCGGCCCCGGTGAGACCGGTGTGCCGGGCCACCGAGTCGACGATGGTGATCCGCAGCCAGTCCGTCTCGCCCTCAGGCGCCTTGATCCGCTGCCGCATGCCGTTGGCCTGGAGGTAGCTCGTCGCGGAGCCGCGTTCGGTCTCCACCCGGACCCGGGTGGGCGCCGACCGCACACTGTCCTGCGGCAGCGGCGTGACCCGGATCGAGGAGGGGATGTCGGTCTTCTCCGTGAAGCCGATCCGCAGCCACTCGCCGTTCGCCGAACCCGCGGCGCCCTCGGCCCACGCGGTGTTCGGATTGCCGTCGAAGGCGTTCACGGGGTCGTACTGCGGCAGATGGAACAGCCAGTTGCCGCTCGACGAGGCGGTCACCGAGCGAGCGCCACGCAGCTCGGCCACCGTCTGGTGCTCGATGCCCTCCGTCGGCAGGATCTGGTGCGGCTTCTCACCGGCGTCCTGGAAGCTGCCGGAGTGATTGCGTTCGTCGCGGGTGTACGTGTACGAGGTGTTGGCGTTGACCAGACCGAACCGGGTGTCGGCGCGCCGCAGCCCGTCACCCGTCACCTGGAGCGGGGGAGTGCCGAGCCCGGGGTGGTTGTCACCGGTCAGCACCGCGGGCCGGTCCCGGAATGCCGGATCGGCGGACATCGGCAGCAGTGCCTCAGGGCCGCCGGAGACCACGGCCGTGTCGGCGACGGCCTTCAGTCCGGCCTGCCCGGGCCGCTGCACGTCCTCGGCCGGCTCGTAGATCTCGACGGCGCGGTGCCGCGGATACAGGCCCTCGACCTGCACCGGGGTGTCTTCCGCGATCGTCCCGCCCGTCATCACCGGGCCGAGGCCGGTCACCCGGCGGTAGCCCGACTCCTCCAGGGTGCGCTTAACCGTCGTGGTCGGTACGTAGCCCATCTGGTCCGGGTCGAGATCGTTGCGCACGACGACGTAGTGGAGCCCGGCCCGGCTCAAGTAGTCGGCCAGGCCAGGGACTTCGCCGCCCGTCAGCAGCGCCTGCTCGACCGCGTCCATGGCGCGCCGGTTGCCCGCGGTGCCGAACGGCACGTAGTCCCGCTGCGCCCAGCGGGACTCGGCGAGCACGTCGAGGGGCTGGTCGATGGGGGAGCCCCAGGTGTAGATGCCGTGCGCGGTGGCGGGGACGACGAGGGCGCGGGAGTCGGGGGAGTACTTCTCCAGCCAGTCGGCCGTGGCCTTCCAGTACTTGGGGAGCTCCTGGAACGAACCCGGTTGCAGGATCGACCCGTTGAAGTAGGGCAGGGCGAGGCCGGGCAGGACGAGGACCGCCGCGATCAGCGGGGCGAACCGCCGGCCGCGTACGGGACGGGCGCCCCGTGTCTCGGAGGCGACGCCGACCAGATGCATCAGCCCGAAGACCAGCGCGAGGGCCAGGCCCACCTGGAACTTGTAGATGTTGCGGAAGGGAGCGAGGCCGCCGTCCAGCCAGCCTTGGAAGGTCTCGTGGAAGGGCGCCCCGAACGAACCGCCGTACCCGGCAAGGGTGATGAGTGCGACCGACAGCACGACCAGGACCAGCCAGCGCCGTTCGGGCAGATCGCGGCGGGCGAGCCCGGCGAGACCGAGGCCGGCCGCGAGAGCCGAGCAGACGATCACGAGCACCGAGGAGGCGACGGTCCAGCCGGCGGGCAGCCAGGCCTCGCCGAAGTTCAGATAGGCGACCCAGTTGCCGGCGCCGCGCAGCATCTCCGTGGCCGACATGGTGGCCGTGGTGGTCTGTGAACTCTCGATGTACGGAAGGAAGTTCTCGCCGTAGATGCCGAGCAGCAGCAGCGGGATCACCCACCAGGCCGTCGCCAGGATCACCCCCGGCACCCACCAGGCGATCAGCTTGCGCTGCCTCGGGCCGCGCGGGCGGGAGAGGAGATACAGGCCGACGGGCAGCAGGGCGGCCAGAGTTGTCGCCGCGTTGACGCCGCCCATGAAGGGGATGAGCAGCGCCGAGCGCAGGGCGGCGATCCGCGCGCTGTAACGCTCGTTCGTCAGCGGCAGCAGCACCCACGGCAGCATCGCGCCCGGCAGCGCCGCCGCCGAGGTCGAGCCGACGACGATGGTGAACACTGGCCACAGCGCGTACACCACCGCGCCCAGCAGCCGGGAGGGGCGGTTGCCGATGCCGAGCCGCTCGGCCAGCCGCAGCGCACCCCAGAAGGCGACGCTCACGACGAGCGACAGCCACAGGCGCTCGGCCAGCCACACCGGTATGCCCAGCAGGTCGGTCAGCGCGTAGTACGGCAGCATCGGGAAGGCGTAACCGATGTACTGGTCCGCGATACCGCCGAAGCCGCCCCGGTCGTGCCACAGCTGACCGAGATCGGCCATGAACTGCCAGGGATCGACCGACACCCCGAGCTTGGTCTCGAAGGTCTGCCGGCCCGGGTCCACGGCCAGGAACAGCACGAACACCACGGCCCAGAACCCCAGAAGCCACCGTCGTGACCGCGGCCCCTCAGGGGGATCGGGCACAGGAGGGAGGGGACGTGTCGGCGCCGGGGGAGGAGCCGACTGGACCGTACTGGTCATGGATACCGCCGGAGTATGAGGAGGAGATTCCAGGTGGCGAACTCGCGCAGCCCCGGCGCCTTCGCGACGGTTTCCGCGAGGAACGGCCAGTAGCGGGAGCGCGCCGAGACGACCGTGACGTCGTCTCTTTCGCGCACCTGCCTGAGGGTGGTTCCGATATGTACGGCGAAGAGGTTCTCGCCGAGGGTGTGCTTGGCGTCCTTGCCGGTACGCCGCCGGTAGCGGGCGCGGGCCCGCTCGGCGCCGAAGTAGTGCCAGGGCGCCCACTCGTGACCGCCCCAGGGGGACAGCCAGTTGGTGAACGACACATAGATCAGTCCGCCGGGCTTGGTGACCCGCACCATCTCGCTGAGGAAGGTCTGCGGGTCGGCCACATGCTCGAGGACGTTGGAGGAGAAGCAGACGTCGGCGACGCCGTCCGCCAACGGCAGCAGATAGCCGTCCGCGACGACCGCGCCCTCGGGCGGCTTCTCGCCGAGTTCTTGTACGTCCGGCTCGAAGAGGTAGGCGTACGCGCCGCGCCGCCGGAATTCCTCGGTGAACCAGCCGCCCCCGCCGCCCACGTCCACGACGGTCCGGCCCTTCACCGGACCGTCGTACGCCTCCACCTGGTCGACGGCGTCACGGGCGAGCAGCGAGTAGCAGGCCTCCGGGTCTTCTTGCTCATGGAGGAAGGCGCGGAAGAGGGCGACGGAACGGCGCAGCGAGGGGTCCTTCAGACCCGTCCCCGTACGTCTGCCTTTGCCCGTGCCTCTGCCGGAACCCGTGGAAGTGCTCATGGCTGGTAGCTCCTCACCGCCTCCGCCGCGACCGCGCGGAACTGACGGACCGTTTGATGCCAGCGGTACTGGGCGGCACGCTCACGGGCCGCCTTGCCCATCAGGGTGCGGCGTTCGGCGGACAGGGCGAGGGTGCACCAGGCCGCCGCGAACGACGACTCGCCGCGGGCAAGGAGCCCGGTCTCGCCGTCCACGATGGAGTCCCGCAGACCGGGTACGTCGAAGGAGATGGCCGGAGTCTCACGGGCGGCTGCCTCGGTCACCACCAGGCCCCAGCCCTCGACCGCCGAGGGGTGCAGCAGCATCCAGGCGGCGCAGAGCAGCCGGTGCTTCTCGGCTTCGGAGACATGACCCCTGAACTCCACGCCGGGGCCTGCGAGTTGTTCCAGACGTTCGCGTTCCGGCCCGTCGCCGACGATCACCAGACGGCCGCCGGTGACCGGGCGGACCCGCTCCCACAGCCGCAGCAGCAGATCGATGCGCTTGTACTCGACGAGCCGTCCCATCGCCAGGAACAGCGGCTCCGGCGAGCGCTCGGCCCGCGGGCCCGGCTCCTCGACGCCGTTGTGGACGACCCGTATGCGCTCACGCTCGACCCCGATGTCGCGCAGCGCGTGTGCCGTCGACGGGGAGACGGCGACCAGCAGATTGCGGCGCTGGGCACCCGCGAGTGCCCAGTGCTCGAGTCTTCGGCCGAGCCGGGCGGCGGGCGCCAGCGGACCGCCGAACCGCATCTTCCACAGATCGGTGTGCACATGGTTGACCAGGCACAGGGTCGGGCCGCGATGCCACAACGGCGCCAGATACGGCATCCCGTTGCAGACCTCGACCAGCAGATCGCAGTCACCGACCTGGCGCTGGAAAGCCGAACGGACCTTCAGATAGTGGCCGAGGTCGCCGCCGGCCGACACGACACGGTAGTCGCGGTATGCGGCCGGGCCCCCGCACAGCAGGGTGACCTGGTGGCCGAGCTGGGTCAGGCCCTCGGCGAGCTTGTCGACGAGGAGTTCGGAACCGCCCGCCGCCGCGTTGCCGAAGTCACGGCGGGCGAGGAAGACGACACGGCGCGGCTGTGGGGGATGCGCCGGGGGTCGCTGCGCGGTGCGGGGGAAAGCAGCGCGCAACGACGAAGGCACGTGCTGGGGCATTGGTGCTCCAACTCGTCTCGGGGTGCGGAACCAGCGTGGGGGGTACGGCAAGTGCGGCGTTTTCGGCAAGCTCACGCGGTGCGGATGTGTGGTGGTTGTGGAACCGGCTGTGGCGATGGTGTGGGCAGGCTGTGTTTGGGTGGGGGTGGATAGTTTTCGCCCACCGGTTCGATGCTGCTACTCACCCGGGTGACAAATTCCGGCCTTTATCCAGCTGACGTCTCATCACATTGTGAGTGGCTGCTGGGACGACTCGGACGTTTCGGGATGCGGACGCCCGCGCACCACCAAAATGACCCCCACGATGGCGAGCAGTCCGCCCGCCACGCCCGCCCCGATGGGCAACGTCTGCCCCACCATGCGCAGTTGGCGAGAGTCGGCCTTGGCGAGTTCCACCTGCTTCTTCTGTGTATCAGTGGTGAAGGCGATGCGCTTGCTGTCCAGCAGAACCGCGGCGTCCTCGTCGGAGCCGGGTGCCCGCAACGTCTGACGGATCCCGGTCGCCGCGAACATGATCCGGCCCGTGGCCTGGTCGACGACCAGCTCGAGACCGTGGTTGGAGTACCACTCCTCGGCGAGCACCTGGCTGCGCTCGGGCTGGTCCACGATGCTGCCCGGCACCATCCGGGTGCCGTTCTTGGCGGGCGCCACCTTCGCGGTGAACTGCATGCCCTCGTACCCCTGGATCTTCTTCTTGCCCTGGTACTCCATGGTGATCGTCGAGCCCAGGATGTTGTCCCACCAGCGGTAATCGCGCTTCTGCACGTCGAAGGGGAACTTCAGATACGCCTCGCCCTCGAAGTACGGCTCCTCCTGGCAGCAGTGCACCGGAGCGTTCGTCTTCCGGTCGGTCACCCAGCGCTCCATCGTCCAGCGCAGCGCGTCATGCGGGTCGGCGGCCGGCAGCGACTTCTCGGTGTCCAGGGTCGTCGAAACGTCCCAGACAGCCCGGCCGCTCTTCTCGCTGTCGGCGACATCGCCGCGGACCTGCCGGGTGATCGTGATCTTTTTGTTGTGAACGGTTTCGATCTCATCCGTGTCGAAATAGCTTCCCGTGCCGGTGAACACGGTCTTGGTGTCGATGTCGATCGGATTCTGCTTGGCGCGCGGTTCGACAAACCAGGCGAGCAGGGGGGCCAGGACGAGCAAAAACACGCCCAGACCCAGGATGATCAGCGAAAACGGTGAGGCAGTGCGGCGCATCCGGGCACTCCAGAGGCTTGTGGTGACACGGCACAGGGATGTGCGGACACAGTGGTGGGAGGGTGCACAAGCGGTATGGGCCGGGAACCGTAAGCGCACCCTTGACGAAGTGTCAATGCATTGTCGAGACTGTCCCCTGCCGGAAGGGGCCGGCTGGGGCGTATGAATGGGCAGGCAGCCGCACAGACTTCTGATGCGGTTGACCGGGGTGGGACCACCATTCAACCCGGTGGGACCACCTTTCGACTGAGAGGGCTGACCCTTCGATGCCCAGACTGCTTGCCGCCCTGCTGACGGTAACCGCCGCCGCCGTACTCGCCGTTGGTGCCGCCGTCGGCATCGTCGCGCTGCTGAACGCGACGCCCGACCAGCCGAACACCCCACTCATCACGTATGAGACGGCCGGCCGGGAACGCTGACCATGGCGCTCCGCCCGGGAACCACGGGAACCATCAGCACGCGCTCGGCCTGGCGTGACGTACCGCGCCTCCAGGTCCGGCAGTTCGCGGCCATCGCCTTGGCCGAGGCGCCGGACCTCGCCGAGGAGATCCTGCGGGAGATCCGCCGCGAGTACCCCCATCTGCCCGTCGTGCTCGACGACTCCGGCGAGCCCATGGCGCTGATCGGCATCCGCCGGGCCATCGAGGTCTTCATCCAGCATCTGGAGAGCTCCGAGGGCCGCCCGCGCGTCCACCCCGAGGTCTTCCAGGAGTTCGGCCGAGGTGAGGGACTGAACGGCCGCAGCCTCGACTCGCTCCAGGCGATCTACCGGATGGGAGTACGCCTCGCCTGGCGCCGTTTCGCCGAGATCGGGCAGCGCGTGGAGATCCCGCCGCCCGCGATGTACGAGCTGGTCGACGCCGGCTACGAGTACCTGGACGGGCTCGTCGACCAGTCCGTACGCGGCTACGCCGAGGCCGCCGCCCGGCAGGCCGGCGAGCGGCTCCGTCTCCAGCGCGGGCTCATGGAACTGCTGCTCACCGAGCACCACCGGGGCGACCCGACCGAGGCGCTCGGCGAACGGGCCGCGCGCATCGGCTGGCCGCTGCCCGGCAAGGTTGCGGTGGGCGTACTGCTGCGGCCCGCCCGGGAGGCCGTCGCCCCCGCCGTAGGGCAGGGCGTACTGCTGGACATGGAATACGAACAGCCCCGGATGGTCGTGCCCGACCCGGACGCCGCCGGGCGCCCCGAGCTCCTGCGGCGCGCGATGACCGGCTGGGCGGGTGCCATCGGCCCGCCCGTACCACTGGCCGACGCGGCGAAGTCGCTGCGCTGGGCCGAGGCGGCGGTGCGGCTGATGGAGCGCGGACTGCTGCCCTCCGGGGGCGTCCTCTACTGCACGGAACACACGGAGGCCCTGGTTCTGCTTCAGCCGGAGGAGTTGATCGACGACCTTGCGCTGCGGTGTCTGGCGCCGCTCGCACATTGCGGGCCCACCCATGGGCGGCGGCTGGCGGAGACGCTGCTGGCGTGGCTGGAGACGCGGGGCGGTGCACCCGAGGTGGCCGCTCGGCTCGGGGTCCATCCGCAGACGGTGCGGTATCGCCTTCGGCAGATCCGCGAACTGTGGGGGGACGAGATCGATGACCCCGATCGACGGTTCGAGCTGGAACTGGTGTTGCGTGCGCAGCGGCTGCGGGGGGAGCTGGGGGATCCGCGGGCTCGGCGCTGACGCTCCGCTGGTGGGCCGCTTTTATGCAGGCCGGTTGTGAGCCGCGGGTCCGTTGTGGCTGGTCGCTCCCCCACTCTCGAATTCGCTCGAGCGGGGGGACCCCCATTGCGGCGGAGCCGCAAATTGATACGGCCCCGCGCCCCTGACGTAGGCGCGCCCCCCGGCTCTGTTTTCCCTGCTCAGGCAGTCGTGCCTACCTGCATGTTGCCTGGCGAAAGCCACTATGCGTAGCCTGTGTTCGTCATGCCGATCGTCTGTTGAAATATCGAACACTAGGGAGGGGGCCGGTCGTGGGACGTCTCGTGCCAGCCGTGACCCGGGCTCTCGACATTCTCGAGCTCTTTCTCGACGGGGACGGAACACTTTCCGCCCCCGACATCGTGCGCAAGCTCCAGCTGCCCCGCACCACCGTGCACGAGCTGGTGACCACGCTCGCCGCGCGCTCGTACATCGTGCAGGTACCGGGCCAGCCGGGACGCTACCGCCTCGGTGTGCGCCCGTATCAGCTCGGCAGCCGGTACGCCGAGCAGCTGGACCTCGCCGCCGAGGGCCAGCAGGTCGCCCGGTCCGTCGCGGAGACCTGCGACGAGACGGTGCACGTCGCGATCCTGGAGGGCACGGACGTCATCTACATCGCCAAGGTCGACTCCACGCACGCCGTGCGCATGGTGTCCGCCGCCGGCCGCCGCCTCCCCGCGCACTGCACCTCCGTGGGCAAGATGCTGCTCGCCTCACTCCCCGACTCCGAGCTGACCTCGCGGATCCCCGAGAGCGGCGAGCTCCCCGCGATGACACCGAACAGCATCACCGATCCGGCCGCCCTGCGCGAGACCCTCGCCGACATCCGCCGCCGGGGCGTCGCCGTGGAGAACCGCGAGTCGAACCCCGACGTCAGCTGCGTGGCCGCCCCCGTACGCGACCGCACGGGCCAGGTCGTCGCCGCGCTCTCCATCTCCGTACCGATGATCCGCTGGAGCGACGACCGCCGCGGCGAGCTGGAGCAGCTCGCCATGAAGGGCGCCGCGGAACTGTCGGAGCGACTCGGGCACCGGAGCGTGGCATGACCGTCGAAGTGGCCATACGCGAATACGCCGCTCTGGGCGAGGGTCCGACCTGGGACGCCGAAGCCCAGCGGCTGATCTGGGTCGACATCCTCGGCTCCAGGGTCCACACGTACGAGCCGGACTCCGGCCGCCGTACGGTCCTGGCGACCGAACAGCACGTGGGCGCCGCGAAGCCCCGTACGGGTGGCGGTCTGGTGCTCAATCTCCGGGACGGCGTGGCACTCCTCGGTCCCGACCGCGCCGGCGGCCCTGACGGCTTCCGGTGGCTGCACCGGGAGGTCGTCCCCGGCCGCCGCGCCAACGACGCGGCGGTCGCCCCCGACGGTTCGCTGTGGGCGGGCACGATGCGCTACGACGAGGCGCCGGGCGGCGGCACGCTCTCCCGTTACACCGCCGACGGCACGGTGGAGGTCGTCCTCGACGACGTGGCCGTCAGCAACGGCACGGGCTGGAGCCCCGACGGCAGCCTGATGTACTACATCGACTCGCCGACGCGCCGCATCGACGTCTTCGACGTCGGAGACGACCAACGACCGGTCAACAGGCGTCAGTTGGCGGCCATCGAGGACGGCGCAGGCTTCCCCGACGGCCTCACCGTCGATGCCGACGGCTGCGTCTGGGTGGCCCTCTGGGACGGCGCCGCCGTCCACCGCTACACCCCCTCCGGCGAACTGGACCGAGTGATCCAGCTCCCCACCCGCCGCCCCACGGCCTGCGCCTTCGGCGGCCCCGACCTGACGGACCTTTACATCACCACGGCCCGTACGGGTCTGGAGGAGCCACACCCGATGTCCGGCTCGGTGCTGGTGGTGCCGGGCGCGGGGAAGGGGATCCGGCAGCCGGCGTTCGCCGGATAGCCAACGCTCGCGCCGGATGGCGCCCCGTAAGGGGCGCGGGGAACTGCGCGACCAGCCACGACGGCCCCGCAGCCGCAACCCACCCCGCCCCGCGGAGCGCACAAAGCGCTTTCCTTGTCCAGCAACCGAATGGGGAAAGCGCTTTCTGCGCGAACCCTTGACGCGCAAGCGCTTCGATTCTACGGTCCCGTTCGAAGTTACGTGCGCCATTCGAAATCCCGAATGGCTGAAGCCGGTAGACACCTCGGACAGTAAGGCGGGGCATGGGACGACCTGACCTGAATCGCAGGCAACTGCTGGGCGGAATCGGCGGATTAGCGGTCGCGGGCAGCTTCGGTTTCGCCGCGCTGGGCACCGGCGCCGATGCGCTCGCCTCCGGCGCGGACACCCGGGTGCGCTACTGGAACCTCTTCAGCGGCGGCGACGGCGCCAACATGATCGCGATGCTGGACTCCTTCCGTAAGGAAAACCCCGGCATCGACGTGAAGGACTCCACCTTCCAGTGGGGCAACCCCTTCTACTCCAAGCTCGCCATGGCGGCCGCCGGCAACCGCGCACCCGACCTCGGTGTCATGCACCTGGGCCGGATCACCGGCTTCTCGCCCGGCCGCCTTCTGGATCCCTGGGACGTCGACCTGCTCGCCAAGTACGGCGTACGGGAAGCGGACTTCAACCCCGACCTGTGGAAGCGCGCCGTCATCGACGGCGAGCTCTACGCCCTCCCGCTCGACATCCACGTCCAGCTCTGCTTCTACCGCAAGGACGTACTGAAGAAGGCGGGCCTGCTCGACGACGACGGCCGGATCGTGCCCGTGACATCGACCGGCGAGTGGTTCGACGTGCTCAAGGAGGCCAAGAAGGCCACCAAGAAGGGGTTGCAGGCCATCGGCCTGTGGATCAACGACCAGAACTTCCAGTGGTGGTTCTTCGTCGCCTTCTACACCCAGCTCGGCGGTACCTGGTTCAACGCCGCCAACTCCGAGGTCACCTTCGACACCGACAAGGCCACCCAGGTCCTGGAGTTCCTGCGCCAACACATCACCGACGGGTACGCCAACCCGGGCATGGGCTCCGTCGGCGCCGAACAGTTCATGAACGGCGCGCCCTTCGCCTGGGAGGGCAACTGGTCGGTGCCGGTCTTCTCCGGAGCGAAGCTCGACTACGGGGCGACCCCGCTGCCGCCCGTCTTCGGCAAGCAGGCCACCCACGCCGAGTCGCACGCCTTCGTCCTGCCGCACCAGTCCGAACGCGGCGGCGCCACGAACGAGGCCGCCCACCGGCTCGCCGCCTACGTCGTCCAGCACGCCCAGCAGTGGGCGGCCGGCGGCCACATCCCCGCCTACACGCCGACCCTGTCCACGGCCGCGTACAAGGAGCTGAACCCGCAGAGCGAGTACGTGTCGGCCATGGACCACCAGGCGACCGAGCCGAAGGTGTGGTTCGCGGGCTCCACCGGCATCCTCGCCCAGCGCCTCGGTCCCGTCATCGTCTCCTCGACGATGGGCTCCGCCAAGCCGGAGGCCGTCGCCCGCCGGATGAAGGGCGCGCTCACCCAGTTGCTCGCCATGAAGAACCCCATGGACGGCCAGACCGCCGCGCAGGGAGGTGCCGTCGCGTGACGACCGCCAGTACAGAGACCGTCATCGCACCCCCTCGCACGAAGACCGCCGCGCTGAGTGCCACCGCCCGCCGCAAGCAGGGCTTCCAGCACGGCGGCTGGTTCGTCGCCCCGTTCCTCGCCCTGTTCGTGCTCTTCGTGATCTGGCCGCTGGTGCGCGGTGTCTACCTCAGCTTCACGGACGCCAACATCGCGGGCGACAGCGCCAACTTCGTCGGCCTCGACAACTACCGCGAGGCCCTCCAGGACCCGCAGATGTGGGACGCGCTCGGCCACAGCGCCTACTTCACGCTCCTGGTCGTGCCCTGCATCACCGTCCTCGCCTTCCTCCTCGCGACGCTCGCCCACCACATCGAGCACGCGAAGTGGCTGTGGCGACTGTGCTTCTTCGCCCCGTTCCTGCTGCCCTCCACGGTCGCGGGCAACCTGTGGCAGTGGCTGTTCAACCCGGGCACGGGCATGATCAACCACGTCTTCGGCATCGAGACACCCTGGCTGACCGACAAGTCGTACGCCATGCTCGCCATCGTCATCACGACCCTGTGGTGGACGGTCGGCTTCAGCTTCCTGCTCTACCTCGCCGCGCTCCAGGGCATCCCCGACCACCTCTACGAGGCCGCCAAACTGGACGGCGCGAACGCCTGGCACCGCATGGTGCACATCACCGTGCCGATGCTGCGCAACATCACCGGGCTCGTGATCGCCCTGCAGATCCTCGCCTCGCTCCAGGTCTTCGACCAGGCAGTCGTGATGATGGACTTCTCGCCGGGACCGGAGGAATCGACCCGCACCTTCGTCCAGTTCACCCTCGAAGAGGGCTTCACCAGCTACCGCGTGGGCTACGCCTCCGCGATCTCCATCATCTTCTTCGTGATCATCGCGGCCGTCGCTCTCGCGCGGATGTGGCTGCTGCGCAACCGTGAGGAGACCGCCCGATGACCACCGCCGCGGACGTCCGCGTCAAGCACCGCAAATCCTCCTGGACGCCCAGCCAGATCATCCTCACCCTCCTCGGCACGGCCGTCTCCGTCGTCTTTCTCTCCCCCTTCGCCTGGGGCCTGTTCACCTCGCTCAAGTCGGAGACCGAGGCGGTGGCGGTGCCCCCGCACTGGCTGCCGGAGGACTGGACGAGCCAGGCGTGGAAGGCCCTGTTCGCGACGGGCAACATCACCAACTGGTTCGTCAACTCCCTGGTCGTCTCGGTGTGCGTGACGACGGTGGTGCTGATCGTGAGCGCACTCGCCGGGTACGGGTTCGCGCGCACCGAGTTCCGCGGCAAGGGCGTCCTTCTGGGCGTGGTCATGGCGGGCCTGATGATCTCCCCGGCGGTCCTCGGCGTCCCCCTGTTCACCACGGTCCAGCAGATGGGGATGGTCGACACGTACTGGGGCATGATCCTGCCGCAGTGCGCGCCCGCCGCGATGGTCTACATCCTCTACAAGTTCTTTCAGGGCATCCCACGCGAACTGGAGGAGGCCGCGTTCATCGACGGCGCCGGCCGCTGGCGGGTCTTCTTCACGATCGTCGTCCCGCTCGCGAGGCCGTCACTGGCGGCCGTGGGCATCTTCACCTTCATCGCCTCATGGAACAACTTCCTCTGGCCGTACATGGTCACCAACAACCCCGACCTGATGACCATGCCGAACGGCATCGCGACCGTCATGAACTCGTACGGCATCCAGTGGGCTCAGCTGATGGCCGGCGGGTTGATGGCCGGGCTGCCGCTGATCATCGTGTTCGTCTTCTTCCAGCGGCAGATAGTGGCGGGGGTGGCCCATACGGGCTTGGCAGGGCAGTAACTCTCGTAAAAGGACGCCCAGTTGAGCGCCCTTCTAGGAGCGCGGGGCTGTATCAATATGCGGCTCCGCCGCGATGGGGGCCCCGCTCGAGCGAAGCCGAGAGTGGGGGAGCGACCAGCCACCGACAACCCGCAGCCACCAACGAACAAGAACCACCCTCCCCGAAAGGCGACCATGCACAAGGCCCGCTTCACCCTCGACCCCGCCTTCACCGTCGGCGAGGTCAACCCCCGACTCTTCGGCTCCTTCGTCGAGCACCTCGGCCGCTGCGTCTACACCGGCATCTTCGAACCGGGCCACCCCACCGCCGACGAACACGGCATCCGAACCGACGTCCTGGACCTGGTCCGCGAACTCGGCGCAACAGTCATCCGCTACCCCGGCGGCAACTTCGTCTCCGGCTACAAATGGGAGGACTCGGTGGGTCCCGCCGAGGACCGCCCCCGCCGCCTCGACCTCGCCTGGCACTCGACCGAGACCAACCGCTTCGGCCTCTCCGAATACATCGCCTTCCTCCGCAAGGTCGGCCCCCAGTCAGAGCCCATGATGGCGGTCAACCTAGGCACCCGAGGCGTCGCCGAGGCCCTGGAACTCCAGGAGTACGCCAACCACACCTCCGGCACCGCACTCGCGGAGAAGCGCATCGCCCACGGCGACAAGGACCCCTTCGGAATCAAACTCTGGTGCCTCGGCAACGAGATGGACGGCCCCTGGCAGACGGGCCACAAGACGGCGGAGGAGTACGGCCGTATCGCCGCCGAGACGGCCCGCGCGATGCGCCAGCTCGACCCGACCGTCGAGCTGGTCGCCTGCGGCTCCTCCAGCCAGGGCATGCCGACGTTCGCCGAGTGGGAGGCGACGGTGCTGGCGGAGACGTACGACCTCGTCGACTACATCTCGCTGCACGCCTACTACTGGCCGGAGGACGGCGACGTCGACTCCTTCCTCGCCTCCGCCGTCGACATGGAGTCCTTCATCGACAACGTCGTCGCGACCGCCGACCACGTGGGCGCGAGGCTCAAGTCGAAGAAGCGGATCAACCTCTCCTTCGACGAGTGGAACGTCTGGTACCTGCCCAAGTGGGAGGAGCACGCGAAGACGTTCGAGCAGGACGACTGGCCCGAGGCCCCCCGCCTCCTGGAGGACAACTACAGCGTCACCGACGCCGTCGTCTTCGGCTCGCTCCTCATCGCGCTGCTCCGGCATGCGGACCGCGTGACCGTGGCCTGCCTCGCCCAACTCGTCAACGTCATCGCCCCGATCCTGACCGAGCCGGGCGGCCCGGCCTGGCGCCAGACGACGTTCTTCCCCTTCGCGCAGGCGTCCCGGTACGGGCGCGGCCAGGTCCTCGACGTACGGGTCGACTCACCGACGTACGAAACGAAGAAGTACGGCGAGACGAACCTGCTGCACGCCACGGCCGTACGAGCGGAGGACGGCTCGGTGACGGTGTTCGCGGTCAACCGCAGCCGTACGGAGCCGCTGCCGCTGGAAGTCGCCCTGAACGGACTGGAGTTGACCTCCCTGGTCGAGCACAGCGCACTCGCGGACGCCGACCCCGACGCCCGCAACACCCTCGACAACCCGGACCGCGTCACCCCGCACCCCGTCGACGGCACCACCCTCCAGGACGGCACACTGAACGCCGTCCTGGAGCCCTTGTCCTGGAACGTGATCCGGCTCCGTTAGCACGTCCGCCGGCAGAGGCTCGTCGTGCGGAGGCGTGGGGGAGGGCCACGCCTCACGGGCTCATGACCCCTACCCTGCAAAAAGCGTGAACACAAAGCGGGAGTACGTCCTTCAGACGCTCAAACGAGCGCTGCGTGAACACGGCGCGGAAAATTGCTCACGCCGTGCGACTCGGCCCCCGCCCCCTGAGCCCGCCGCCCCAACACCCCACCTCTTCAGGCCCTTCGGGAGGCAACAGCCCATTCGCGGTCGAGCATGGCGTGGACGACGGAGTCACGCCACCGGCCGGCCTTGAAGATGTGCTCCCGGATGGTCCCCTCCTCGACCATGCCCGCCGCTGCCATGGTTTTCGCTGATGCCTCGTTGAGCGGAGAACGTGCTCCCCAGATGCGGTGGAGGCCCAGATCCCCGAACCCGAACCCGAGGCCGAGGAGGAGGCGCACGGTCTCGAGTCCGTAGCCGACTCCCCAGGTGTCAGGACGCAGCGCGAAACCCATGGTGGCTCCGCGCTGCTGATGCGGGTCGGTGGCCAGGCGGCCGGACCCGATCAGCTCGGCCGTGTTCCGCTCGATGACGGCGAGCTGGTACTCGGCGCGAGGGCTCACGGTGGCGGAGGCGATCGACCGGGACACGACCTCCGCGACCTGTTCACGGCTACGCGGTTCGAACGACAGGTGCTCCGTGGCTTCGGGGCCGCCGTAGACGGCGAGCATCGCATCCACGTCCTCGTCGACGAGTTCACGCAGATCGAGGCGCGGGCCGGAACGGCTGACCGGGTACATGCCTCGGACTGTACCCGCGGGGCAGAGCGGGCCGGTTCGCCGGAAGGCCTCGATCTCCGCGCGCAGGTCCGGACTGCGGCGGCGGTCGCGTGAGGCTGCTCATCAGGACCTGCCGGACCCGACCGCTGTGAGGTCATAGGCTTCGTGGAGTGATCGAGACCATCGTCCTGGACATCGGTGAGACCATCACCTGCGACGACCGCTACTGGAACTCGTGGGCCGACTGGCTCGGAATTCCCCGCCACACGCTCTCCGCCCTCGTCGGCGCGGTCGTCGCCCAGGGCCGCGACAACGCCGACGCCGTACGCCTCGCGAAGCCCGACGTCGACCTGGCCGCCGAGTACCGCGCCCGTGAGGCTGCCGGGCGCGGTGAGTTCCTGGACGAGTCGGATCTGTACGACGATGTCCGCCCCGCCCTGACCCGCCTGCGTGAGCTCGGTGCCAAGGTCGTCGTCGCCGGGAATCAGACGAGGCGTGCGGGTGAGTTGTTGCGTGGCCTGGACCTGCCGGCCGACCTGATCGTGACGTCCGGCGAGTGGGGTGTGGCCAAGCCCGACCCGGCGTTCTTCGAGCGCGTTCTCGAGGTGGCGCAGGCCGCGCCAGACGCGACTGTCTACGTTGGCGACCACCCGGCCAACGACCTCTACCCGGCCAAGGCCTCCGGGCTGCGCGCGGCCCACATCCGCCGGGGTCCGTGGGGACACCTGTGGGCCGACGACCCTGCCATCGTCGCGGCGGCGGACTGGCGGATCGACTCCCTGACCCAACTCACGGAGATCCTCGCTGGCTGACGGATGATAACGGCCCTGACTGCCGTGGTTGTTGAGCCGTTCGCGTATCCGCAGCGTGCGCGCGCGGGTACGGTTCGGAGTGGACGTCCCGCATTGGAGCCTGTATGTCCGTGCACGCCGGCAGCGGGGTGGGCAAGCGCATCGCCTACTACCGCAGCGTCGCCCGCCCCAAGATGACGCAACAGCAACTCGCTGACGCCGCATGCGTCGCCCTGGGCACCATCCGCAAGATCGAGCGCGGGGAGCGAGGCGTCGCCGAGGCCACCCTCGATGCCATCGCCGCCGCCCTTGGCATCGACCCCGTCCGCCTTCGTCACGACCGGGCGGCCACGCACACTCCCGTCCACGACACACTTCCGGCACTCTCTGCTGCCATCGCCGCCTACGACATCCCCGAGGACGGCCCCACCCGTTCTCTCCCCAGCCTGCAAGTCGCCGTCACCGAGGCCGCTCACTGGCGGCTCTCCGCCCAGTACACGCGCCTCGTCCGCAGGCTCCCCAGCCTGCTCACCGAACTGGCCCGCGCCTACCATGCCGCGCCAACCCACCAGGGTCCCCAGCCGGCGCAACTCCTGGTCAGTGCCTACCGCTCCGCCGATGCCGTTGCCTACAAGTTCGGAGCCCACGACCTGTCAGCGCGCCTGATCGAACTCATGCGATGGGCGGCGTCCGACGCGGAAGACCCGCTGCTCACCGCTTCCGTCGCCTACGTTCGGACCGAGACGTTCTTCGCCGCCCGCGCCTACTCCGCTGGGCTGCGCTGCTTGGAGCAGGCCATGGACTCGGCCCCCGCTCCCAGCACGGTGGGCGCGATCGCGTCCAAGGGCGCACTGCACATGCGCGCGGCCGTCATCGCTGGCCGCGCCCGTGATGCCGCGGCTGCCGAGACGCACCTCGCCGAGGCCAGCAAGCTCGCCGACCAGATCCCCGAAGGCATCTACTGCGGCACCGCGTTCGGACCCGACACCGTCCGCATCCACGAGGTATCTGTCGCGGTCAGTCTGGGTGACGACCACGCAGGTCGGGCTCTTGTGATCGCCGATGCCTGGCAGCCGCCTGCCGATCTCCCAGCCGAGCGGCGCTCCGGCTTCTACATCGAACTCGCCCGCGCCCAACTGTGGTCCGGACGCGCGGGCGAGGCGTTCGAGTCACTGCAAGTCGCCCGGCGGATCGCCCCGCAGCACACCCGCGAGCACCCCTGGGTCCGTGAGGACGCCGCCACCCTCCGCCGATTGAAGCGGGCCGACTCGGAGGCTCTCACCAACTTCGCCGAGTGGTGCGCCGCCACCTGAACGAGACACCCCCAACTACCCCTCGCTGGGGTACTTGTGGCCCTTCCCAGCCCTCACCATCTGTCCCACGCACAGAAACCGGCAGATGGGATCGACAATGCACCTTGTAACACGGGTACTTGCCTGGGCAGGAGTGGTGCTCTTCGGATCGCCTGCACCCAGTCCTGAACCGGGCCAAACCGCGCCCAGGACGGGCCTGGAGACCAGCTCGAGCAACCTGGGCCTGCCGGTACTGCCGGTTCACGACCCGTCGCCCGGAGCATGGAGCACCACCCTTTCCGGACCCCACCGCCGCAAGGCCCACCCCTCGTGGCTACCCACTTGCGCGGACGACTCCGTCACGAGCGCCCTCGTACGCGCCTACGTTCCGCCGCCCGAGGAGTGCACGCGGGCACTGGCCGTCCTGGAAAGGGAGGCCAGGTGACGACGTACGAGCCCCGACTTGGCGACACCGTCGAGGACACCGGCACCGGCAAGATCGGCAGAGTCATGGGGTTCGTCGGCCCGTACGTGCAACTGCGGCCCGTCGGCGGAGGCCGGGAATGGGACGCGCGGCCCGACAACCTGCGCGCCGCCCTCCTCACCCAGGCCCTGAGCGCAGGTCACCTAAGCCGTACGCCGCTTGAACAGCGCTCCCGAAGCGGCCGCCGAGGCGGTGAGGATGCCCGTGCACCAGGCGAGTGCCACCCACCCCGTCGAGCCCACCGGCTGCCCGAGCAGTAGTCCGCGTACCGCCTCGATGACATGGGTGACGGGCTGGTGGGCGGCGAAGCCCTGGAGCCACGACGGCATGGTGTCGGTCGGCACGAAGGCGCTGCTCGGGTAGGGCAGGAAGCTCACGAAGAAGGTGAAACCCCCGGCTGCCTCGGGGGACTTGACGAGCAGGCCCACCGCGGCGGACAGCCAGGAGAGCGCCGCGATGTAGGCGACCAGGAGGCCGATCGCGGCGAGCCAGCCGCCCGGGCCGGCCGAGGGGCGGAAGCCGATCGCGAAGGCGAGCGCGAAGACCAGGGCGGTGGCGATCAGGTTCCGGGCCGTGGAGGCGAGAACGTGGCCCGCCAGGACGGGGGTGCCGCCGATGTCGAGGGATCGGAAGCGGTCGATGATGCCGCCCTTGAGGTCCTCGGTGACGGCCACGGCGGTGCTGGCCGAGCCGAAGCCGGCGCACAGCAGCAGGACGCCGGGGACGACGTAAGTGACATACTCCGTACCGGTGTTGATGGCTCCGCCGAAGAAGTACACGAAGATCAGGAGCAGCATCACCGGGAGCGCCATGGCCATCATCAGGGCGTCGACGTTGCGGCGGCTGAGCCGGACGGAGCGGCCGGTCATTATGAGTGCGTCAGACATGGCTGGGCTCCTGGTGTGCGGGCTGTGTCGGCTTCGTGAGGGTCAGGAAGACGTCGTCGAGGGTGGCCGTGTGCAGCGAGAACCGTTCGATGACCGTGCCGTCGGGGTCCAACGCGTCGAGCAGCGCCCGCACCTGGGGCGCACCGCCGTCGGTGAAGAAGCCCAGGGTGCGGGTCTCGGGCTCGCTGTACACCGCCTGTGACGCCAGGCGCAGATAGGCGGCCGGGTCGGTCAGGACGACGTCGAGGCGGTGGCCATCGACGCGCCGCTTCAGTTCCTCGGAGGTGCCCTCGGCGACCAGCTCGCCGCCGTGCAGCACGGCGATACGGTCCGCCAACCGATCGGCCTCCTCCAGGTACTGGGTGGTCAGGAAGACCGTCGTGCCCCGCGCCGACAGCTCGCGCACCACGCTCCACAGCTCCTGGCGGCTGCGCGGGTCGAGGCCCGTCGTCGGCTCATCCAGGAAGATCACTTCGGGTTGGCCCACCAGGGACGCGGCCAGGTCGAGGCGCCGCCGCATGCCTCCCGAGTACGTCTTGACCAGGCGGTCGGCGGCGTCTGCGAGGTCGAAGCGGTCGAGAAGTTCGGCGGCCCGGGTGCGTGCGGCGGCGCGGGAGGTGCGGGCGCCGCCGTGGGTGCGGGCGAGCCGGGCCATCATCCGCAGGTTCTCCGCGCCGGTCTGCATCTCGTCGACCGCCGCGAACTGACCGGTGAGGCTGATCGCGCGGCGGGCCCGGGCCCGCTCGGTGCGCAGGTCGTGCCCGGCGACCCTGGCGGTGCCCGCGTCGGCCTCGGTGAGCGTGGCCAGGATGCGCACGGTGGTGGTCTTGCCCGCGCCGTTCGGGCCGAGCAGGGCGTGCACGGTGCCGCGCGGCACCGTCAGGTCGAGACCGCGCAGGACCTCGACCTTTCCGTAGGTCTTGCGGAGGCCGGTGGCCTCGATGGCGGGTGCGTCGGGCATGGCCTCGCCTCTCCATGACTACTTACTGCGTAATTATTACGCATTACCGTGTAAGGGTTACGCAGAACTAGGATGTGCGTCAAGCCGGAGGCCGAGGAACGGTCCCGGGTGCGCAGAGGGAGGCGACGCGGATGGCGGCGGCGGACGAGGACACCGGCCTGCCCGCGAGCCTCGCGACGGCCTGGGGTTTCAGAGCCCGCCCCTCGAAAGGGCCGAAGCCGGGGCTCAGCCTGGACCGCATCGTGGCCGCGGCGGTGGGCGTCGCGGCCGCCGAGGGCATCGGGGCGGTGTCGATGGGGCGCGTCGCCAAGGAGCTCGGCGCCTCGCCGATGTCGCTCTACCGGTACGTCGGCGCCAAGGACGAGCTCTACATCCTGATGCAGGAGGCGGTCACGCCCGCGCCCCCCGAACCGCTGCCCGACGGGGCCGGGTGGCGCGCGGGGCTGACCCGGTGGGCGCGGGCGCAGCGCGCGTTCTTCCACGAGAACCTGTGGCTCCTGCGGATCCCGATCTCCGGGCCGCCCGCGAGCCCGAAGTCGGTGGCGTGGATGGAGTACGGTCTCGCAGCCCTCGACGGCACCGGGCTCGACGAGGGCACGAAACTCGGAGTGATCATGCTGGTCAGCGGCTATGTGCGCAACGAGGCGACGCTGATGTCCGACCTGGATGCCGCGTACACGACGAGCGGCCACGCCCCCGACGAGGTCTTGCGCCGCTACCAGCGCACCCTTGCCACCCTTACCGACCCCGAACGCCACCCGGCCGTCACGCGCGTCCTCGAATCCGATGCCCTGGACCAGACGGACGAGCCGGACGCGGACTTCGAGTTCGGACTCGAGGTCGTGCTCGACGGGGTGGCGGCACTGATCGCGCGGCGCGGTTAGGGAGTTGCTTCCGGCTCACCAAGGAGAACCGGCACTGTCCATCTGCCTCCAGGCCGGGAAGACCACCGGACACAGCGTGGCGAGCAGATACGCACCGCCAACCGCCAGCAGCGACGAGGACAGGCCGACCGAATCCACGAGGAAGCCCGCAGCCGGCCCGCCCAGCGGAGTGACCAGCTGGAACGAGGCTGTTGTCGCACTGAGCACGCGGCTGCGCAGTTCCTCCGGGACCGTCTCATACATCACGGTGGCCATGATGGGGTTGAGCACACCGCAGGCGAGCCCCTCAACCGCCATCATCACCGCCAGCGGTGCGAAAGAGTCGGTGAAGGCGGCCACCACGAAGCGCGGCAGGCCCACGATGAGAAACGCGACCGTGAACACCGGCCACCGCCGAAAGCGGCTGCCCACCGCCCCATAGGCCAGCGCCCCCGTGAGCGCGCAGATCCCGAACGCAGCCTCCAGCAGACCGAGATCGACGGAACCACCCAGCTCCTCACGGGCATGCACGGGGAGGAGCACGGCACTCCACCCCTGGTCGAGGCCCCTGGTCACCAGCGTCATGAGGCACAGGCCCAGCAGCAACGGCGTGGCCGACACGAAGCGATAGCCCTGCCCCAGCTCACGACGGTAGGCACGCAACGACATCGGCTCGGCTCGCGGCTGGGCCTGCGCCTCGGGCAGGCCGCGCACCCCGAACGCGAACAGCGGCGCGGACACGGTGAAGGTCGCGGCATCCACCAACAGGACGTTCTCGGCTCCGAGTACGGCGATGAGCACACCCCCGACAGCCGATCCGGTCAGCGCCGCACAGCGTGACGCACCGTCGTACAACCCGGCAGCCCTGGTCAGCGGCATCCGGGCGCGTTCGGCGAGCGTGGGCAACAGCACACCGCGGGCCGTTTCACCCGGCGCACGGAACAGCCCTGTGACCGCCATCAACGCGCACAGCATCCAGAAATGCAGGACGCCGGCGAACTGCAGTAGCGGGATCGCCACGACGGCCGCTCCGCAGGCGAGGTCCGAGATGACGGCCACCCGCCGCCGGCCGATCCGGTCGATGACCGGACCACCGACAAGCGCGGCCAGGACTACGGGCAGCATCGTGCAGAACGCGACGATGCCGGCCTTGGCGGCACTGCCCGTGCTCTGCAGCACGAACCACGGCACGCCCATGTATGTGAGGCAACTCCCGGTGATCGAAACGACGTTGGCGGCAAGGACCGTTGTCAGAGGACGGCGATCACCGGGCAAGGAATCTACGGAATCTTCGGACACTGCGGTGGTCTCCCATGAGGGGAAGCGCCCACCGCGAACGAAGCAGTCAGCCGGTGGGCGAAGCGAAGTGGTCAGCCTCTGGCGCGCAGAGCAAGGCGCACCGCTCAGATGCGGCGTTCACAAGCAGCGCCTCCAACACTTCGCCGGGATGACCACCCGGCACCTCCAGGCATTCTCATCTCCGGCCCCAGCCCTCCGCAATGACGATTCGTTCGCAATGGGCGGGCTCGCACAGGGAGTCGTCCGAGATGCGCAGATGAGAGCAGATCTGCTGAAGAGGCGGGGCGCCCGTTGCGGTTCAGGGTGCATTGCGGTTCGTGAACGAGTCCCGCCGTGTGGTCGGCGGGTTCGGCGCCGTGGTTTCCGCGGGCGCGGACGACTTCGGCACGTGTGGTGATGAGTCCCGCAGACCGCCGAGCGCCAGGACCGTCATCACCACCGCGGCCCCCGCCGCCACACCGAAACCGCCGTGCGCACCGCCCGCGTCCACCACCCGCCCCGCGACCGCCTCGGCGCCGGCTGATCCTGCCGCGCTCGCCACAGGACCGGCACGGCGAGTCCGGTCAGGGCGAGGGTGGCGCCGACCGCGAGGGGCGCGTTGAGGAAGGTCAGCGGGAGGCTCGCGAGGGTGAGGCAGGCGGCGGCTGCGGCCTGGCGGCGCCGGGGTGAGCCGCCGTGGCGCCATGCTCCGTAGGCCCAACAATCCATCAAATTGGTGCACGCAATAGGGTGCGGTAGTTCACCGAAGCCGAAGGCACGACGCATCGCTTTCGCCGCCCGGCGGGACGCGCCACACTTCGGTCGGCGGCGGCCGTCGTGGTGTCGGAAGTCGCCCGACTCCAAGGCATCTTCACATCGCTTTTAACCTCTTCTCAGCTTGAGCCTCTACAGTCGGCCCGTCGATCCCTACTGGACCGGTAGGAAAGCTAGGAAAGACGGGACGGACTCGTATGCGCACCCTGGTACTGCTCGCCTTGGCGGGCCTCGGTGCCCAACTGGTCGACGGCAGCCTCGGCATGGCCTACGGCGTGACCTCGACCACCCTGCTGCTCGCCGTGGGCACCAACCCGGCCGCGGCCTCGGCCACGGTTCACCTCGCGGAGATCGGTACGACGCTGATGTCCGGCGCCGCCCACTGGCGGTTCGGGAACGTGGACTGGAAGGTCGTCGCCAAGATCGGGGTGCCGGGGGCGATCGGTGCCTTCCTCGGTGCGACCGTTCTGTCCCAGCTGTCCACCGCGGTCGCCGAGCCGGTGATGTCGCTCATCCTGCTCGGGCTCGGGCTGTATGTGATGTCCCGGTTCACGTTCCGCGGCATGCCCAAGGGAAATCTCGGCAAGCCGCTGCGCAAGAGGTTCCTGTCGCCGCTCGGGGTGGTCGCCGGGTTCCTGGACGCGACCGGCGGGGGCGGCTGGGGCCCGGTGGGTACGCCGGCGCTGCTGGCCAGCGGACGTATGGAGCCGCGCAAGGTGATCGGCTCCATCGACACGAGCGAGTTCCTGGTCGCGGTGGCGGCGAGCCTGGGCTTCCTCTTCTCGCTCGGTTCGCAGGGGCTCAACTGGGGCTGGGTCGCGGCGTTTCTCCTCGGCGGGCTGATCGCGGCGCCGATCGCGGCGTGGCTGGTGCGACTGGTTCCGCCCCGCGTTCTTGGGTCCGCGGTCGGTGGCATCATTATCGTGACGAATGTCCGTACGCTGCTTAAGAGCGACTGGGTCGCCGCACCCAGCTCGCTGAGCACCCCCGTCTACGTACTCCTGTACGCGCTGTGGGCCGCCGCCCTGACGTACTCGGTCCGCGCCTACCGCAAGGAGAAGGTGGCGGAGACCGAGCCCGCTGAGGAGCGGCAGCCCGTCACGGCCTGAACCACAGGTCTTCGGTGCGCGCCGCGCTCACCGCGAGCAGTGCGTCGCGAAGTGTCCGAGTCCGTTCCTCGACGTCGGGCAGCGATGCGCGCGCAGCACCGCCTGCGCGCCCAGGGCCAGCATCCTGACGATCGCGTTTCGTGTCTGTATGACGGGCTCTCTTTCCGTTCCAGGTGGGGTGACTGCGACACCTCCAGACTGCGACCGGGCCGGGCCCGCCAGTAGTGCCGAACCCGCATGTGGACGCGTGGCGTTGTCACGTCTGCGGATGACATCTGTCATGTGGCGCGAAGCGCGTGGCGGGGGCTCTCCGCATCTCGGTGATGACGACGATCCTGACGGTCCTGCAGTGCCCGACGGCGGCGTACGGTTTCTCGCGCACGGAGTTCCGGGGCGCGCGGACGGTCCCGCAGGCGATGGCTGAAAGCGTTTGTCCTGGTTGTCAAAAGGCCCGGCAACGGTCTGGGAAAGCTCGGCAATGGTCCGGGATGGAAACACCCAAGGTTGGATCATGGCGTGTCAAGACCCAGCCAGGTGGACGCCCGGGGCCGGAATTCAGACGTACGTTCCTCCCTGTGAATCCTGAACCCATACCCCCCAGAGCTGTCGGCCCCACGTCGACTCTCGCCGGCGGGAGCGCTCCCGCCAGGCGTTCACTGATCCGCGCCGCGCTGACCGGCACCGCTGTCCTCGGTGCCGGTCTCGCCCTCGGCACGCCCTCCGCTTCCGCCGTGACCCCGACCGGCAGCAGGCGCTCCCGGCCGACCACGGCGCAGGGAGCATTGCGGGAACTGGCGGCGGGCAACCTCCGCTGGCGCACCTACTGCGAGCGGCATCCCGACGAGAGTCCGGCCGTCAGACAGGAACTGACGTCGGGTCAGCACCCCTTCGCCGTCGTGCTCGGATGCATCGACTCCCGCGTACCGCCGGAGCTGGTTTTCGATCAGGGTCTCGGCGATCTGATGACGGTGCGCTCGGCGGGTGAGGTTCTGGACGAGGCCGTGCTCGGCAGCATCGCCTACGGGGTGCTCGAACTGGGCATACCGCTGGTCATGGTCCTCGGGCACCAGTCGTGCGGCGCCGTGAAGGCGGCGGTCCAGGTGGACGAGTCGGGCGAGGAACTGCCCGCCCACATGCAGTACTTGGTCGACCAGATCAGCCCGGCCATCGACCACAGCAAGGAGGGCGACGCCCGCATCGACGCGACGATCGACGCCAACGTCGAACGCGTCCGCTCGCGGCTCGCGGCGGAGCCCGAGCTGGCCGCCAAGGTGGACGCGGGCGATCTGGCCATAGTCGGCGCGCGTTACGAACTGACCAGCCAGCTGGTCCACCGGATCGCCTGAGCGCACGCGGGCCCGGTACCGGCCGGAAACCCACAGCAGGGCCGGTGCCGGGGCCCGCCGCACCCGATCGGCCGCGGTGATCGGCAGGTGGGGGCAGCATCCCGGGAGCAGAGCTGCGACCGCTTGGCGGAGTTGCTCACGGAGCCCGGGCGAAAATGAGCAGCCGTTGAGTGTCGTCTCCGGATACGTTCGGGCGCATGGCTGACGAGTTGTTCGGGCATCCGCGGCTCGCCGCGATCTACGACGCGGTCGATTCCGATCGCCGCGATCTCGATGCGTACGTCCGTGTGGTGGAGGAGTTCGGGGCGCATCGGGTGCTGGATGTCGGTTGCGGCACAGGGGTGTTCGCGCTTCTGCTGGCCGATCGCGGGATCGAGGTGGTGGGTGTTGATCCTGCCGCAGCGTCCCTCGATGTGGCCCGGGCCAAGCCAGGCGCCGACCGTGTGCGCTGGATCCATGGCGATGCAACTGCGCTTCCCCCGTTGCAAGTTGACCTCGCCACCATGACGGGCAACGCCGCCCAGGCCATCGTCGACCCGCAGGTCTGGAAGGGGACCCTGCGAGGCGTCTGTGCAGCGCTGCGGCCGGGCGGGCGTTTCGTGTTCGAGACCCGGGATCCCGCGAAGCGCGCCTGGGAGGCGTGGAACCGGGAGGCCACGTATCGCGTTACGGAGATTCCGGGCGTCGGCGTGGTCGAGCGATGGCTGGACCTGATCGACGTCAGTGAGCCGCTGGTGACGTTCCGCGGGACTTATGTCTTCGCCGCGGACGGGCAGGTACTGACGTCGGACTCGACCCTTCGATTCCGTGAACGGGAGGAGGTCGAGGCAGAGTTGACCGCGCAGGGGTATGTGGTGGAGGACGTGCGCGATGCACCCGATCGGCCAGGCCTTGAGTTCGTCTTCGTCGCGGTGCGGCCGGGGGATGAGTGAAAGGTGAATGCCGTGGGCCGCGTCCGCCGACTCAAGAGGCGCCGAACGGCAGGTGCTCGAGCGGGTGATGAGAGCCGGTGAGCCCAGAGCAGATCGCATCGTGCGCGGTTTCCGTGAGGCCGACGCGGTCTCGCCCGGCCAGGCGGTGCGGTTCGCCCCAGATGCGCATCGTGGACGCCAGGGGGTTGCGCGTCGTCTCGCGCAGTCGGCCCGCCGACCCCGCCGTGGCCTCAAGGCGCATGTGCGGCAGGTGAGTTGGCTGAGTCGTCGAACGTGATTCGACGACCGGCGTGGTGGGAGTTGTTGCGCGAACCGTTGACGCGCAAGGGGTTCGATTCTACGGTCCCGTTCGAAGTAGTGATCAGCGTTCAGCATTTCGAACGCCCGTAGAACGATCCCCCGGAGAACGTCCCCCACTCGTAGGAGGATCCGCGTGAGCCGCACCTCCCGAAGCACCTCCCGAAGCGCCTCCCGAAGAACCGCTCGCAGAGCCAGTCGCAGAACCCCCCGTCGGACCAGTCGCCGAACCGCCCTCCTCGCCCTCCCCGCCGCGATCCTGCTCGCCCTCGTCCCGAGCACGGCGTCCGCGTACCCGAACCCGGGCCGTGTCACCGGCGACATCGTCACCCATGACCCGACGATGATCCGCACCTCGTCCGGCCAGTACCTGATCTACGCCACCGGCGGCGGCATCTCCAGCAAGACGTCCGGCGACCGCATCGCCTTCAGGAACGGCGCCGACGCCTTCTCCAGCCGGCCGGGCTGGTGGCGGAACTACTCGTCCGTGCCGGAGGCCTGGGCGCCCGACATCTCGTACCACGGCGGCAAGTACCTGATGTACTACTCCGTCTCGTCCTTCGGCTCCCAGAACTCGGCGATCGGGCTTGCGACTTCGACGACCGGTCAGCCGGGCAGCTGGGCGGACCAGGGCATCGTCCACACCTCGAGCTCGTCGACCGACTACAACGCCATTGACCCGAATCTCTTCGTGAACGACGACGGCAAGTGGTGGCTGTCGTTCGGCAGTTGGTGGTCCGGGATCAAGATGATCCAGATCAATCCGTCGACCGGGAAGCAGCTGAGCTCCGACGCCACCCGGTACTCCCTCGCCTCCCGTCCGACCGGGACCAAGGCCGTCGAGGCGCCCTACATCGTCAAGCGCAACGGCTACTACTACCTCTTCGCCTCGTACGACACCTGCTGCGCCGGCACCAGCTCCACGTACAAGGTCAAGGTCGGCCGCGCCACCAGCGTCACCGGGCCATACCGCGACAAGAACGGCGTCGCCATGATGAACAACGGCGGTACGCCCGTACTGGAATCCCACGGCCGGTACATCGGCCCCGGCGGACAGTCGATCATGAACGACGCGGACGGCGACCTGATCGTCTACCACTACTACGACGGCCAGGACAACGGCACTCCCAAGCTCGGCGTCAACCTTCTGAACTGGAGCAGCGGATGGCCCGTCGCCTATTGACCCTGCTGGTGGCCCTGTTGCTCGCGTTGTCCTTTGGCCAGTCATCCTGAACGGCCGCTGGTACCTGTATTACCTCGCGGAGCTCAGGCCGGCCTGAGCGATCCACCACGGTGTGAGCCGCGGCCGGGAGGATATGGGACCCGCTGGCGAAGGTCCTGGGCGACGCGGCCCGATCCTCCCGGCCGGCGAAGGCCTCGTGCGGGAAAGCGAGGCCTCCGGGCAACCGGTCCGGCTCGTCGGTCAGCCGACCCGGTTGTTTGCGGGGGCGTCCGGCCAGGGCGTGCCGCGTGACGCGGCGGCGGCCGGCCAGCGCGTGGGCTGCGGCATCGGCTGCGGACCGGGCTGGGCGACGGGCGTCAGCCCGGGCTGTTGCTGCTGGGGCTGGCCCACGGGCGTCAGCCACGGTTCCTGCTGGGGCTGGCCCGCGGCCACCGGGCTCAGCCCCGGCTGCTGCTGCGGCTGGCCCGCGCCCACCGGGCTCAGACCGGCCTGCTGCTGGGCCTGAGCCATGGCGGTCATGGGCTGCTGCTGAGGCTGCTGCTGGCCTTGCTGCCCCTGCCCCTGCCCCTGACCCTGTCCCTGACCCATGGCACCCACAGCGGTAAGCAGACCCTGCTGCTGCCGCCCCTGAGCCACGGGCGCCAGCTGCGGTTGCTGTTGCTGTTGCTGCTGCCACTGGGCGACCGGCGCCAACTGCGGTTGCTGTTGTTGCTGCTGGCCCTGCCCCTGGGCGGCAGCAGCGAGGCCCTGCATGCCCGACCCGTTCGTGGAGCTGACGAGCCGGTCCACGGCCGCCGTACCCGAGCTGTAGTTGTTGTCCGGCTCAGGCACGGCGGCTCCCCTCCTGGACCCGTAGAGCACCGACTCCAGGCCGGACACCAGGCGACGCACATCCACCTGAGGCCGGACCACGAGTCGCAGGAAGCGACTGGACGAGCCGATTTTGTTGCCGCACTCGCGGACCAGGATCCGGTGCTCGGTGAGCAGCCGATCCCGGACCACGGTGCCCTCGGCGCCCACGGGGAGGCGCACGAAGAGGAAGTTGCCCTGGGACGGATACACCGTCAGGCCGGGCAGTTGGGACAGCTGCCGGGACATGTCGAGGCGGTCACGGCGGACCTGGTGCAGGCTCTCCATGTACTCGGCGCCATGGTCCCGGAGCATGAACACCACGGTCTCCGCGAAGGAGTTGAGGTTCCATTTGGGCAGCATGGAGCGGATCTGGCCGGCCAGAGAGGGGTTGGCGACCATGTAGCCGAAGCGGATGCCGTGCAGGCCGAAGTTCTTGCCGAGGCTGCGCAGCACGATCACGTTGGGGCGCATCACCGCGTCCTCGACGACGCTCGGCTCGGACTCCGCGTCGGCGAACTCCAGGAACGACTCGTCGATGACGATCAGGTCCAGATCGGCGAGGGCGTCGCAGAAGGCGTTGATCGTCTGGCGGGGCAGAAAGCCGCCGTCGGGATTGTTCGGGTTGCAGATGACGGCGACCCGGCTGCCCCGGGAGCGGATGAACTGGATGTACTGCGCCGGGTCGAGCGCGAAGCCGTTGCTCTCCTGGAGCGGGAACATGTCGACTCGCTTGCCGGTCTCCATCGGCTGGTCGGTCCAGCGGCCGAAGGTGGGGACGGGGATGGCCAGGGACTCGCGCACCAGCAAGTGGTCGATCCAGGTGATCAGTTCGGTCGACCCGTTGCCCATCGCGACGCACTGCGGGGGCAGTTGGAGCAGATTGCACAGCTCACCGGTGATGGTGTCGGCGCTGCTCGGGTAGAACGTGATGATGTCGCGCAGCCGGTGCGTCAGCTCTTCGAACATCGCCGGCGTCGGGAAGTACGGATTGCACGGGATGCAGAAGTCCAGCGGACCCGACTCCCCGCTCTCTCGTGCCAGCGTGGCCATTGACGGGCTGTGCGCGCCGGTGCGGAAAAGCGAGGTGACGTTGTCGGCCATGGACCCTCCGTCCGTGGGGGCGGCCCGCGCGGACATATGCGGGCCGTCCCCTTGTACGGACGAAGGTGCGTCGGTGTTCAACTCATGGGAAACATGGGGAGGTTTGATTCTCCCCGGCATGTTTCAGCGGCCGAACGAGTGGACAGTCGCCGAGCGGTACGTCTGGCCTGGCCGGAGCGTGGTGGACGGGAACTCCGCCTTGTTCGGCGAGTCCGGGAAGTGCTGGGTCTCCAGGCACAGCGCGTCGCCCTGGCGGTAGATGGTGCCGCCGGTGCCGACGAGCGTCCCGTCGAGGAAGTTCCCGGAGTAGAACTGCAGGCCCGGCTCGGTCGTCGACATCGACAGGGTGCGGCCGGAGGACGGGTCGCACAGCGTCGCGATGTACTCGGGCTGCGCCGTGACGCCCTTGTCCAGGACCCAGTTGTGGTCGAAGCCCTTGGCGTACAGGAGCTGCTGGTGAGCCTCGCGGAGGTTCTCGCCGATCGTCTTCTTGACGCGGAAGTCGAAGGGGGTGCCCGCGACGGGGGCCGGCTCACCGGCGGGGATGAGGCCCTTGTCGACCGGGGTGTAGCGGGAGGCGGCGATCGTCAGCTCGTGGTCGTGGACCGAACCGCTGCTCTCGCCCGCGAGGTTCCAGTACACATGGCTGGTGGGGTTGACGACCGTCGCCTCGTCGGTGGTGGCCTCGTAGTCGATGCGCCAGTCGCCCTGCCCGGTCAGGGTGTACGTGACCTTCGTCTTCAGCGTGCCGGGGAAGCCCATCTCGCCGTCGACGGACGTGTAGTACAGGTTCAGGCCGACGTCGGAGCCCTCGGTGAAGGGCTCGATGTCCCACACCTGCTTGTCGAAGCCCCTGGCCCCGCCGTGCAGGCTGTTCTCGCCGTCGTTGACGTCCACCTGGTACGCCTTGCCGTCCAGGGTGAATCTGCCCTTGTCCATGCGGTTTCCGTACCGGCCGATCAGTGCGCCGAAGTACGGGCTGGAGGCCACGTAGTCCTCGATGTTGTCGAAGCCGAGGGACACGTTCGCGTACCGGCCGCGGCTGTCGGGGATCTCCAGGGACTGGACGATGCCGCCGTAGGAGAGGACCTTCAGGCGCGTGCCGCCGTTCTCCAGCGACCAGCGGTAGATCTTCGTCCCGTCGGCGAGCCTGCCGAAAAGCTCCTTCACCGGCTTCCTGCCTCCTGTGGCCGTGGGCGGACATGGGTACGGGGGCCCACAGGGGCCCCCGTACCGCGTACAGATGGATTTACGAACCGACCTTGCGCTTGTTCCACACGTCGAAGCCGACCGCTGCCAGCAGCACGACACCCTTGATGACCTGCTGCCAGTCGGTGCCGACGCCGACGAGGTTCATGCCGTTGTTCAGCACGCCCAGGACGAGGCCGCCGATGATGGCGCCGAGGACCGTGCCGACGCCGCCGCTCATGGAGGCGCCGCCGATGAACGAGGCGGCGATCGCCTCGAGTTCGAAGTTGAGACCGGCCTTGGGCGAGGCCGCGTTGAAGCGGGCCGCGAAGACCATTCCCGCCAGGGCCGCCATCATGCCCATGTTCAGGAAGACCAGGAAGGTGACCTTCTTGTCCTTCACACCCGACAGCTTGGCGGCGGGCAGGTTGCCGCCGATCGCGTACACATGGCGGCCGATGACGGCGTTGCGCATCACATAGCCGAAGCCGACGACCAGCACACCGAGGATCAGCAGCACCACCGGAGTGCCCTTGTAACTGGCGAGCAGCATCGTGACGGTGAGGATGGCGGCGACCAGCGCGACGAGCTTCAGGATGAAGAGCTTGACCGGCGGAACGTCCAGGGCGAACTCCTGCTGGCGCTTGCGGTCGCGCATCTCCTGGAGCACCACGAACGCGATCAGCGCGAAGCCGAGCAGCAGGGTGAGGTTGTGGTAGTTCGTGTTCGGGCCGACCTCGGGCAGGAAGCCGTTGGCGACCTTCTGCAGCCCCTTCGGGAACGGGCCGATCGTCTGGCCCTCCAGGAAGATCTCGGTCAGACCGCGGAAGAGCAGCATTCCGGCAAGGGTGACGATGAAGGACGGTATCCCCAGATACGCGATGAAGAAGCCCTGCATCGCGCCCGCGGCCGCTCCCAGCGCCAGGCACATGACCACAGCCAGTGGCCAGGCGATGTCGTTGTTGACCATCAGCACCGCGGCGATCGAGCCGACGAACGCGGTGAGCGAGCCGACCGACAGGTCGATATGGCCCGCGATGATGACCAGCATCATGCCGATCGCGAGGATCAGGATGTAGCTGTTCTGCAGCACCAGGTTGGAGACGTTGCGCGGCAGGAGCAGGTCGCCGCCTGTCCACACGGCGAACAGCGCCACGATGAGGCCGAGGGCGATCAGCATGCCGTACTGCCGCATGTTGCGGCGCATGCCGTCCAGCATCAGCTTCAGCAGACCGTCGCCCGCAGCCGATCCGCTCTTGCCCGGCGGCGCGCCGGCCGGGGTCTTGGCGGTCACATCCGTGCTCATCGTGTTACCTCTTTGTCCTTCGTCATCTGACGCATCAGCACTTCCTGCGAAGCCTCGGCCCGCGAGAACTCACCCGTCAGTCGTCCCGCGGCCATGGTGTAGATGCGGTCGCACATACCGAGCAGTTCGGGCAGCTCGGAGGAGATGAAGACGACCGCTTTGCCCTCGGCCGCCAACTTGTCGATGACCGTATAGATCTCGAACTTGGCACCCACGTCGATGCCACGCGTCGGCTCGTCCAGGATCAGCACATCCGGACCCGCGAAGATCCACTTGCTGAGGACGACCTTCTGCTGATTGCCGCCGGACAACTTGCCCACCGGCTCGAATACCGTCGGCGCCTTGATGTTCATGGACTTGCGGAAGCCCTCGGCGACCTGGCGCTCCTCGTGCTCGTCGACGACCCCGCGCTTCGAGACCTTGTTCAGGGCGCTCAGCGAGATGTTGCGGTTGATGGTGTCGATGAGGTTGAGCCCGTAGTGCTTGCGGTCCTCGGTGACGTACGCGATCCCGTGCTTGACCGCCTCCGGGACGGTCTTGGTACGGATCTCCTTGCCGTCCTTGAGGACCGTGCCGCCCGCGTACCGGCCGTACGTGCGCCCGAAGACGCTCATCGCGAGCTCGGTACGGCCCGCGCCCATCAGTCCCGCGATCCCGACGATCTCCCCGCGCCGCACGGAGATCGACACGTCGTCGACCACCTTGCGCTGCTGGTCGATCGGGTGGTGCGCGGTCCAGTTGCGGATCTCCAGGGCGGGCGCCGTACCCTCCTCCGGGTGGTGCGGCGTCCGCTCCGGGAAGCGGTGTTCGAGATCGCGGCCGACCATGCCGCTGATGATCCGGTCCTCGGTCGTCTCCGGAGCCTTCACGTCGAGCGTCTCGATGGAGCGCCCGTCGCGCAGGATCGTCACCGAGTCCGCGACGCGGCGGATCTCGTTCAGCTTGTGGGAGATGATGATCGAGGTGATGCCCTGCTTCTTCAACTCCAGGATCAGATCCAGGAGTTTGCCGCTGTCCTCGTCGTTCAGAGCCGCGGTCGGCTCGTCGAGGATGAGCAGCTTCACCTTCTTCGACAGCGCCTTCGCGATCTCGACGAGCTGCTGCTTGCCCACGCCGATGTCGGCGACGCGGGTGTCGGGGTGCTCGCCCAGTCCGACTCGCCGCATCAGCTCGGAGCCGTGCTTCAGCGTCTCGCTCCAGCTGATGAGCCCGCGTGTGGCGTGCTCGTTGCCGAGGAAGATGTTCTCCGCGATGGAGAGATACGGCACCAGGGCCAGTTCCTGGTGGATGATCACAATGCCGTGCTGCTCGCTCGCCCGGATGTCCTTGAAGTGGCAGACGTCTCCCTCGAAGAGGATCTCCCCTTCGTAACTGCCGTGCGGGTGGACGCCGGAGAGGACCTTCATCAAGGTCGACTTGCCGGCGCCGTTCTCACCACAGATGGCGTGGACCTCGCCCTGCTGGACAGTCAGTGTGACGTCCGACAGCGCTTTGACGCCGGGAAAGGTCTTGACGATCGAGCGCATTTCCAGGACGGGTCCCGCCATGGTCGTGCCTTCCAATCCTTGAGAAACGGCGGTTACTTCAGGTCGCTTTCCTTGATGTAACCCGAGTCGACGACGACCTTCTGGTAGTTGGTCTTGTCGACGCTGACGGGCTCGAGCAGGAAGGCGGGCACGACCTTCGCACCGTTGTCATAAGTCTTGGTGTCGTTGACCTCGGGCTTCTTGTCGTTCAGCACGGAGTCGACCATGTTGGTGGCGACCTCGGCGAGCTGGCGGGTGTCCTTGTAGACGGTCTGCCTCTGCTCGTCCGCGATGATCGACTTCACCGAGGCGACCTCGGCGTCCTGGCCGGTGACGATCGGCAGCGGCTTGGCCTTGGAGCCGTAGTCGTCGGACTTCAGCGCCGAGAGGATGCCGATGGAGATGCCGTCGTAGGGCGAGAGCACCGCGTCGACGCGCTCCTTCTTGTACGCGGCGGTCAGCAGGTCGTCCATGCGCTTCTGGGCGGTGCCACCGTCCCAGCGCAGGGTCGTGACCTGGTTCAGCTTGGTCTGGCCCGACCTGACCACCAGCTGCTTCTTGTCGATGTACGGCTGCAGGACGTTCATCGCGCCCTGGAAGAAGTACTTGGTGTTGTTGTCGTCGTTCGAGCCCGCGAACAGCTCGACGTTGAACGGGCCCTTCTTGCTGCCGTCCTTCAGACCGAGCTTCTCGACGATGTAGCCGCCCTGGAGCTCGCCGACCTTCTCGTTGTCGAAGGAGGCGTAGTAGTCGACGTTCTCGCTGCCGAGGATCAGGCGGTCGTAGGAGATCACCGGGATGTCGGCGTCGGCGGCCTGCTGCAGGACGTTGTCCAGCGACTTGTTGTCGATCGCCGCGACGATCAGCGCGCTGACGCCCTGGGTGATCAGGTTCTCGATCTGTGAGACCTGCTGGTCCGGGTCGTCCTCACCGTAGACCAGCTTCGTCTTGTAGCCCTTGGCCTTCAGGCCCTTCTCGACGTTGGCGCCGTCGGCGATCCAGCGCTCGGAGGACTTGGTGGGCATGGCGATCCCGACCGTGGAGCCCTTGGCGTCGCCCTTGGTGTCCTCGCTGCCGCCCTCGCTGCTCTGGCCGCAGGCGGAGAGGGTGAGGGCGAGGGAGGAGGCCGCGGCTATGACGGCGAGGGCACTTCTGCGGTTGCGCATGATCATTATCCTTGATGTGTGAGGGTGCGCCGGATCTGACGAGGCTGTCGGATTGTGTGCGGCTGCGTGAGCTTTTGTGAAGAGGGTTTATCCGGAACGTTATGAGGGAATTTCGAATCGGTTCAGTTTGCCGGGCAGCCTCGAGCCCAGCGGCGCCATGTCGCCGTCCGCTCCGTGCCGCGCGAGCAGGTCGAGAGCCAGTCGTCCGCGCCGCACCCGCTCCTTGGCCGTGCTCAGCGTCAGGTCCCGCATGTGAGCACCGTACGGGTAGATTCCGGGGGTCTTGGACAGGCCGAACTTCAGGTAGAGCGGTGCGCCGCGCCGGATCAGCTCGGCGACCTCGTACATCCGCACATAGCCGCCGAGATCGTCCGGGGCCTCGATGTACATGTCCATGGGAGCCGCGCTGACCCGGCGGATCTCCGTGAGATGGTCCAGGGTCAGATCGCTGGGCACATTGAGCGAGTCCCCGCCGAGCTGCTCGTACACGGCGTACGCGGCCGGGTTGACCGGGCCGATCAGCGCGGAGACCTTGAGCGTCGTGTCGGCCGGGATGATCCCGGCGGCACGCGCCCGATGCAACGTCCACAGCACGCCCTCGTCAGCCACGAGGAGGCACTTTACGCCCAACTCCGTTGCGCGGACGGCGTCCTCGACGCATCCGGCCACCGCATCATGGCCGCGGGCGCGCAGGCCGGCGCCCCGGGAGTCGGTACGGGTCGAGCCGCCGATGTCCCAGGTGCCGCGCGGGCCCGTGAACAGACAGAGCTCGATGTCGCGCTCGGCGGTGGCCTCGACCATCTCGGTGATCTCGGCGTCGGTCAGCATCCAGACGCCGCTGCCCTGGCTGATCCGGTGGATCGGCACATCGAGGCGCGAGGACTCCTTGAGGACCACGGCCAGCGCCTCGGGCCCCTCGCACGAGGGGATCTCGGTGCGCCAGCGGCCGCCTCCGGGGAAGGTGTGCGGCGAGGCGTCGGCGGGATCGGGGGCGGGCGTACCCAGGCCGAGCGCGGCGAGGGCCGGCTCACCGGGTCGTCGGGCTGCCGTGGCGGAAGGGTCGGTCACAAGCTGTCCTTCGCGTTCGAAGTTTCGGACATGGTTCGTGGGGACTGGGAGCACGCCGGTACGGAGCGTCAGGGTCTCCGTACCGGCGTGCGGCTCGTGGGGCGGTGCGGGCGCCGCGTGGACTATGGCTTGATCAGCACCTTGCCGACCTTCGGGTCGCCGGAGCCGACGAGCTCGATGGCGTGCGCGAACTCCTCCAGCGGCAGCTCGTGGGTGACCAGGGGCAGCGGATTGAGCAGGCCGGCACCGAACACCCGCACCGTGTGCGCCCAGGCGCCCGGAGGCGCCCCGAACACGGTGTGCACCTCCAGCTGCCGTACGACGAGATCGGTGGGGTCGAGTCCGTCGGCACCCGGAGCCGGGATACCGGTCAGGACGAGCCGTCCGCCGCGTCTGAGCAGAGCGGCGGCGGTGCGTGCCGCGTCCGCGGACCCGGCGGTCTCGATGACGACGTCGAAGTCGTCGGGGAGCTGCTCGTCCTTCGTACGGAAGTCCGTGGCGCCGAAGTCCTTGGAGAGAGTGGCGCGGTCCGGTCGGGTGCCGACGACGAGCAGCTCGGCAGGGGAGCCGGCCTTCAGGAACTGCACGGCGAACATCCCGAGCGTCCCGGTGCCGACGACGGCCACCTTCTCGCCCGGCAGGGCGTTCGCCTTGAGGGCGGCGGCGGCGATGCAGGCGGCCGGCTCCAGCAGGGCGGCGGCGGTCAGGTCCGCGTCGTCGGAGAGGACGTGGAGCAGCCGTGCCGGGAGCGTCAGCGTGGCCGCCATCGCGCCGGGCTGGGTGAAGCCCGTCTCCTCGTACCCGGCGGAGCACAGGGTCGTCTCGCCCGCGTGGCAGCGGTCGCAGACCTGGCAGTTCCGGAAGCCCTCACCCACCACCTTTCGGCCGACGAGGGACGCCGGAACCCCGGAGCCGACCGCCTCGACCGTCCCGGACCACTCGTGACCGGGCGTGAGCGGATAACGGACGTACCCCTCGGGCCGGTTGCCCTGGTACACCTCACGGTCACTGCCGCAGATGCCGCTCGCGTGGACCCGTACGAGGGCCTCCCCGGCGCCCGGAGCGACCGGCTCGTGCGGTGCCAGCCGGTGCTCGCCCGGTGCGTCGATGACGACCGCGGTGCTGCTCACTGCGACCCCTTCGGCTTGCGCTGCTCCCAGCCGTCCGCCCACAGGTCGAAGCGGGCCTGCTGCTGCGGGAACTCGGCTGCCGCGTCCGTGTCCAGCTCGACGCCGAGGCCGGGGGCGTCGGAGAGGTGGAAGTACCCGTCCACGACCTGGGGCGCGCCCTTGACGACCTTCTTGATCTCCGCGTCCGCGAAGTCGTTGAAGTGCTCGAGGATCTTGAAGTTCGGGGAGCTGAAGCCGACTTGGAGGGAGGCGGCGGTCAGCACCGGGCCACCCACGTTGTGCGGGGCGACGAGCATGTAGTGCGTCTCGGCGGTCGCGGCCAGCTTCCGCGTCTCCCAGATGCCGCCGATGTGGCCGACGTCGGGCTGGATGATGTCCACGGCCTGGCTCTCGAAGAGCTCGCGGAACTCGATGCGGTCGTGGATGCGCTCACCGGTCGCGACCGGCATGTCGACCTTCGCCGCCACCTTCTCCAGCGCCTTGAGGTTCTCCGGCGGAACCGGCTCCTCCAGCCAGGCCGGCTTGAAGGGCGCGAGCTCCTTGGCGAGCCGGACGGCGGTGGCGGGGGAGAAGCGGCCGTGCATCTCCAGCATCAGCTCGGAGTCGGCTCCGATCGCGTCCCTTACGGCCTCGATGAGGGAGACGGAGTAGAGGGTCGCCTCGTGGTCCAGCTCGAAGTGACCGGTGCCGAAGGGGTCGATCTTGAGGGCCTTGTAGCCGCGCGCCATGACCTCCTGCGCGGCCTTGTGGTACGCCTCCGGGGTCCGCTCGGTGGTGTACCAGCCGTTGGCGTACGCCTTGACCTTGTCGGTGACCTTGCCGCCGAGCAGCTGCCAGACGGGGACGCCGAGGGCCTTGCCCTTGATGTCCCAGCAGGCCATCTCGATCACCGCGATACCGGACATCACGATCTCGCCCGCGCGGCCGTAGTCGCCGTACTTCATGCGCTTGACGAGGTCCTCGACAGCGAACGGGTCCGACCCGAGAATGTGGTTGGCCTCTGCCTCGTGCAGATAGCCGAGCAGCGCGTCGGTATGGCCCAGCATGCGGGTCTCACCGACACCGGTGAGTCCTTCGTCGGTGTGCACCTGGACGTAGGTGAGGTTCCGCCACGGCGTCCCTACGACGTGCGTGCTGATTCCAGTGATGCGCACTGCAGATGCTCCCTGTGCTCGGCGGCTCTGTTCGAGATTTCGTCACACGTTCGAAATGCTGTCGCGACAGTAAGGATCCGGCGGTCGGAGTGTCAATGGGTCGAGCGGTCGAACGCGTAACGGTTTTGACGCGAAGGCGGTGGGATGGCGGGGAATGGTGTGGGCTGTCCTCGCTTCGGTATGCGTGAACGGGCCACTCCCTACACAACTTTCACAGCTGGCCCTAGGAACGTTACCTGCCCGGAATCTAGTCTTCCGGCGTCATGGACTACTGCCACCCGTGCCAACGGCACCTCAACGGCGCCCTCGCCTGTCCGGGGTGCGGCACACCGGCCGAAGCCTGCCGGGCGTATGCCGAGTCGCTGGCCGCTCCACACGCGCGGGACGGGGCGGGTGACGACGGATACGACGACTCCGACTCCGACGACCCCGACGAGTCCTCGGCTGCCGGTGGACACCGGTCCCGGGGCCGGTCCCATCGTGGGGCGCGGGAGAGCCGGCGGGACAGGCGGGCCGCGCTGCACCGTCGTCGGCGGCAGCGGGCCCTGCTGATCGGGGCCGGGCTGCTGCTCGCCGCGGGCGGGCTGAGTCTGGCGGAGCTGGGCAGGGAGTCGACGTCGGCGGAACCGAACACGGCCACGGACGACGAGGGCTCGGGTTCGCGGACGTCGAAGGACGGGTCGTCGGGCTCGTCGCGGGGCGGGGCGGCGGGCTCCGCCGTGACGGACACGCGGTCGCCGGAAGCGTCGCCCTCTCCTTCGCCTTCGGGTTCGAAGAAGCCGGAGGGCAAGGACGAGGACAAGACCAAGAAGCCCTCGCCCACGCAGACGTCCGAGGACCCCACGCCTGAGGCCCCGGCCCCGACCACAGCCCCGTCGGACCCCGACACACGGGATCCCCGCCCGACGACGAAGCCTCCGTCCCCGGAGCCGACGCCCTCGGAGACATGCAGGCAGGTCTTGTTCTGGTGCTCGTAGCTTCGCGCGCCGGTCCCGCTCGTCCTGCCGGCCGGAACTGAGAAGCCCGGGCCGGCCCCAGCGGGCCGGCCCGGACTTCGTACTCAGGTCGTATTCGGAATGACCGGAGCGATCAGCCGAGATCAGACCAGGTCGAACCGGTCCAGGTTCATGACCTTGTCCCACGCCCCGACGAAGTCCTTCACGAACTTCTCCTTGGCGTCATTGCTCGCGTAGACCTCCGCGAGCGCCCGCAGCTCGGAGTTCGAGCCGAAAACGAGGTCGGCACGGGTGCCCGTCCACTTGACCTCGCCCGTGGCGGCGTCGCGCCCCTCGAACGTGGTCTGGTCGGCGGACGTCGCCTTCCACGTCGTACCCAGGTCGAGCAGGTTGACGAAGAAGTCGTTCGTCAGCTTGCCGGGCGTCTCGGTGAGCACGCCGAGCTGCGACTGCTGGTGGTTCGCGCCCAGGACGCGCAGGCCACCGACGAGGGCGGTCATCTCGGGAGCGCTCAGGGTGAGCAGGTTCGCCCTGTCGAGCAGCAGGTACTCGGCCGGCAGGCGGTTGCCCTTGCCCTGGTAGTTGCGGAAGCCGTCGGCGGTGGGCTCCAGCGCGGCGAAGGACTCCGCGTCGGTGTGCTCCTCCGTCGCGTCGACACGACCCGGGGTGAAGGGCACCTCGATGTCGTGGCCCGCGTCCTTGGCGGCCTTCTCCACGGCAGCCGAGCCGCCGAGCACGATCAGGTCGGCCAGGGAGACCTTCTTGGCACCGGAGTTGAACTCCTGTTGGATGCCCTCGAGGGTGCGCAGGACCGTGGCGAGCTGGTCGGGGTCGTTGGCCTCCCAGCCGCGCTGCGGCTCCAGGCGGATGCGCGCACCGTTGGCGCCGCCGCGCTTGTCGCTGCCGCGGAACGTCGAGGCCGACGCCCACGCGGTGCTGACCAGTTGCGAGACGGTCAGACCCGAGTCGAGGAGCTTGGCCTTGAGGGACGCGATGTCCGCGGCGTCGATGGCCTCACCCTCCGCCTCCGGCAGCGGGTCCTGCCAGAGCAGGGTCTCCTCCGGGACCTCCGGGCCGAGGTACAGCGACTTCGGGCCCATGTCGCGGTGGGTCAGCTTGTACCAGGCGCGGGCGAAGGCGTCCGCGAACTGGTCGGGGTTCTCGTAGAAGCGGCGCGCGATCGGCTCGTAGATCGGGTCGAAGCGCAGCGACAGGTCGGTGGTGAGCATCGTCGGGAGCTTCGTCTTCGACGGGTCGTGCGCGTCGGGGATGATCGCCTCGGCGTTCTTCGCCACCCACTGGTTCGCGCCGGCCGGGCTCTGGGTGAGCTCGTACTCGTACTCGAAGAGGTTCTTGAAGAAGTTGTTGCTCCACTGCGTGGGCGTCTCCGTCCACGTCACCTCAAGGCCGGAGGTGATGGCGTCGCCGCCCTTGCCGGTGCCGTGGGTGTTCTTCCAGCCCAGGCCCATCTCCTCCATGGAGGCGGCCTCGGGGTCGGCGCCGACGGCGTCCGCCGGGCCCGCACCGTGGGTCTTGCCGAAGGTGTGACCGCCCGCGATCAGGGCGACCGTCTCCTCGTCGTTCATCGCCATCCGGCGGAACGTCTCGCGGATGTCACGGGCCGCGGCGATCGGGTCCGGGTTGCCGTTCGGGCCCTCCGGGTTGACGTAGATGAGACCCATCTGGACGGCGCCGAGGGGGTTCTCCAGCTCGCGGTCACCGCTGTAGCGCTGGTCGTCGAGCCAGGTGGTCTCGGGGCCCCAGTAGACGTCCTCCTCGGGCTCCCAGACGTCCTCACGGCCGCCGGCGAAGCCGAAGGTCTCGAAGCCCATCTGCTCCAGGGCGACATTGCCGGTGAGGATCATGAGGTCGGCCCAGGAGATGTTCTGGCCGTACTTCTTCTTGACCGGCCACAGCAGACGGCGCGCCTTGTCCAGGTTGCCGTTGTCCGGCCAGCTGTTGAGCGGGGCGAAGCGCTGCTGCCCGGCGCCGGCGCCGCCGCGGCCGTCGCTGATGCGGTAGGTGCCGGCACTGTGCCAGGCCATACGGATCATCAGCGGGCCGTAGTTGCCGAAGTCGGCGGGCCACCAGTCCTGCGAGGTGGAGAGCACCTCGGCGATGTCCTGCTTCACCGCCGCCAGGTCGAGGTTCTTGAACGCCTCGGCGTAGTCGAACTCCTCGCCCAGCGGGTTCGCCACGGCGGGGTTCTTGGCAAGGATCTTCAGGTTGAGCCGCTCAGGCCACCACTGGCGGTTGCCGCCACCCTGCGTCGGGTGCAGGGCACGCCCGTGCGCGACCGGGCAGCCGCCCGTGCCTTCCGCCTTGGGATCGGTGACGATTGCGTCGGGGTTCTCGGCCATGGGGGAATCCTTCCGAACTACTAGTGATCACGGTGCTCAGGTACCGCGGGGGTGGAACAGTCGGGGCACAGGCCCCAGTAGATGACCTCGGCCTCGTCGACGGTGAAGCCGCAGTCGTCGGATGCGGCAAGGCAGGGGGCGTGGCCGACCGCGCAGTCGACGTCGGCGAGGACGCCGCACGACCGGCACACGAGGTGGTGATGGTTGTCCCCGACACGCCCCTCGAACCGGGCCGGGCTGCCGGGCGGTTCGATACGGCGTACGAGGCCGGCCGCGACGAGCGCGTGCAGGCCCTCGTACACGGCCTGCAGGGAGACCTGGCCCAGCCGCTCGCGCACCCCGGAGGCGAGCGCCTCGACGCCGAGGTGGTCACCGCGCCGGACAGTCTCCAGCAACGCGACACGGCCGGCCGTCACCCGCAGGCCGACACCGCGCAGCTCATCGGCGGTGGTCGGAGACTGGGAGGCGGTCATGACGCCAACCTACCCCTACAAACACGAACGGTTCAAGAAAAAGAATGGTTCTAATTTTGGGGAGTGTCGGACGCCGTCGTCGGACGGTCCTATCGCCGCGTCACGGTTCGGGGAGCGCCCCCGAAGGGGCGCGGGGAACTGCGCGAGCAACCCACCACAACCCGCACTCGCCCGCGAACAAGAACCCCCCACCCCCGTAGGCGCCCCAGCCTCAGGACGGAGTCCCCAGCATCCGCTGCAGCAGGTCCCGCAAAGCCAGCCGCTCATCCCGCGACAGCTCGGCCAGCGGCTCACGCGCGAAGTGCAGCGAGTCGCGAAGGCCCCGGGCGACCCGTCGCCCCTCATCCGTCACCGCCGCCAGCTTCACGCGCCGGTCACCCGGATCGGGACGCCGCTCGACCAGCCCGCGCGACTCCAGCCGGTCCACTATCCCGGTCACGTTCGACGGCTCGCACTTGAGCTTCTGGGCCAGCCGCCGCATGGGCAGCGGCTCCAGCGAGAGCAGGCTCAGCAACCGCGCCTGCGCTCCCGTCAGCGCATGCTCGGCGGCAGCGTCGTCGTACTCCTCGTGGTAGCGGGCCACCACCGTGCCGATGAGGTCGACGACCTCCAGGGTCAGGGCGTCGGGGCGGGTCTTCTGGGGAGCGGCCATGGACTCCAGCGTACCCCCATTACTTGACAGTCTGAAATATTCGGGCGCATGCTTGTTTCAGGTACTGAAGTAAATGGAAAGGCTCTCATGATCAACCGCGAATGGCACCTTCTCAGCCGCCCCGTCGGCTGGCCCGAGCCCGAGGACTTCGCCCTCGTCGAGACCGAGGTCGAGCAGCCGGGCCCGGGCCAGGTGCTGGTGCGCAACCAGTACCTGAGCGTGGACCCGTACATGCGCGGCCGTATGAGCGAAGCGAAGTCGTACGTCGCGCCCTACGAACTCGGCGAGCCCATGCAGGGCGGCGCCGTCGGCGAGGTGATCGCCTCGAACGCCGAGGGCTTCGCGGTGGGCGACCACGTCCTGCACTTCTTCGGCTGGCGGGAGTACGCCGCCGTGGACGCCAAGCACGCCGTCAAGGTGGACCCGCAGGCGGCGCCGCTGAGCACGTACCTCGGTGTGCTCGGCATGACGGGCCTGACCGCGTACGCGGGTCTGCTGCGCGTCGGCGCCTTCAAGGAGGGCGACGCGGTCTTCGTCTCCGGCGCCGCCGGGGCCGTCGGCAGCCAGGTCGGCCAGATCGCCAAGCTCAAGGGCGCCTCGCGGGTCATCGGCTCCGCCGGCTCCGACGAGAAGGTCAAGCTGCTCGTCGAGGAGTACGGCTTCGACGCCGCCTTCAACTACAAGAACGGGCCGGTCTGGGAGCAGCTCAAGGAGGCCGCCCCGGACGGCATCGACATCTACTTCGACAACGTCGGCGGCGAGCACCTCGAGGCCGCGATCGGCGCGCTCAACCTGCGGGGCCGGGCCGTGATCTGCGGCATGATCTCGCAGTACAACGCGACCGAGCCGACGCCCGGCCCGCGCAACATGGTCAAGATCCTCCAGAACCGGCTCCGCGTCGAGGGTGTTCTGGTCGGCGACCACTACGACCTCCAGCCCCAGTTCGTCGAGGAAGTCGGCCCCTGGGTCGGCTCCGGCGAGCTGAAGTACCGCGAGACGGTGGTCGAGGGCATCGAGAACAATCTGGAGGCGTTCCTCGGCGTCCTGCGCGGCGACAACACCGGGAAGATGATCGTCAAGCTCTGACGGCTGCCGGCCTCCCGGGCCGGCAGGGGAGAGGCCGCACCCGTCGGTATGGGTGCGGCCTCTTCGGTGCGTACGGCTTCTCGTGCGTACGACGTCATGTGAGTACGGCGACCGTCGTCGAGCCGTCGGCGGACGGCGTTAACAACGTTGTCCAAGTCCCGTGCAGATCAAGGGAGTTGCCGACCCACATCGATATACGGCCATGAGGAACCACATGTCAATACCTTGTGGCCGGGGCTTTCGCCTCGGAGGTGCTCCGCCGCCGCAGCCGGCCGCCGCCTCAACCCCCGCTTCTTGCCGTGTTATTCAACCGTGACGCCTTCTCCTTGCAGCCCTCTTGACCGCCATGGATTGTTAGCGCTCACAATGACGTCCGCATCAACCGGTCGGCATTCGTCGTCGGCCAACGGTGTTCAACGGCATCCAAGGAGGTGTGGCCGTGACACAAGCACAGCTTCGGCCGCCCACCATGGCGGATGTCGCACGACTGGCAGGGGTGTCCCACCAGACCGTGTCCCGCGTGCTGGGGGATCACCCCAACGTGCGGGACGAGACCCGGGCCAAGGTGCTGCGCGCGATCGACGAGATGGGCTACCGCCGTAACTTCTCCGCACGGGCACTGGCGACCCGGCGCACCCGGACCCTGGGTGTGGTCGCCTCCAACACCACGCTCTACGGGCCGGCCAGCACGTTGTTCGCGCTGGAGGAAGCGGCTCGCGCCGAGGGGTATCTCGTCTCGACGGTCAGTCTGCGCAGGCTGACGGTCGAGACGCTGTCCGAGGCCCTGGACCGTCTCAGCGAGGGCGGGGTGGAAGGCGTCATCGCCATCGCCCCGCAGCGGTCGGCGGTCGAGGCCCTCGCCGAACTCCGACACCCCTTCCCGGTGGTGGCGGTGGGCACCGGGTCCGGCGCGGAGGTCCCCAGCGTCAATGTGGACCAGCAGCTGGGCGCGCGGCTGGCCACCGGTCATCTGCTGGCCGCCGGCCACCGCAGGGTCTGGCATCTCGCCGGGCCCGAGGACTGGCAGGAGGCGGCGGACCGGACCGCCGGCTGGCGGGCGACCCTCGACGAGGCGGGCGTCGAACCGCCGCTGCCGCTGAGGGGTGACTGGAGTCCGCTGTCGGGCTACCGTGCCGGCCAGGAACTGGCCGGCTGGGTGGGCCGGGGGCTGACCGCCGTCTTCGTCGCCAACGACCAGATGGCGCTGGGGGTGTTGCGTGCCTTGCGTGAGGCGGGTGTGAGAACTCCCCAGGACGTGGCGGTGGTCGGCTTCGACGACATTCCGGAGTCGGAGTTCTTCGCACCTCCGCTCACCACCGTCCGGCAGGACTTCTCGACCGTGGGCGAGCGGAGCATCGCCCTGCTCCTCGATCTCATGGAGGGCCGGACCCCTACCGGGACAGCCCGGATCGCCATCGAACCCCAACTCGTCGTCCGCGCCAGTACCTTTCCGTACGGCCCTCAACCTCCGTACGCCCTCCAACCGGAGGGCGCTCCAGACTGACGCGGCGGTAACCGGTCGCCCTGCACGCACCAGCGTGACCGGAATTTCGAACAATGATCGACAGGCTGGACGTAGTGCGGCCGGCCGTTCCACCGAGTACCAGCGAGTCCCTCGCCGGGCCGGCACTTCAAAGGAGAAGACATGCTCAACAGAAGGAACTTCCTCACCGCGGCGGTCGGCGTGGCGGCCGCGGGTGGCCTGGCGGCCTGCGCCAAGGAGGACGAGAGCTCCTCGAGCTCCTCCGCCGGCGGCAGCGGCGGCAAGAAGCTCACCCTCGGCTTCTCCCAGGTCGGCTCGGAGAGCGGCTGGCGCTCCGCCAACACCGACTCGGTGAAGAGCGCGGCCAAGGAGGCGGGCTACACGCTCAAGTTCTCCGACGCGCAGCAGAAGCAGGAGAACCAGATCTCCGCGATCCGCAGCTTCATCGCCCAGAAGGTGGACGTCATAGCCTTCTCGCCGGTGGTCGTCACCGGCTGGGACGCCGTGCTGAAGGAGGCCAAGGCCGCGAAGATCCCGGTCGTCCTCACCGACCGCTCGGTGGAGACCTCCGACGAGTCCCTGTACGTCACGCTGGTCGGCTCCGACTTCACGTTCGAGGGCCAGCGTGCCGCCAAGATCCTGGAGAAGGTCCTGGAGAAGGCCGGTCACAAGGGCCCCGTCAAGATCGCACAGCTGGAGGGCACCACCGGTGCCGCCCCCGCGATCGAGCGTGCCAAGGGCTTCAAGGAAGTCATGGACGCCGACCACAAGGACGACTGGAAGATCGTCGTCACCCAGTCTGGTGACTTCACCCGCGCCGGCGGCAAGCAGGTCATGGCGGCCTTCCTGCAGTCCAACCCGGACATCGACGTGCTGTTCGCGCACAACGACGACATGGGCATCGGCGCCATCCAGGCCATCGAGGCGGCCGGCAAGAAGCCCGGCAAGGACATCCTGATCGTCACGGTCGACGGCGTGAAGGACGGCTTCGTGGCGATGTCCGAGGGCAAGATCAACGCCATCGTCGAGTGCAACCCGCTGCTCGGCCCCCAGCTGATGGAGGTCGTACAGAAGGTCAAGGACGGCGAGACGGTCGAGCGCTGGATCAAGACCGAGGAGAGCGACTTCATGCAGGACCAGGCCAAGGAAGCGCTCCCGACCCGCAAGTACTGACCGACCGCACCCACCGGCAGGGAGCCTCCGCCCGACCGAGCCCTCCGTCCAGAGGGCTGGCCAGGGGGCTCCCTGCGGGCCTGAACGAAATTCACGAGGAGCGCTGCCATGGCAGAGCCGCAGCCCGTCCTGGAGATGACGGGCATAGTCAAAGAGTTTCCGGGGGTACGGGCTCTGTCGGGTGTCGACTTCCGGCTCTTCCCCGGCGAGATCCACGCCCTGATGGGCGAGAACGGGGCCGGGAAGTCCACCCTCATCAAGGTGCTGACCGGCGTCTACTCGCTGGACGGCGGCACGATCACCCTCGACGGGCAGCCCGTGCGGATCGACAGCCCGCTGCAGGCGCAGCATGCCGGCATCAGCACGGTCTACCAGGAGGTGAACCTCTGCCCCAACCTGTCGGTGGCGGAGAACATCTTCATCGGACGTGAACCCACCCGCGCGGGCCGCATCCAGTGGAAGCGCATGCGCAAGGAGGCGGCGGAGCTGGTCGACCGGCTCGGCCTCGACATCGACGTCACCGCACCCCTGTCCTCGTACCCGCTGGCCGTGCAGCAACTGGTCGCGATCGTACGGTCGGTGGGCACCGGAGACAGCGACGGCGAGGGTTCCGGCACCAAGGTGCTGGTCCTGGACGAGCCGACCTCCAGCCTCGACCGCGACGAAGTCCTCGAACTGTTCCGCCTGATGCGGCAGTTGAGGGACGAAGGCGTCGCGATCCTCTTCGTCTCCCACTTCCTCGACCAGATCTACGAGATCTGCGACCGGATGACCGTGCTGCGCAACGGCGCTCTCGTCGGCGAACACATGGTGAGCGAACTCGACCAGGTCGGACTGATCCAGCTCATGATCGGCAAGGCCCTGGGCCAGCTCGAGGGCCTCCACGAGCACCAGTTGCGCTCCGAAGTCGGTGAGACGCTGGTCAAGGCGGACGGCCTCGGCAGGACGGGCGGCATCGCCCCCTTCGACCTGGAGATCAAGGAGGGCGAGGTTCTCGGACTCGCCGGCCTGCTCGGCTCGGGCCGCACCGAACTCGCCCGGCTTCTGTTCGGCGCCGATCAGCCCGACAGCGGCAAGGTGTCCATCGGCGGCAAGCAGGTCTCGATGAGCGCCCCGAACGACGCGATCGGCGCGGGTGTCGCCTTCTGCTCCGAGAACCGCAAGAGCGAGGGCCTCGTACCCGATCTGACGGTGCGCGAGAACATCATCCTCGCCCTCCAGGCGGCCCGCGGCTGGACCCGGCCCATCCCCGCCTCCCAGCGTGACGAACTCGTCGCCAAGTACATCAAGGCGCTGGACATCCGCCCCGCCAACCCGGAGGCCCGCGTCGGCCTGCTCAGCGGCGGCAACCAGCAGAAGGTACTGCTCGCCCGCTGGCTGATCACCCAGCCGAAGCTGCTGATTCTCGACGAACCGACGCGCGGCATCGACGTCGGAGCGAAGGCGGAGATCCAGAAGCTCGTCGTCTCACTCTCCGAAGAGGGCATGTCCGTGCTGTACATCGCGGCCGAGCTGGAGGAGGTACTCCGGCTCAGTCACACCATCGGAGTCCTCCGCGATCGCCGGCTGGTCGCGCAGATCGCCAACGGGCCCGAGATCACTCCCAGCCGGATCCTGGAGACCATCGCGAGCGGAGAGCACCAGTGACCACCACTCCCCGATGGCGAGCGCTGACGCACCACCACCTGTTCTGGCCGGTCGCGGTCCTGGTCGTGCTGCTGCTCGTCAACGTTCCCTTTACGCCGGACTTCTTCTCGATCCGCATGACGAACGGCCACCTCCACGGCAGCCTCGTCTCGATCGTGCTGTTCGGCTCGCCCCTCATCCTGGTGGCGGTCGGCATGACCCTGGTCATCGCCACCGGCGGCATCGACCTCTCCGTCGGCGCCGTGGTCGCCATCACCGGGGCCCTGACCTGTTCGTACATCAGTGACCAGTCCGACCAGAGCGCCCTGTCCGCGGTCTTCTTCGCCATAGGAATCGGCCTGCTGGCGGCGGTCGTCTGCGGACTGTGGAACGGCTTCCTGGTCGCCAGGATGGGCATCCAGCCGATCATCGCCACACTGATCATCATGGTCGCCGGACGCGGTGTCGCCCAGCTGGTCACCGACGGCAAGATCATCACCATCAACAGTGAGCCGTACAAGCTCATCGGCGGCGGCTACTGGCTGACGCTGCCCTTCTCCATCTTCGTGGTCGCGGCCGTCGTCGCCGTCACCGTGGTGATGACCCGCAAGACGGCGCTCGGCCTGCTCGTGGAGTCGGTCGGCGGAAACGCGGAGGCCAGCCGCCTGGTGGGCATCCGCTCCCGGCGCATCAAGATCATGGTGTACGTGTTCTGCGCGCTGTGCGCGGGCATCGCGGGCCTGATGATCAGCTCCAACACCTCGGCCGCGGACGGCAACAACGCCGGCCTGTGGATCGAACTCGACGCGATCCTCGCCGTGGTGATCGGCGGCACCTCTCTGCTGGGCGGCCGGTTCTCCATCGGCGGCACGGTGATCGGCGCCCTCGTCATCCAGACCCTGACCACCACGATCTACACCATCGGCGTGCCGACCCAGACCAACCTGGTCTTCAAGGCCGCCGTCGTCATCGTCGTCTGCCTGCTGCAGTCCCCGAAGTTCCGCGCCAAGGTCCTCGGCGGCAGGTTCGGCACCAAGCCCGGCGCGAAGGGCGGCACCGGTCAGCCCGCCGCGGCCCAGGCGGAGCCCGCTGCGGCGACCGAGCCCGCTCCCAAGATGGAGGTGTCGTGATGAGCACGACCACGACCACCAAGCGCCCCGCAGCCCCGGACGGCCGAACTCCGTCCAAGGCCGCGCAGCTGCTCGGCGACCGGCGGCTGCCCGTCCTGGTGACGGCCGGGCTCTTCCTCGCGATGTACGTGGCGGGCCTCAGCCGGTACCAGAACTACGGGTTCGGCGAACCGCAGGTCTTCATGAACCTGTTCATCGACAACGGCTACCTGCTGGTCGCCGCCGTCGGGGTCACCTTCGTCATCCTGTCCGGCGGCATCGACCTGTCCGTGGGCTCCGTGATCGGCTTCACGACCATGTTCACGGCATGGCTGGTGGAGCGTCAGGGCCTGCCGATCCTGGTCGTCATCCCCATGGCGCTGGCCGTGGGCGCCTTCGGTGGCTTCCTGATGGGCTATGTGATCCACAACTTCGAGATCCAGCCCTTCATCGTGACCCTGGCCGGCCTCTTCCTCTTCCGGGGCCTGTGCCTGGTCATCAGCAAGGAGTCGATCTCCATCGGTGACTCCTCGGTGAGCAGCATGGCCGGGGCGCAGGTGTCGCTGGGGACGGGCTTCCTCTCGATCGGCGCGATCGTCGCGCTGGTCGTCCTCGCCGTGGCGTTCTACGTCCTGCACTACACGCGCTTCGGGCGCCGGGTGTACGCCGTCGGCGGCAACGAACAGTCGGCCCTGCTGATGGGCCTTCCGCAGGGCGGCACGAAGATCGCCGTCTACACGATCAGCGGCTTCTGCTCGGCGCTCGCCGGGCTGCTGTTCACCCTCTACATCCAGTCCGGTGACCCGCTGCACGCCACGGGCATGGAACTCGACGCCATCGCCGCGGTCGTCATCGGCGGCACACTTCTCACGGGTGGCTCCGGCTATGTGATCGGCACCCTGTTCGGCGTGCTGGTACTGGGCCTGATCAAGAGCATCATCCAGTTCGAGGGCACGCTCAGCTCCTGGTGGACGAAGATCGCCACCGGTGTGCTGCTGTGCGCCTTCATCCTGATCCAGCGGGCGATGACGGCTCGAAAGAAGACCTGACCGGACGCACGCTCCGGTCAACGAACCGCGACAGCAAGGGAGTCACCCCCTCAGAAGGGACTCCCTTGCTGTCGCGTTCATCGGCTCACCGACAGCTCCGCCCAAATGGTCTTGCCGTCGTCCGTGTGGCGGCTGCCCCAGCGCTCGGTGAGCTGGGCGACGAGCAGCAGTCCGCGACCGCCCTCGTCGAAGGTCCTGGCCCGGCGCAGGTGCGGGGCCGTGCTGCTGCCGTCCGACACCTCGCAGATCAGCGTGGCGTCCTCGTGGATCAGACGCAGCCGGACGGGCGGACTGCCGTGCCGGATGGCGTTCGTGACGAGTTCACTCACCACGAGTTCGGCCGCGAACGCCGTCTCGTCCAGGCCCCAGACGTCCAGCTGTTCGACGGCGTACTTCCTGGTCCTTGCCACAAGGGCCGGGTCAGGGGGAACGTCCCAGGTCGCGACCCGCGAGGCCGCCAGGCCCTGCGTACGGGCCAGCAGGAGTGCCACGTCGTCGGCCGCACCGTCAGGGGGAAGCAGGGTCCGTACGAGATCCTGGCACGTCTCGTGCAGCGAACCGGCGGATCGCGACAGCACCTGACACAGGAGCTCATAACTCGCGTCGATGTCCCGGAGGCGATTCTCGATCAGGCCGTCGGTGCACAGAGCGAGCACGGTGCCTTCGGGCAGCTCGAGTTCCATGCGCTCGAAGGGCAGTCCGCCCACGCCCAGCGGCGGGCCCGCGGGTACGTCGATCTGCTGGGGGGAACCGCCCGGGACAACCATGACGGGTGGCGGATGGCCGGCCCTGGCGAACGAGCAGCGGCGCGAGACCGGGTCGTACACCGCGTACAGACAGGTGGCGCCCACCTCGCCGGTGGCGCCTGCGTGCCCGGCCTCCGCGGAGAGCCGGATGACGAGGTCGTCCAGGTGCGTCAGCAGCTCGTCCGGCGCCAGGTCGACGTCGGCGAGCGTACGCAGGGCCGAGCGGAGCCGCCCCATGGTGGCGGAAGCCTGGATCCCGTGGCCGACGACATCACCGACGACCATGGCGACGCGCAGACCGGACAGCGGAATGACGTCGAACCAGTCCCCGCCCACCTCCGCGCGCGCCGCCGGAAGGTAGCTCGAGGCCGTCTGCAGCGCCGTCGTGCGGGGCAGTTTCTGCGGCAGCAGGCTGCGCTGCAGGACCAGCGCGGTCTCGCGCTCGCGGGAGAAACGGCGGGCGTTGTCGACGCAGACGGCCGCCCTGGCCGTGATCTCCTCGGCCAGCAGCACGTCCTCGGTTGTGAAGGCTTCGGGACTGCGGTACCGCACGAACACGGCGACGCCGAGCGTCGCGCCGCGGGCCCGGATCGGGACCGACATCGCCGAGTGCACGCCGTACTCCTTGACCCGCTCGGTGCGCATCGAGTCCCCGGCGAGCCATTCCTGGAGAGCGGCGACCGGGTCCGACCTCACGGTCGTCCGGCCGGCCAGCAGGGAGTCGGCCTGCGGTGACGAGGCCGGATACGCGTCGACGTCGCCCGGCTCGATCACGGCTTCGGGGCATCCCGGCGTGATGGACCGATGGGCTGCGCGGCGCAGGACCACGGGGGCGGCCGGCGTGCTCGCGGGGTACTCGCCGCTGTCGTCGGGCGGGTCCATGAGGTCGACGCTCACGAAGTCGGCGAGACCGGGGACGCACACGTCGGCCAGTTCCTGGGCGGTGCGTGTGACGTCGAGTGTGGTGCCGATGCGGATGCTCGCCTCGTTGACCAACTGCAGCCGCTGACGGGCCAGGTCCTGCTCCGTGATGTCGTGGGCGGTCAGACAGACCCCGCGCACCACGCCGTCGGCGTCGGTCAGCGGCGCGAACTTCGCCGACCACGGGTGTGCGTGCCGCTCCCCGCCCGTGCGTAAGTAGATGTCCACGTCCTGCCGTTGCCCGGTGAGGAACGCCCGGCGCAGATGCCGCTCGAGTTCCTCGCTCTGCTGCTTGCCGCCGATCTCCGTGAGCCGCAGGCCACGGATGCGCTCCTCGGGCAGACCGATGACGCGTTCCATCGCCTCGTTGATCCTGTGCAGCCGTAACCGGTCGTCGTAGATCGCCATGGGGCACGGGGACTGTGCCAACACCGCTGCCGACAAAGGGTCGTCGAACGGCAGCGGATCTCTGTCCCCCAGTGGGCAGATCACCAGCCACCCGGTGCTGTCGCCGAGCTCCGGCCGCCTGCGATGGGCGAGCAGCCACACGGACACTTCATGGCCGTCGCGGTGGCGCAGGGTGAGGGTGCCGCTCCAGCGTTCGGACTCCGCCTCGGGAAGTGCGATCTTGCTGCCCGGGGCCAGCAGACGCTCCGCGGACCGGCCGACGACGTCCGGCGGTGTGTGCCCCAACAGCCGTTGGGCGCCCTCGCTCCACTCGACGACGGCGCCGGTGCTGTCGATGACCGCCTGTGCCGAACCGGCCTCGTCGAATGGGTCCTTCGGTCCTTCTCCCGCTGTGTCCTTGTGCCGGCTCATCCTTTATGAGTCTCGTTTCTCCCGCCCCGAGATCTTGAGCTGTCCAACGCAAGAGCCCTCAGTCAACAGAATTTCTATTTGAAGACTAAAGCGCGGGCCCGGATCGCTGCAGCCGTACCGCCGAACTTGCGGCCCTCCTCACACACGAAGCGGCGCCCGGGGCAATGCCCGAAGCGCCGCTCCGTCGTGAGGAGTTGGGCCGTCAGCCGAAGATGATGCCGTAGGCCTTGCTGCCGGTGAGGTTGTCGTAGAGGACGTCGCCGGTGGACTTCTTCCAGATCTTGATGCGGTACGTGTCGGGGGAGTTGGTGACGGAGATGCGGAAGCCGTAGCCGCTGGTGCCGTTGACCGTGCCGGAGCCCTGGTACTGGGCATCGGAGCCGGTGACCACCAACCAGTCGGAGGAGGTGGAGCGGAACTTCAGCTTGGCGGCCGCGTAGTCGAAGGTGGCGTTGCCGCTCGGGACGGTGGCGCCCCGCTTGTACGTGGCGCCGAAGGAGAAGCCCGCCGGACCGGTCAGGGTGGGCTTGGCGGGGTACGCGCCGGCCGGGGAGGAGATCACGCCGACGCCCGCGATCGGCCCGGCCGCCCGGTCGTACACGATCAGTTCGGGGAGCTTGGTGCTGTCCGAGCCGCCGTCGTCGTCCGTGACCGTGATCTCCGGACGGTGAATGCCCGCCTTGGTGTAGGTGTGGGTGGCTTCGCAGCGGGAGCCGCTGACCGTTCCGGTGGCCGGCTCGGTGCCGTCCTTCCAGTCGACCCGGCAGGTCTGGGTGTCGCCGGAGCCGAGGTCGGTGAAGTCGGCCGTGACGACCGCGCTCTTGCCGGCCGACACCGGCGATGACGGGCCCGTACCCGCCGTGATCACAGGCGCCGCGTTGTCCACCGTGACGGTGAGTGTGTCACCGCCGCGGCCGCCGGACAGCGTGACCTCGTACGTGCCGTCGTCGTCGCAGGTGATCGTGGTCAGGATGGCGTTGGGGTCGGAGAAGGCGCAGGGCGCTCCGTCCTCCACCGTCCACTTCGGGTCGCCGGCTCCGGAGACGGTGCCGGTGAGGGAGATCGCGCCGCCCTCGGTGCCGGCGGCGTCGGGGCCGGCGCGGACGATGGTCACCGGGTCGATGCTCGTCAGCGTCGGGACGACCTTCTTGATCAGGCCGTCGGAGTCGAACTCCAGCTTGTCGACGGTGGTTTCGCGGTGGGTGCCGTCACCGCCGGGGATGGCGAAACGGTGGTAGGCGATGTACCAGTCGTCGGTGTTCGGCACCTTCACCACCGAGTGGTGGCCGGGGCCCTTGATGCCGAGCGAGAGGTCCTTCTCCAGGATCACGCCCTGCTTCGTCCACGGGCCGGTGGGCGAGGAACCGGTGGCGTAGGCGACGCGGTAGTTCTCGTCGCGGGTGTCGTTCTCCGACCACATGAAGTAGTAGGTGCCCTTGCGCTTGATGACGAAGGTGCCCTCGTTGTAGCCACTGGGGGTGATGTCGGTGACCTTCGAGGCGTCGAAGGAGACCATGTCGTCGTTCAGCGGCACGACGTACGCCCTGCCGTTGCCCCAGTACAGGTACGACTGGCCGTCGTCGTCGGTGAAGACCGCCGGGTCGATCATCTGGCCCGTGTAGGCGCCACGGGCGACCAGCGGCTTGCCCAGGGGGTCCTTGAACGGGCCGGTGGGCGAGTCGGAGACCGCGACGCCGATGTTCGTGTCGGCGGAGTAGTAGAAGTAGTACTTCCCGTTCTTCTCGGCCGTCGTCGGGGCCCAGGCCCGGCTGTCGGCCCAGCTGACGTCCGGTCCCAGGTCGAGGATGACGCCGTGGTCCTCCCAGTGGACCAGGTCCTTGGAGGAGTACGCCTTGAACTGCGTGCCGCTCCAGCCCGGGAAGCCGTCGGTGGTCGGGTAGATGTAGAAGGTGTCGCCGAACCTGACGATGTTCGGGTCGGCGTTGAGCCCCGGCAGGACCGGGCTCCTCATCTCGAGGGCCCGGACCGTCCAGGTGCGCTTCGTGCCGTCCGAGCCGGTCACCTCGTACGTCACCGGCTCGGTGAAGTCGCGCAGGGTGCCGGACGCGGGGCTGATGGTCGCGCCGTGGGCGAGGCCGAACTCCGGTGCCAGGGCGGTCACATCACTGCCCTCGGTCAGCGGGAGCGTGATCCTGCTGTCCGCGTCGTCGATGATCGCGTCGAGCTTCAGCGCGGGGTGGGTCACCGAGGCGATACCCGTGGTGTTCCCGCTGAGCTCCAGGATCTCGGCGGCCGACAGGGCCCGGTTGTAGATCCGGAAGTCGTCCACCTCGCCGCCGAAGTACGGGTCGGGGGAGTACATGGACCTGCCGATGTAGCCGGAGTAGCCCTTGGACGCGTCGTACATCTCGGACGGCTTGACGGTGACCCCGGTCGCCCGGGCCGCCTCCGCGCCGTCGACGTAGAGGACCGCCGTCTCGGTCGCGCCGTTCACCGTGACGGTGACGTGCTTCCACTCACCGGGGGTGAGCTGCGAGCCGCCGATCATCTGCTTCTCGCCCGACCAAGTGGCCTTGGTGATCGCGGAGAAGACCTTGCCGGCGCCGTTGGACGGGGTGGCGAAGAGGTACTTGTCGCTGTCCGGGCCCAGGCCGAAGAGCCACTGGAAGTTGTCCCCGCCCTTCCACTTCACGTGCGTGGAGACGGTGACGCTGTCAGCGCCCTTCAGGACGCCGTTCGGGATCCTGACGTACGGGGAGGTGGTGGAGGAGCTGGAACCGCCGGACATGCGGAAGGAGCCGTCCTTGACCCCCGTTCCGAAGTCGGGCGTACGGACGTACGTGCCGTGGTAGCCGTGCCCGCTGGAGTCACGGGCGATGTTGCCGCCGGTCTCGTCGAAGTCGTAGCGGAGCAGCAGGTCGGCGGGCACGTCGGGGCCCTCCGCCGAGACCGTGACCTCGGCCTCGGCCTTGAGCGCGGCGCCGTCGGGCAGGCTGCCCGTGACCGTGAAGGTGCCGGCCTGCGCGTACGCCGAGGCTGGGACGTCGTCCCAGGTGACGGAGACGGGCCGCTTGACGCCGTCGGCGTACTCGGCGATCACGGTGGCCGGCAGGACCGGTGCGTCACCGATGCCCGTCGTCACCTTGACGTCCTCGACCGACTCGACGAGCTGGTCCGACTCGTAGGTCTTCAACAGCCGGTCGTACTCGGCCTGCGTGACCGGAAGCACCGTGCCGTGACGGGGCTTTGACGGCAGGTCATATCCCGTGGACGGCGTCCAGTTGCCGGAAGCGAGGTCCGTCGTCTCGAAGGGGATGTAGCCGCGGCCGCCGAACTCGTCGAGGAACGCGTACCACTTCTCCTCGGTGTTGGACTTGAACACCAGCGGGCCCTCCGCGGCGTTCATCGCGCCCTTGCCGATGCCCTCGGCCACGAAGTCCCAGGATTCGTCGAGGATCGAGTCGCTCTTCTCCTGGAAGATGAACTTGCTGTTGGGGGTGGAGGAGGTGTTGTTCCGCTCGTCCTTGGAGAGGCGGTGGTAGGTGTCGCCCTGCTTGATCATCGTGGAGTCGATGACCGAGTAACCGCGGTCGATCCACACCTTCGGCTCGCTGAAGGTACGGAAGTCACGCGTCGTCGCGTACATCATGCGGTTGTACGTGTCGCCGGAGTGCTCGGGGTTGTCGTACAGCTTCGAGGCCCAGAAGACGACGTACGAACCGAGCTTCTCGTCGTAGAAGGCTTCCGGCGCCCAGGTGTTGCCGGCCGCGTCGGGCGAGACCTTGACCAGGCGCTGGTCGGTCCAGTTCACCAGGTCGGTGGACTCCCAGACCATGATGGACTTGCTGCCGGTGCGCTGGGAGGCGTCCCAGTTGCCGTTGCCGTAGATCCGCAGGTCGGTGGCTATCTGATAGAACTTGTCGCCCTCGGGGGAGCGGATGATGAACGGGTCGCGCAGACCCTTCTCGCCGAGCGTGGACGTCAGGACGGGCTTGCCGTCGTTCAACTCCCGCCATTTCAGCGGGTCGTTGCCCTTGCTGAGGGCGGCGTAGAGCTGCTCGCCGTCCGAGGTGCCCTCGCCGGTGAAGTAGCTGAACATATAGCCCTTGAGGGGCTCCTCGGCGGGGAGTTCGGGCACCTTGGCGGTGAAGGCACGGGTCGCCTTCGCGTCGCCCTTGGTGACCGTCGCGGTCAGCTCGACGGTGGTGCCGCCGTCGCCGTGCGCCGGGCGGTGGACGATGCCGTCGCCTGAGACGACGTCCGGCTTCGCGGAGGCCCAGGCGACCTTCGTGCCGTACTGGCCGGTCGCCGGCAGGGTGAGGTTGCCGCGCACGTCGTCGAGGTTGTCGACCTTCAGCGCCTCGGCGGCCTGCTCGGTGGCCGTGGCGTCGTCGAACGCTGCCGGGACCGTGATGTCGAAGGTCTTGGTGTCGGTCACCGAACCCTTCTTCAGGGTCGCCGTGAGCGTGGCGTGGCCGTCCGGCTCGCCGGCGGCCGGGCGCGTGACGGCACCGGAGTCCGACACCACCGACGGGGTGTCGCTGTCCCAGCTGATCGTGGAGCCGCCCACCGTGCCCTTGGCCGGCAGGGTCAGGTCGGAGACGACGGCGCTGGTGTCGCCGAGGGTGAGAGCGGCCTTGTCGTCGGCGACGCCCTGGGTGGCGACGGGGAGGGAGAGCTGCTCGACCTCCGAGTCGCCGAGTGCCCTGTTGTACACCCGGAAGTCGCGGATCTTGCCCTTGAAGAGCTTGTCGCTGGTGTAGACCGACTTGCCGATGTAGTTGGCCGTCGTGGTGCCGGAGCCGATGGAGCCGGGGGTGACGGTGACCGACGTGTTGCGGGCCACCTCCACGCCGTCCTCGTACAGGACGCCCGTCGTGCCGGTCTGGGTGTACGTGACGTGCTTCCAGACGGAGCGCTGCAGCGTTCCGGAACCCTGGGTGGTCTTCTCGGTGGACCAGTTCCCGGACGCGATGGAGGTCCGGAACGAGTTGCCTGTGGTGAACAGATAGCCGTTGCCGGCGCCGTTGCTGGTGTTGCCGAAGCCGTAGATGAAGTACGGGGTGGTCTGGGTGGAGTCGATCTTCACGTCCATCGAGACGGAGATCGAGTCCATGCCGCTCATGATGTTGTCCGGCACCCTGATGTAGGTGTCGGAGCCGTTGAAGGCGAGTCCCTCGCCGCTGCCGGACCAGTTGGCGGTGCCGCTGACGGTGCCGTTCCGGCCGTTTCCGGAGGCGTCGGCCGCCACAGTGCCCGAGGTGGCGTCGAGCTTGTACCAGAGGGCCAGGCCGTCGGTGATCTCCGCCGCCCGTGCGGGAGCGACGGGTCCGGCGAGACCCAGGAACAGCGACGTGGCGGTCAGCCCGGCGAGATGGCCCGCCAGGCGTCTCGCGCGGCTGCGAGGCCGGTCGGTCTGCGGCATGTCAAGTCTCCTCGTTGAGACGTCGTTCATCGCTCAAGGAACAAAGGGAGCGTGGGTGGCGGGCCCTGACGCCTGAGCACCCTTGCTGTTTCGGCTGTATGACGCCGTGTTGCGAGAGTGTCAGCCGGTGCACACGGGGCCGTCAACACTTTTCGAACGATGTCCGACCAGTCGAACAAGGTGCTCGCGTGTCCGGTCTCCTCGATGGAGCCCTCATGGGTCCCTGACTAGGCAAGTGCGGCCCTGTGGGCCGCCCGTACCAGCCGCTCGTTCTCCGGAGCCGCCCCGCCCGGGAACGACATACGACGCCGGGTGTAGCCGTATGCCAGGCCGCTGCGCGGGTCGGCGAAGGCCTGGCTGCCGCCCGCGCCGCTGTGGCCGAAGGCCCCGGCGCCCAGGAACGGGTACCAGTTCTCCGCCGTGGCCTGGAAGCCGAGCCCGTACGCCTTGTGGGCGCGCATCACCAGGTCGAAGCCGATCGAGTGGACCTGCCCGACCTCGGCGATCGTGTCCGGCTTCAGCAGCGGCGCCCGGCCGCCCACCCGGCTGATCGCCGCCGCGTACATCCCCGCGAGCCCGCGCGCGGAGGCGACACCGCCCGCCGACGACTGGCCCTTGGCGCGCACGGTACGGGAGTTGGCGAAGCCCTCCAGCGTTCCGGGCTCCGGCACGTGCTCGTTGAACGCGATCGACGTGAGGGTGTGCGGGCCGGTGGGAGCCGCGTCCAGTACGGCCTGCTCGGCGGCCGTGGGCGCCATCGGCTGTACGGAGCGGAAGCGGGGCTCCTCCACCTCGGGCAGTCCCAGGAAGAAGTCCAGCCCGTACGGGGCGCGGATCCGCTCCTCGTACACCTCCTGGAGCGTACGGCCCGTGACCCGCCGTACGACCTCGCCCGTCAGGGCGCCGATCACGAGCGCGTGATAGCCGAAGGCGGTGCCCGGCCGCCAGAACGGGCGCTGGCCCCCGAGCCGTTCGGCGACCGCGCGGTCGTCGGCGAGTTCGTCGTCCGTGAAGCCCGCGTCGGAGCCGACCACGCCCGCGCGATGCGCGAGCAGCTCGCGCAGGGTGATCGCCGACTTGCCCTCGGCGGCGAACTCCGGCCAGTACCGGGCCACTTCACTGTCGAGCTCCAGCGTCCCGTCCTGCACGAGGAGGGCGGTCACCAGATGGGCCGCCCCCTTCGTGGACGAGAAGACACCGAACAGCGTCTCGCCGTCCGTCTCCGCACCGGCCCAGAGATCGACGACCCGCCGCCCGTGGACGTACGCGCTCAACTGGCCCGCGTAGTCCGGGCGTTCGGCGGCCACGGCGGCCGCGAACTCCTCGCGCACCGCCTCGTAGCCCTCGGCGACGGTGCCGTGGATCTCCGGGGTCATCCGTACTCCTCGAGTCCTCGTGCCTGTGGTATCTGTCGTGCCTGTGGTGCCTCAGGGTTTCAGCGGGACACCGTCAACAAGGCCCGCGCCATCTGCGGGAATTCCCCCTTCGGATGGGCGCGGAAGAGGGGTTCCGTGCCGAACAGGACGGCGTGCGGGCCGCTGACGACCGAGGCCCGGCCCGCCGCCCGGTCGGGGCCGCCGGTGCCGTCATCCAATGGGCGCCAGTGGCCGGAGACCAGGGGATTTCCGGTCGCGTACGACTGCTCCACACGGACTGAGGAGCCCAGGTCCGTGAACCACATGGGGGCGTACACGAAGCTGTGGTCCGGAGCGCCCTGCGTGATGCCGCCGCGTGAATTGACCACGCGTACAACGCCGTTGGCGTCCCCATTGCCCTCGACCGGCTTGACGGCGAGCAGGTCCGCGGCGGCGTTGAGCGCTGCTCCGACGGCTCCGCGACCGACAAGACCCTTGCGAGAGAGGAAGGCGTCCAGGGCGGTACGGGCGGCCGGGGTGAGGTCCTCGTGGTCGAGTCCGGCCGACGCGAACAGGACGTCCGCCTTCGACCAGTCGAAGCCCGCGTTGAGGATCGCCGTGGACACCGGGGCGACGTCGAAGTTCATCTCGCGGAGGGCGAAGAGCTCGCCGGGGGTGACGGCCGCGGCGACGCGTACACGGTGGAGCGGGGTGCCTCCGGTCGCCTTCGTCGCGTCGAAGGCGACGTCGTACTTCTTGGCGAGCGCTGCCGCCTTCGTCCGGGCCGACGCGGGAACGATCGCGCTGCCGCCGTCGGTCGACTGGCGTACTGAAACCCCGTCCGCCAGAAGGGAGTTGAGCGCCGCGATCTCGCGGGCGTCGTCCAGGCGCAGACGGAGGTTGCCGTACGGGGCGACGTAGCCGACGCCCGCGGTCTCGTGGACCGTACGGGACGGGACGGAGAGCCCGGCGGTCCGTACGGAGTCGGCCGAGGCGCCCCACAGGCGGCCCAGGCTCCAGCCCGAGATGTCGTACATCGTCGACACCTTGTCGCTGATGTCCCGCCCGTCCGCCAGCATCACATTGGCGAGACCGCGCTTGGGCTGGTGCATGTCGATGACGTACGAGCCCTTCGCGTACGACGTGCCGCCCAGCCTGAAGTCCTTTGTGGCGCGCCGGACTTGGACGTCGTTGGCGAGCAGATGGTCGACGAGACGGGCCGCGGCGGTGGCCGAACGCTGATTGCCGCCGGAGGGAATGACGTACGCGCGTGGGAAGTCGGTCGTGTAGACGTCCTCGGGTCCGATGCCCGGAACACCCGGCACCGTCTCCGGCGAGACAGGCACCTGCGCGGCACCCGTCGCGCCACGCCGAAAGACCTCGATCTGGTCGGCGATGAGTGAAGCACGGTGTTTCTGAGCGTAGTCGAGGGTCGCGTCCATCGCGGCGCCCGCCACATCCACGTTGATCGCCGAACGGCGGCGCAGTTCGGCGACCGGCAGCTCGTCGTACTCCTCGTTGTTCACCGCGAGCGGGATCTCGACCGTGTGAGCGGCGACCGTGCCGTGGAAGGCCGCGTACTGCGGAGTGAAGATCGGCGGCCAGTCGTCCCAGCCCTCCTCCTGGTCGCGGAAGGGGATCTGGACCGGCTCCACGCCGTCCTTCCCGGGTGTGTAGCCGAGGCCGTTGACGGCGGACTCCATGCCGAGGGCGTTGGCGTAGGTGTTCTTGAGGAACAGGTCGTACTCGTAGTTCTCGCCGTGCGGGGGAGTGGCCGGCTCGATGAGCGTGCCGTTGACGTAACCGTGCAGGTCGAGCATCACGGCCGGCTGCTTGTCGATCTCGATCTGCCGCATCGCGCGGACTTCGGGCTGCGAGGCGGTGATGAAGTCGCGGTTCATGTCGAAGCCGCCTGCGTTGGCACGGGTGCCTGCGATACGGCCGTCGGGGTTCGCGGTGATGTTGAAGTAGAGACGGTTGCGGGCGAGGAGATCGGTGGTGTCCTTGTCCTTGGCCTTCGCAAGCCGTTCGATCAGCTTGAGGGCGGCGTCGGTGCCCTCCCACTCGTTGCCGTGGATGTTGTTGTTGAAGAAGACGGGCGTTTTGTACGCGGCTTTCAAGGCGGGGTCCTTGGCGGCGGCCTGGGGTGCGTTCTCGATGAGTTCGCGCATACGTTCCTGAGCGCGGGCCTGCTTCGCCGACTCCGGGGCGGTGACGGTGACCAGGTACAGGCGGTGACCGCCCGCCGAACGGCCCGCGATCTCCACGCTGACGCGGTCGCCGAGCCGTTGGAGGGCGTTCAGCTTCGGGGCGATGGCGTGGTACGGGGTGAGGCCGAGCTTGATGGACTTGTCCGCCGGGTTCTGCGGGTCCGGGGTGAGGTTCTGCTCGCGGGGGTAACCGCGGGCGTCTGTGGTGAGGTCGGGGGCGGGGGAGGTGAGGGCCCGGTCGGCGGTGCTCTCGGGCGCTCCGGCAGCTCTGTCGGCTCCCTCCGAGGCGGATTCGGTCTCCCTCTCGCGGGTCGGGGGCTGGGGCGTCGGCTCGGCTAAGGCGCCGTGCGGGCTGAGCAGGAGCGTTGCCGCCGCGGTGGCTGTGGCGGTGGCGATCAGGGCGGGTCTCGGTAGACGCACGCGTACCTCCTGTTAATCGGTACCGGGAGGTGTACCGGTTCGATTCCCCTGCAACAAGAGGGCGTTGGCGTGAGCCGGCGGGCATGCTGTGAGTGGGCGTCGGCGCGACGGGGGCCGGGCCCTGGAGCGCAGGGCGTGAGGCGAGGAGTAGTCCATGGCAACGATTCCGTCGCTCCCCAGCAGGGATGACGTGGCGCGTATCGCACGGAACACGACCGATATCACCGGCCAACTTCTGGACACCGCGGGCAACATCACCCGTATCGCCATCAACACCTTTGATCCACGCGACGGTTCGGGCGCGGAGGCGTTGCGCGTACTGCGGGAAACCACGGCCGAACTGGCCGAGGCCAGCGCGTCACCGCAGGCGCAGGAAGCCTTCTACCGCATCGTGGACACGCTGACGCGCCTCGGCACGAGCGGGGCGCCGCTCGCCGCCCACCCCGTCAGCGAACCCGCACAGGCGCTGCTCGCGGCGCTCGGCGACAGCCTGCTGCCGGTCCTCGACGCGGTGGGCCCGGCGCTGGAGGAGGCGGCGGAGGCGTTGGGGGAACTGGTGGAGGCAACGTCCCCACTGCTCCCCGCGGCGGCCGGGCTGGCGGCGGGCACACTCCTCGCCCTGGCTCCCCTGGTACGAGCCGCGGCGGACGTCCTACGGGACTCGTCCCCCGAACTCCGCCGCATCGCCGACGCGTTGACGGCCGCGCTGGCTCCGCTGCTGCCCTTGCAACTGGCCCTGGCGGAACGGACTGCCGCTGCGGGCGCGGGCGTCGTACGCGCGACGCTCCCGCCCCTGGCCGACCTGACAGAGGCGACAGCCGCCGCCATCAAGGCGGGCCGCCCGCTCCTGATCGCCGGCGAGGAGTTCCTGGTGGCCGGCCTGGAACACCTCCAGCCCCTGCTCCTGGCGTCGGCCAACCGGGCGGGGCGGGTAGCCCGGGCTGCGGCGGTACGGGTGTCGGCGGCGGTTTCGCCTGCGGCGGAGCGGGGGGTTGTGGTGGCTGTGCATCCGGTGTGAGGTGCGCTCGCGGCGGAGGGAGCACCGCCCATGGCGAGTGACGCCGGTGGCCGGGCACGAGGACCCCGATAGGCTGCCCCCATGCATGATCTGCGCGTGGGGTTCAGCTACTTGGGGCAAGGGCAGCGTTGGGTGGCCCGGCATGGGAAGCAGTTCGGGGTTGGGCTGATCCCTGGGCTCATCACGCTTGTGCTGTACGTGGGCGCCCTGGTCGCCCTGGCGCTGTGGGGGAGTGACCTCGTCTCCTGGGCCACCCCCTTCGCCGACGACTGGGACAGCCCCTGGCCGGGACTCTTCCGCGGGTTCCTGACCGTTGTGCTCTTCGCGCTCGCTCTTCTCCTCGCTGTCGTGACCTTCACCGCCGTGACCCTGCTCATCGGGCAGCCCTTCTACGAGAACCTCTCCGAGAAGGTGGACCGGGATGTCTCGCCGGACGGGACGGCGCCCGAGTCGGGGCTGTCGTTGTGGCGGGAGCTGGTGATCTCGGGGCGGGACAGTCTGCGGATCGTCGTCAGGGCGGCGGGGTGGGGCGTGTTGCTCTTCGCGCTCGGGTTCATTCCGTTCGTCGGGCAGACCGTCGTGCCGGTGATCGGATTCTTCGTCACCGGGTTCTTCCTGACCGAGGAGCTGACGGCAGTCGCGATGCAGCGCCGTCGCGTCGAACTCCGCGAGCGTCTCCGCCTGCTGCGCGCCCGCAAGACCCTGGTGTGGGGCTTCGGCACACCCCTCGCCCTCGCCTTCGTCGTCCCGTTCGTCGCCGTGTTCCTGATGCCCGGCGCGGTCGCGGGCGCCACGCTGATGGCCCGCGACCTGCTGGGCGAGCAGACCGGAGAAGGAGTGGGAGAAGACGAGGGCGAGGCCCGGGGGCAGGTCCGGGGCGACTCCGTCACCTGGTGATCTGCCGATACGCGTCCTGACCTACCGTGACGCCTCCGCCGCCACCCTCACGATCTCGCGGACCTGCGCGATGATGTCCAGCCGGTTCTGGACGAACTGCGGATCCGTGACCGTACCCGTCGCCGGATCCGTGTTGCCCGTGCCGAACTGGAGCACCGGCGTGTGCACATGCCCGCCGGGCAGCGAGCCGCACAGGCCGAGGCGGTCACGCAGCAGCGTCGCCCGGTAGGCGATCTCGTTGGAGAGGTAGTTCCCGCCGCCGCCGGCCCGCGCCGTCGAGCCCGGCGTCGGTCCCTGCGGACGTACGACCGGATCCGAGCCGCCCGCCGGGACCTCGGTCACCTCCGTGTTGTCGTACACGGGGAAGCGCCCCGTACTCGCGGCCACAATGTCCTTGTACGGCAGGGTCGTTGACGTCCACTGCGGCTGCGAGGCCGGGTCGTTCACCGGGATGGTCTCCGTGCGCGAGAGGTTCTCGTTGTCCGGGAAACCGCCCCGCCAGGCGCCGTTGGTGCGCTCGATGTCGAAACGGCCCACCCGGCCCTGGCTGACCGTGGTGAACAGGTCGACGCGGGGGAGGTACGGGCGCAGCGTCCGCTCCACCGTTCCATCGGTGAAGTCCTGCCAGCGGACCGGGAAGAGCGCGGTCTCGATACGGGCCGGGCCATCCGATGTATTGATCACGGTGCCGTCGAGCGCGAGGGCGGTGGCCCCGGACGGGTTGGAGATCCGTACGTCGCGGTCCAGCGTGAACGGGTCGAAGCCGGTCACCAGGATCCTCTTGACGCCCTTGCGGTGCGAATAGCGGATGGTGTCCTGACCTCGGGACGTTCGCTCAATTGACGTGAGCAGCTTGGTGCGTTGGGCATCGGTCAGGCCGAACTCCGGCTCCCACTGGCGTACTTCTCGGGTCATCCCGAGCCGCGCCCAGTACAGCGGCCGGTCGTCGTCCCGGCTCAGGTCACCGCCCGCAGGACCCCGGCCCTGGGCCCGGTCCACGGCCCGCTGCCACAGCCGCGAACCCTGCCGTACGACCACCCGCTCAGCCTCCGCATACGACCGCACCTTGCCCAGCGTCCGCGCCAACTCCGGTGCCACCGCGTCGAATCCGGAGCGGCGCAGGATCTCCTGGGGCGCCGCCCTGTCGAGGCGCTGTTCCTCCACGGTGGGCCCGGCAGCCGTGGGCTCCTCGGCGGGCGCGGCCAGGGCGGGCGGGGTCGCGAGGCCTGCGAGAACGGCCGCCACTCCAAGGGTGCCAAGCCGAACACGTATATAAGTCAAGGGAGTTCAGGTCCTTCCGTCACGCGAAACGCGGGGTCGCGGAAGTATCGCGTGACGGATGGGGCGTACGCCATGGGGCACGGTCGCCGAAACCGTCAGCCCCGGAAGCCGTCGGCGCCCTCAGCTCTCCTTAACTCTCCTTCTCACCAAGCAGCGTGAGGAAGTCCCGGAACGCACCGGGCATGTCCACCTTCTCCGGAGCCAGCAGCCACTGGTACTGAAGCCCGTCCATCACCGCGACGAGCAGCGGAGCCGCCCGCTCCGGTGTGAGTCCGCTCGGCAGCCGCTCGCCGTACTCGGAGCGCAGCACCCCGGCCATGTTCGCCCGCACGTTCTCGTACCGGCCGGTGAAGAACTCGCGTGCCGGATGCTCCTCGGTCACGCTCTCGCCGAGCAGTGCCGAGAAGGTCTGCACGATGCCCGCCCGCATCGCGTTGTAGTCGACGAGCGAGGCGAGCAGGTCGAGGCGCCAGTGGGAGTCCGGCATCGCGTCCCACTGGTCGCGCTCCTCCAGGACGGCGACGAGCATGGCCTCCTTCGTCGGGAAGTAGTGCAGCAGCCCCTGCTGGGTGAGCCCCACCCGCTCGGCGACCGCACTCAGGCTCGCCCCCCGGTACCCACGCTCGGCAATCACCTCCAGAGCGGCCCGGAGAATCTCCGCACGCCGCTCGGCACCCTTGATTGCCCTGGTCGTCGTCATATGGCCACCGTACGACATGCACACGACGTGCGTGAAGATTCATATAACGGCAGGATAACGGAACCTACCTGTCTACAGGTGACACGTGCACGATGGACGGACGGCACGGACGTCGTCAATGAGGAGACACCGGCATGGCGGAAACGCAGGGCAATCAGGGCAGCTCCCGCGCGAACCAGGGCAGTCCCCCGGCCAACGAGGCCGTCCACCCGGCCGACCGGGCGCGCGAAGCCGTGGTCGAAGCCGCACTCGGCAGGCTCGATCTCGACGCGAAGGCACGGTTGCTCGCCGGTCAGGACACCTGGTCCCTGCCCGCGCTGCCCGAGATCGGGCTGAAGTCCCTGGTCATGTCCGACGGCCCGATCGGCGTACGAGGCGTGCGCTGGACCGCCGACGACCCGTCCGTCGCGCTGCCGTCCCCGACCGCGCTCGCCGCCACGTGGGATCCTGAACTCGCCTGCAGGGCAGGGGTGTTACTCGCCCAGGAGGCCCGCCGCAAGGGCGTGCACGTCCTGCTCGCGCCCACCGTCAACCTGCACCGGTCGCCGCTCGGCGGGCGCCACTTCGAGGCGTACAGCGAGGACCCGTATCTGACGGGGCGGATCGGAACCGGGTACGTCGCCGGTGTGCAGGAGGGCGGCGTCGGCACCACCGTCAAGCACTTCGTCGCGAACGACGCCGAGACCGACCGCTTCACGGTGAACAACCTGGTCTCCGAACGCGCCCTGCGCGAGCTTTACTTGGCCCCCTTCGAGGCCATCGTCGCCGGCGCCCACCCCTGGGGCGTCATGACCGCCTACAACTCGGTCAACGGCACGACGATGACCGAGCACCGCCGGCTCGTCGACGAAATCCTGCGCGGTGAATGGGGCTTCGACGGCATCAACGTCTCCGACTGGACGGCCGCCCGGTCCACCGTCGCCGCCATCGACGGCGGCCTCGACATCGCGATGCCCGGCCCTCAGACCGTGTACGGCGCGGCTCTCGCCCAGGCAGTACGGGAAGGCCGGGTCGCAGAGGCCAAGATCGACGCGGCGGTACGGAACGTGCTGCGGCTCGCCGCCCGCACCGGCATCCTGGAGGGCGCCGAGCCCGCCGTGACCGAGCTGCCCGGGACGGTCGACGGCGAGGCCCTGGCCCGCGAGATCGCCCGCCGCTCGTTCGTCCTCGTACGCAATGAAGGCGCCCTTCCGCTCCCTGAAGGACACCGGGTCGCCCTGATCGGCGCCGCCGCCCGCGACGCCCGCGTTCTCGGCGGGGGGTCCGCCACCGTCTTCCCCGCCCGTATCGTCTCACCGCTCGACGGACTCACCGCCGCCCTGCCCGAGGGCAGCCTGACGTACGCGATCGGGGCCGACCCGAACGAGGAACTCGCCGCTGCCGACAAGGGGTTCGAGCTGCGCGCCGACTGCCGGGACGTCGACGGCAACGTCATCGGGACTGCCCCTGTACCGAGTGGCCACCTCCAGTGGATGGGCAACGACCTCCCCGAGGGCGTCACCTACGACACCCTGCACAGCGTCGAGCTGACCGGCACTTTCACCCCGCGTGAGAGCGGCCCGCACACGTTCGGCGTCCGGGGCCTGGGCGAGTTCACGCTGAAGGTGGACGGCACCACCCACTTCGACGGGCCCCAGCTCCCCGCCGAGGGCGCCGACCCGTTCCAGGCCTACTTCGCGCCCCCAGCGCCGCGCGCCGAGGCCGAACTGCGGGCGGGCGAGCCGGTGGAGGTGTCTCTCAAGTACGTCGTGACCCTGCCCGAGAGCGTCACCATGAAGGTCATCGCCTTCACCCTCGCCCACCAGGAGCCGCAGCGCGACCCCGACGAACTGATCGCCGAGGCGGCCGAAGCCGCCCGCGCCGCCGACACCGCCGTCGTCGTGGTCGCCACCACAGAACGCGTGGAGTCCGAGGGCTTCGACCGGAAGGACCTGCGGCTCCCCGGCCGCCAGGACGACCTCGTCCGCGCGATCGCCGCCGCCAACCCGAACACCGTCGTGGTCGTCAACTCCGGCTCCCCGGTGGAACTTCCCTGGCGTGACGAAGTCGCCGCCGTCCTGCTCGACTGGTTCCCCGGCCAGGAGGGCGGCGCCGCGCTGGCGGACGTGCTCACCGGCGCGTACGAACCGGGCGGCCGGCTGCCCACCACCTGGGGCTCGCTGACGGACGCCCCGGTCACCCAGGTCACCCCGGTCGACGGCGAACTCCCTTACACCGAGGGCGTGTTCATCGGCTACCGCGCCTGGCAGAAGGAGGGCAGGACCCCCTCGTACGCCTTCGGCCACGGCTTCGGCTACACCGACTGGACGTACGAGTCGGTCAAGGTCGAGGGCGGCACTGCCACGGTCCGCGTCACCAACTCCGGTACGCGCGTGGGCCGCGAGGTCGTCCAGGTCTACCTCGCGCCGACGGAGGCCGACGCCGAGCGGCCGGTGCGGTGGCTCGCCGGGTTCGCGGGTGTCGAGGCCGGGCCCGGTGAGAGCGTCGAGGTCGGTGTCGAACTTCCGCGCCGGGCCTTCGAGATCTGGGACGAGACCGCGAACTCGTGGGCGTTCGTGAAGGGTTCGTACGAGGTGGAGGCGGGGCGGTCGATCGCGGACCTTCGGGTCACGACGACGATCGACGTGTGACGGTGCAGGGGCCCTTGCGAGCCCCTGCGCGCGCCGCGTCCGTCAGCCGGTCGGCAGTTTCAAGTCGTCCGGCTTCGGCGCCGTCACCACGCGATACGCCATCTCCGCCAGCAGTTTCTGGCCGCTGGTGCTCGGGTGGAACCAGTCCACGGTGCTCAACTGCGCTGCGTCGAACCGGTACTTGTAGACGGCCCCGCCGTCGAAGCGGCACCGCTCGTCCTTCTCGCACACGTCTTCCAGCACGGCGTTGTACTCCTTGACCCGGTCCTGCACCCTGTCGCGCCGCGACATCGCCGCCGTGCCCAGGTCGTCCGGGTCCGCCAGCATCGAGGAGCAGATGCCCAGCTTCCACATCTCCTTGCTGAGCTCGCTGGTCCGGCCGATCGACCACAGCCGCTTCAGATCGGGCACGCTCGCCACAAACACCTGGGTCTTGGGCGACGCCTCGCGCAGCGTGTTCATCGCGTCCTCGAACTGGGCGCGGAACTCCGGTACTGATGTCATGGCGGTCACCGTCGGCTGGCAGGCGTCATTGGCGCCGGCCAGCACCGTCACCAGTTCCGGCTTCCTCGTCGCCGCCTGGGCCAACTGGTCGTCCAGCTCGGCCATCTGGGCGCCGGTCTTCGCGTAGTTCCAGCTCCGCTGGGCGGCCCCGGACTTCCCGAGCAGCCGCAGCGCGAGACTGTCGACCTTCGCGTCGGTGCCGGTCGCCCATGAGACCTTGGGGCAGTCGGACAGCGCCTCGCAGGCGTCGAAGGCACGCGTGATGGAGTCGCCGACCGCAGCGATCGAGTTCGGGCTGAGGTCCCAGGTGGTGGGTTCCGTGGACGGCTTCGACCGCGAGGTGCTACCGGTGGGGGCAGCTTCGTTGCCGCCGACCGCGTCGCAGCCGGCCGTCCCCACGATGCCCAGAAGTGCCGCCGCCGCTGTGACGGCAACGGCACGTGATCGGTATCTACGCTTCCGCATTCCCGGATCCCCTCGCTAGTCGTGCAACGGTAACCCGTCGTTCTGGCGTCCTCCGAGTAGCTGTGTTTTTCCGGAGGACGCGTAGTCCGTTTGCGGCTACGCCGCGGGCCGGACCCTCGTCCGAGAATCCGAACGCGGGTCCCGCCGGGTGGCTGTGTTTTCCCGGGGGGCAACCCCCGGACCCCCGGCCGAGACTCCGAACGCGCGTCCCGCCGGGTGGCTGTGTTTTCCCGGGGGGCAACCCCCGGACCCCCGGCCGACACTCCGAACGCGAGTCCCGCCGGGTGGCTGTGTTTTCCCGGGGGGCAACCCCCGGACCCCCGGCCGACACTCCGAACGCGCGTCCCGCCGGGTGAAACCTAGGTGTTTCGGGGCGCTGGGACCGACGGTACGTCACACTCCTTGCGCCCTCGCGCGGTAGCCTCGCCACGTGGCTGCCTGCCACCGAGGTTCCGCCAAGTTACAAGATGTCCCGCTCTGCCCGGAGGTCCCAGTGACGACACGTGGAGTTCTCTACGTGCACTCCGCGCCGCGTGCGCTGTGCCCACACGTCGAATGGGCAGTCGCGGGCGTGCTCGGCACTCGCGTCAACCTCGACTGGATCCGGCAGCCCGCGGCGCCTGGCACCTGGAGATCCGAGTTCTCCTGGCAGGCAGAAGCCGGCACCGCCTCCAAACTGGCCTCGGCACTGCGCGGCTGGCAGATGCTGCGCTTCGAGGTCACCGCCGAGCCGTCCGCCACCGACGAGGGCGAGCGCTACAGCTGCACCCCTGACCTTGGTATCTTCCACGCCGTCACCGGAATCCACGGCGACATCCTGATCCCCGAGGACCGGCTGCGCGCCGCCCTCGTCCGCGCCCAGAGCGGCGAGACGGAACTGGAGTCCGAACTCACCAAGCTCCTCGGCAAGCCCTGGGACGACGAACTGGAGCCCTTCCGGTACGCGGGAGAGGGCGCCCCCGTGCGCTGGCTCCACCAAGTGGTCTGACGCCTGCTCAAACACGTGCGAAGGGCCCCACCAGACGGTGGGGCCCTTCGCACGCGTAGACGCACATCACACTGCGTACGACCGGAAATCGCTCTGCGGCGGCTGGAATCAGCCGGATCAGACGGTCCGGAACGCCAGCACCACGTTGTGTCCGCCGAAGCCGAACGAGTCGTTCAGGGCGGCGATGCGGCCCTCGACGGGGAGCTTGCGGGCCTCGCCGCGGACGATGTCGGCGTTGGCCTCGGCCTCCGGGTCGAGGTTCTCGATGTTGATGGTCGGCGGAGCCACCCGGTGGTACAGGGCGAGCACCGTCGCCACCGACTCCACGCCGCCCGCGCCACCGAGGAGGTGCCCCGTCATCGACTTGGTGCCGGAGACCGCGAAGTGGTCGGCGTCGTCACCGAAGACCTTGCGCAGCGCCTTCAGTTCGGCGACGTCGCCGGCCGGGGTCGAGGTGGCGTGCGCGTTCACATGCACGATCTCGGCCGGGTTGAGGTCGGTGTTGTCGAGCAGGTTCTGCAGGGCGTGCGAGATGCCGAGGCCCTCGGGCTCCGGCTGCACGATGTCGTGGCCGTCGGCGGAGATGCCCTGGCCGACCGCCTCCGCGTAGACGCGGGCACCGCGCTTGGCGGCGTGCTCGGCCGACTCGAGGACGATGACGCCCGCGCCTTCACCGAGGACGAAGCCGTCGCGCGCCGTGTCGTAGGGGCGCGAGGCACCCTGCGGGTCGTCGTTGTTCTTGGACATCGCCATCATGTTGCCGAACGCGGCGATGGGCAGCGGGTGGATGGCCGCCTCCGTGCCACCGGCGACGACCACGTCGGCGCGGCCGGTGCGGATCATCTCGATCGCGTAGCCGATGGCCTCGGCGCCCGACGCGCAGGCGGACACCGGGGTGTGCACACCGGCGCGGGCTCCCACGAGGAGACCCACGTTGGCGGACGGGCCGTTAGGCATCAGCATCGGAACGGTGTGCGGGGAGACGCGGCGTACGCCCTTCTCCTTCAGTACGTCGTACTGGTCGAGGAGGGTGGTGACGCCGCCGATGCCGGAGGCGATGACCGCGCCCAGCCTGTTCGGGTCGACGTCCCCGCCTTCGCCAGCCTTGTCGGTGTAACCGGCGTCCGCCCAGGCCTCCTTGGCCGCGATCAGCGCGAACTGCGCCGAGCGGTCGAGGCGACGGGCCTGCGGCCGGGGAATGACCTCGGTCGGTTCCACGGCGACCGGGGCCGCGATACGGACCGCCTGCTCGGCGGCCCACTCCTGCTCCAGGGCCTTGACACCGGAACGACCGGCGACCAGACCCTCCCAGGTCGAGGCTGCGTCGCCACCCAGCGGTGTGGTTGCGCCGATACCGGTGACGACCACGGTGCGATTGGTCGGGCTCACGGGAATTCTTTCTCCAACGTTTACGAGGATCAGCGGCGCCACCGCCGGGTGGCGGGGCCTTCAGCGCCCGGGGCTCAGCGGCCTGCTCAGCCCTGGTGCTTGAGGATGTACTCGGTCGCGTCGCCGACCGTCTTGAGGTTCTTGACGTCGTCGTCCGGGATCTTGACGTCGAAGCGCTCTTCGGCGGCGACGACCACCTCGACCATGGACAGCGAGTCGACGTCCAGGTCGTCGGTGAAGGACTTGTCCAGCTGGACGTCCTCGGTGGGGATCCCGGCGATCTCGTTCACGATGTCGGCGAGACCGGCGACGATCTCTTCCTGAGTGGCGGCCATGTGAGGCGCTCCTTCGTAGATATCCAGAGGGTGTGGCGCCCGCCGCGTCAGCGGCAGGTGTTGCTGTCCGCACCGGGTCCGAGGGGGACCTGGCACGGGGTGCCTAGGGGAGGGTAACGACCGTCGCGGCGTACACGAGACCCGCCCCGAAACCGATGACGAGCGCGGTGTCGCCGCTCTTCGCCTCGCCGGTCGCCAGGAGCCGCTCCATAGCGAGCGGGATCGAGGCGGCCGAAGTGTTGCCGGTGGTGCGCACGTCACGCGCGACCGTGACGTGCTCCGGCAGTTTGAGTGTCTTCACCATCGAGTCGATGATCCGCTCGTTGGCCTGGTGGGGAATGAAGACGTCCAGGTCGTCCGGGGTGATTCCGGCCGCGTCCAGCGCCTGCTGAGCGACCTTCGCCATCTCGAACACGGCCCAGCGGAACACCGCCTGGCCCTCCTGCGTGATCGCAGGGAACTTGATGTCGCCCTTGGAGTCGAGCGGCAGTTCGGACACGTCACCGATCCGGAAACGGTCCCACGGCACGGTCTGCTTGATCGTGTCCGCCTTGTCGCCCTCGGAGCCCCAGACGGTCGGGCCGATGTGCGGCTCCTGCGAGGGGCCGACGACGACCGCGCCCGCGCCGTCACCGAACAGGAAGGCCGTCGCCCGGTCCTCCAGGTCGGTGAGGTCGGAAAGGCGCTCGACGCCGATGACAAGTACGTACTCTGCCGAACCCTCGACGACCATGCCCTTGGCGAGCGTGATGCCGTAGCCGAAGCCCGCGCAGCCCGCCGAGATGTCGAAGGCGGCGGCCTTGTTCGTGCCGAGCTTGTCGGCGATCTCGGTGGCGACGGCCGGGGTCTGGCTGAAGTGCGAGACGGTCGAGACGACCACGGCGCCGATCTGCTCGGCCGTGATCCCGGAGTCGGCGATCGCCTTGCCGGAGGCCTCGATGGACATCGCGGCGACGGTCTCCTCGTCGGAGGCCCAGTGACGGGTCTCGATGCCGGAGCGCGAGCGGATCCACTCGTCGGAGGAGTCGATCGTCTCGAGGATCACCTCGTTCGGCACGACCCGGGTGGGACGGTAGCCGCCCACGCCCATGATCCGTGCGTACGGGGCGCCCTTGCTGGGCCTGATCTTCGACATGCTCTCGGGCTCCTTGTCAGGCAGCGTGCTCGGCGATGAGCTCGCGAGCAGCGTCGAGGTCGTCAGGGGTCTTGAGCGCCAGCGTCTTCACACCGGGCAGCGCGCGCTTGGCGAGACCGGTCAGCGTGCCGCCGGGGCACACCTCGACCAGCGCGGTCACGCCCAGCGCCTTGAAGGTTTCCATGCACAGGTCCCAGCGGACCGGGTTGGCGACCTGCCCGACCAGGCGGGACAGCACCTCCGCGCCGGTGGCGACGGCCTGGCCGTCCTTGTTCGAGACGTACGTGATCTTCGGGTCGGCCGGCGACAGCTCCGCCGCGGCCTGCTCCAGGCTCGCGACCGCGGGGGCCATGTGGTGCGTGTGGAAGGCGCCGGCGACCTTGAGGGCCACCACGCGTCGTACACCCTCGGGCTTGTCGGCCTCCAGAGCCGCCAGCTCCTCCATGGTGCCGGCGGCGACGATCTGACCGGCGCCGTTCACGTTCGCCGGGGTCAGGCCGAGCTTCTCCAGATGCGGGATCGTCGTCTCGGGGTCACCGCCGAGCAGCGCCGACATGCCGGTCTCGGTGATCGCGGCGGCCTCGGCCATGGCCAGACCGCGCTTGCGTACGAGTTCCAGGGCGGCCGTGTCGTCCAGTACGCCCGCGAAGGCGGCGGCTGTGATCTCGCCGACGCTGTGGCCCGCGACGGCACTCGGTGCCACCTCGCCGAGCGCGGACGCCGACAGGAGTCCGGCCGCGACGAGGAGCGGCTGCGCCACCGCCGTGTCGCGGATCGCGTCCGCGTCGGCCTGCGTGCCGTAGTGGGCAAGGTCGAGTCCGATGGCGTCCGACCACGTTCCGAGACGGTCGGCGGCGCCGGGGAGTTCGAGCCAGGGGGTCAGGAAGCCGGGCGTCTGGGCGCCCTGGCCGGGAGCGACGAGTACGAGCACTCTCACACTCTCTCTTGTGGACGGCCCACGCCGCCCGTGGGGACAGGGACGAAGAACAGCAGGGGGTTTTGTGGAGCCCCGACAAAAGCCTAGAGCTGGGGATCTCCATCGGCCAGACGCCCCAGGATCAGCGCGATCCGGAGTGTGAAGGCGGATCGTACATCGGAGGGTGACCAGCCGGTGACGTCAGTCACACGTCGAAGCCGGTAGCGCACGGTGTTCGGGTGAACGAAGAGCATCCTGGCGGCGCCCTCCAGACTGCTCGCCTGCTCCAGATACACGCTCAGAGTCTCCAGGAGAGCGGACCCGGCCTCCTCCAGTGGTCTGTAGATCTCCTCCACCAATTGCTCGCGCGCCGCGGGGTCGCCGGCGATCGCGCGCTCCGGCAGCAGATCGTCCGCCAACACCGGCCGCGGGGCGTCCTGCCAGGCAAAACACGCTTTGAGCCCGGCGGCGGCGGCCTGCGCGGACCGGGTCGCGGCGAGCAGATCGGGTACGACGGGTCCCGCCACCACCGGTCCCGCCGCATACGGCCCGATCAGTGACTTGGCGACCCCCAGAGGATCGTCACTGCCACCGGCGATGACGACGAGCCGGTCGCCAAGAACGCCGGTGAGGACCTGGAGCTTGGCGTGCCGGGCGGCCCGCCGGATCGCCTCGACGGTCAGCTCGCTGTCACCGTCGGGCGCCGTGCCCAGCACCACGCACACATGCTCGGGCGAGTTCCAGCCGAGGGCCGCGGCCCGGCTGACGGCTCCCTCGTCGGCCTCGCCGGACAGAACGGCGTTGACGACCAGCGACTCCAGCCGGGCGTCCCAGGCACCGCGTGCCTCGGCGGCCTGTGCGTACACCTGGGCGGTGGCGAAGGCGATCTCGCGGGCGTACACGAGGAGGGCCTCGCGCAGAAGGGACTCGTCGCCGGGGGCCGCGACCTCGTCGATCGCGGACTCCATGACCTCGATGGTCGTACGCACCATCTCCACGGTCTGGCGCAGCGTGATCGCCCTCGTCAGCTCGCGGGGTGCGGTGCCGAAGACGTCGGTGGAGATGGCCTGCGGGGCGTCCGGATGCCGGAACCACTCGGTGAAGGCGGCGATACCGGCCTGGGCGACCAGCCCGATCCACGACCGGTTCTCCGGAGGCATCGCCCGGTACCACGGCAGCGTCTCGTCCATGCGCGCGATGGCCTGCGCGGCGAGACTTCCGGAGGACTTCTCCAGCCGCTTCAGGGTCGCGGCGTGCGCGTGAGCGGCGTGCGCAGCGGCTTTGGTGGCGTGGGATTCGGGTTCGGGCACGGGACAAGACTGCCTTATCCGGACGGGAGTGTGCGGCGGCGGGTCTCAGATGAGGGTGGCCGCGGGTCTACGGTGGGCCGTGTGATTGACGTACGGCGCTCTGGCGAGCGCTACCGCGGAGGCGACCCGGCGGCCGGGATCGAGTCCCTGCACGCCTTCTCCTTCGGGCCCCACTACGACCCCGACAACCTCCGTTTCGGCGCGGTCATCGCCTGCAACGAGGAGCGGCTCGCGCCCGGTGCGGGTTTCGACGAGCATCCGCACAGTCACACGGAGATAGTGACCTGGGTCGTCTCGGGCGAGCTGACGCACCGGGACTCGGCGGGCCACGAGTCGGTGGTCCGTCCCGGGGACGTGCAGCGGCTCAGCTCGGCGGGCGGTGTACGGCACGTGGAGCGCAACGACGGCGCCGAGCCGCTGGTCTTCGTCCAGATGTGGCTCGCCCCGCTGTCGCCGGGCGGCGATCCCGCGTACGAGATCGTCCACGGCATCGCGGACTCCACGCCGTACGCGGTTCCGGAGGCGGGGGCGATGCTGCATGTGCGGCGGCTGGGGGCGGGGGAGCGGACGGCTGTGCCGGACGGGGCGTACGTCTACATCCATGCTGTACGCGGCGAAGTACTGCTCGACGGGACGGAGTTGGGCCCCGGCGACTCGGCGCGGCTCACTGACGCGAAAGACCTGGAGGCGGTGGGCGTGAGCGCGGCGGAGCTGCTGATCTGGGAGATGGCCGGCTAGCGGCTGTTGGACCGAACGTGGGGCCTGAGATGCGGGAGTGATCCAAGAGGCGTCCAATGGTCGGGTCGGACACTCGCTCGGCAGAGAAGAGCCGAGGCCATGGCCAACCGCGAAGGCACAGAGGGACGGGGCAAGGCACCGAAGGGGGGCCTGCGTCGGCTGGGGGAGTGGTGCGCCCACCACTTCGTGATCGTGATCGTCGCCTGGCTGGTGGCCCTCGGCGGGCTGCAGGCACTGAACCACCTCAACGGCGGGACGTACTCCGACGACTTCGCCCTGTCCGACGTGCAGTCCCAGGAGGGCCTGGACGTCCTCAAGGAGCACGATCCGCAGGCCGGCGGCTACAGCAGCCAGATCGTCCTGCACGACGACGACAAGGCCCTGACCTCGCTCGGCTCACAGATGTCGACCACCGTCGCCGACCTGCAGAAACTGCCGCACGTCCTGTCCGTGCAGAACCCGCTGGACGCCACCTCCTCGAACGTCGGCCCGGTGTCCTCCGACGGGAGGACCGCCTACGTCACCATCCGCTTCGACGAGCAGCCGTCCCTCCTCGGCGACGGCTACCTCGACGGAGTCGACGACGCCGTCGAGCCGCTCAGGGACGCCGGCGCCGAGGTCGAGTACGGCGGATCGCTGGGCGAGCTGGCGCGACCCGACGCCGACGACCGGGTGAGTGAGCTGATCGGCTTCGCGGTCGCCGTCGTCGTCCTGCTCATCGGCTTCGGCAGTGTGATCGCCGCCGGACTGCCCCTGATCACCGCGCTGATCGGCGTGGTCGGCGGACTCGCCTGCCTCGGGCTGCTCGCCATCGCGTTCACGTTCGCCACGGTGTCACCCACCCTCGCCACGATGATCGGCCTCGGCGTCGGTATCGACTACGCGCTCTTCCTGATCACTCGTCACCGGCAGAACCTCATGGACGGCGCGGACCCGGTGCGCGCCGCCGGCCACGCCAACGCCACCAGCGGACGTGCGGTGCTGGTGTCCGGAACCACGGTGATCGTCGCCCTGATGGGCCTGTACACGTCCGGCGTGAGCTTCATCGGCAAACTCGGCCTGGCCGCTGCCGTCACGGTCGTCTCCGCCGTCCTCGGTGCGCTCACCCTGGTCCCCGCCCTGCTGGGACTCATCGGCCGGCGTATCGACCGCTACACGGTGCGCCGCCCGGTCGCCGAGACCGGTGCCGAGGACGGTACCGAGGCCCGGGGTACCTGGCACCGCTACGCCCAGCGCGTGGAGTGCAGACCCCTGCAGTTCCTGGCGGCGGGCCTCGCCACCATCGCGGTGCTGGCCATCCCCGTGTTCGCGATCCAGCTCGGCCACATCGGCGACGGCGCCGACCCCACGTCCTTCACCGACCGGCGGGCCTACGACCTGATGACCGACGCGTTCGGCCCCGGCTCCAACGGGCCCCTCACCGTCGTCATCGACCAGACCTCCGTACCGGACTCACAGCGCTCGGATCTCACCTCGCACGCCCAGCAGACCCTGAACGGCGTGTCCGGAACCTCATTCGTCACGCCACTGACGCCGACGAAGGACGGAGACGTCCTGCTCGGCACCGTCTACTCGGCCGCGTCCCCGCAGAACGCGGACACCACGGACCTCGTGAACCGGCTCGTCGACGACACCCTGCCAGCGGCGGTCTCCGGCACCGGCGCCAAGGGCTACGTCACCGGGACGACGGCCGCGCAGGTCGACTTCCGCGACATCGTCGCGAGCCGGCTGCCGCTGATCATCGGCGTGGTGGTCGCCCTGGCCTTCCTGATCGTCCTCGCGGTCTTCCGCGGCCTGCTCGTGGCCCTCAAGGCGGCCGTCCTCAACGTCCTGTCGATCGCGGCCTCGTACGGCGTCGTCGTCGCCGTCTTCCAGTGGGGCTGGGGCGGGCCCGCGCTGGGCGTCAACGGCAGGGTGCCCATCGAGAGCTATGTGCCGATGATGATGTTCGCCATCATCTTCGGACTGAGCATGGATTACGAGATCTTCCTGCTGTCCCGCGTGCACGAGGCATGGCTGCGCACGGGGGATGCCAAGGCCTCGGTCGCCCATGCGCTGGAGATCACCGCGCGCGTGATCACCTGCGCGGCACTGATCATGGTGAGCGTCTTCGCGGCCTTCATCGTCAGCGACAACATCGTGGTCAAGATGCTGGGCCTGGGCCTCGCCGTCAGCGTGCTCATCGACGCCACGGTGGTCCGCCTGCTCATGGTGCCCGCGGTACTGACCCTGCTGGGCCGGCACGCCTGGTGGACGCCCCGGTGGCTGGACAAGGTCCTGCCGCACATCGACACGGAGGGAGAGAGCGAGACCATCGCTGCCGACCGCGCTACAGCTCGGCCAGCACCGCGTCCGTGAACGGCGTCCAGGCCTCGATCGCCCACGGCCCGAACGCCCGGTCCGTCAGCGCGACACAGGCCGCGCGCGCGTCCGGGTCGATCCACAGGAACGTACCGGACTGGCCGAAGTGACCGAAGGTCCGCGGGGAGGACGAACTGCCCGTCCAGTGGGGGGACTTGGAGTCGCGTATCTCGAAGCCCAGGCCCCAGTCGTTGGGGTTCTGGTGGCCGTACCCCGGAAGGACGCCCTTCGTGCCGGGGTACTGGACCGTCATCGCCTCGGCGACCGTCCGCGGGTCGAGGAGACGCGGCGCCTGCACCTCGGCCGCGAAGCGCACCAGGTCGTCGACGGTCGAGACGCCGTCCTTGGCGGGCGAGCCGTCGAGCGTCGTCGACGTCATGCCCAGCGGCTCCAGCACCGCCTGCCGGGCGTAGTCCGCGAACGGGATGTCCGCCGCCTTCGCGACATGATCTCCCAGCGCCTCGAACCCCGCGTTGGAGTACAGCCGCCGCTCCCCGGGCGCCGACGTCACCCGGTGCTCGTCGAAGCCCAGCCCGGAGGTGTGGGCGAGGAGATGTCGGACCGTGGAGCCGGGCGGGCCCGCCGGTTCGTCCAGCTCGATCGCCCCCTCCTCGTACGCGACCAGCACGGCGTACGCGGCGAGTGGCTTGGTGACCGAGGCCAGCGGGAAGCGGTGCCCGGTCGGGCCGTACGAGCCGAGGACGGTGCCGTCCGCGCGTACGACGGCCGCGGCGGCGGTGGGCACCGGCCAGTTCTCGATCAACGCCAGGCTGTGCAGAGACATGCGTACGAGGTTATGCGGCTCACAGCCTCAGCCGCATCGAGGGGTCGGGCTTACGCACGAAACCCATCGACGCGTACAGCGGCTCGGCCTCGGCGGAGGCGTTCAGATCGACGTGGGCGGCGCCCTTCTCGCGGAACCAGTCGAGGAGGCTCTCCATGCACGCGCGCGCGTACCCGCGGCGCCGCGCGTCCGGGTCGGTGGCCACGCTGAAGACGTACCCCACGCGGCCATGCGGATTGCCCGCCCGCCCGATCCGGTACTCGAGGGTCCCGACGACGAGCGCCGCGAGCGCGTCCGCCCGGTCGGGGTGGTCGACGACGAAGGCCGCGAAGTCCCCGTCCGCATCGGCGAGTCTGGCGCGTACGGTGGGCAGGGACTCGGCGTGCCACTCGGTTGAACCGTCCGCGCTGAAGACCGAGTCGATCATCACCTGACGCAGCCGGAGCACTTCTTCCGCGTCCTCGACCGTGGCACGCCGTACGAGACTCATGTCCCGCACGCTAATCACAGCACTCACGTCACGTCCTCCGGTTTTCTCACCGTATTCGCTTGGTATTCGCTTGCTTGGAGCGCACTCCAAGGTTTTAGCGTGGAGGCCATGACGGTGATGGAGACCACGAGTACTACCAGGACCGACAGTTGCGCCGGCCCGCGGCAGGTCGACCGACGCCCGGACGGACAGGACAAGTACACGATCAGCGAGGTCGTCGCCTTCACCGGTCTGACGGCGCACACCCTGCGCTGGTACGAGCGCATCGGGCTGATGCCGCACATCGACCGCTCGCACACCGGCCAGCGCCGCTACAGCAACCGCGACCTGGACTGGCTCGACCTCGTCGGCAAGCTCCGGCTGACCGGCATGCCGGTCGCCGACATGGTGCGGTACGCGGAGCTGGTGCGCGAGGGCGACCACACCTACGGCGACCGCTTCGAGCTCCTGAAGGCGACCCGGGAGGACGTCCTGTCCCGGATCGCCGAACTCCAGGACACGCTCGCGGTACTCGACCGAAAGATCAATTTCTACGCGGACGCCGGGCGTGCCCTGGCGTCGGAGAGGTCCTGATGACGGACAGCAAGATCGCGAAGGTGGAACTCGGCACGGGCGGCCCCGAGGTCGGTGTACAGGGCCTCGGCTGCATGGGGATGAGCTTCGCGTACGGCCCGACGGACGCCGACGAGGCACGGGCCACCCTGGAGCGCGCGCTGGAACTGGGCGTGACGCACTATGACACCGCCGATGCCTACGGCCAGGGCGAGAACGAGAAATTCCTGTCCCCGTTCTTCAAGGCCCACCGCGACGAGGTCGTCATCGCGACGAAGTTCGCCCTGGCGATCCCGCCGGACGAGCCGACGAAGCGCATCATCCGCAATGACGCGCCGTACATCCGCCAGGCCGTCGAGGCCAGCCTGAAGCGCCTGGACGTCGACGTGATCGATCTCTATTACATGCACCGCCGCGACCCGAGCGTCCCCATCGAGGAAACAGTCGGGGTCATGGCCGAGCTGGTGCGCGAGGGCAAGGTCAAGCACCTTGGGCTCAGCGAAGTCACGGGCGGCGAACTGCGCGCGGCGCAGGCCGTGCATCCGATCGCGGCCGTGCAGTCGGAGTGGTCGTTGTTCAGCCGCGACATCGAGGCCGGCGTCGTACCGGCCGCCCGTGAGCTGGGCGTGGCCCTGGTGCCGTACTCGCCGCTCGGCCGCGGCTTCCTCACGGGCTCCTTCGCCAACGCCGAGAAGGACCTGACCGCCGACGACTTCCGCCGTATGCAGCCCCGCTTCACAGGCGAGAACGCCGCCGCGAACGTGGCCCTCCTTGAGCCGATACGCGCGGTCGCCGACTCCCACAGCGCTTCGCTCGGGCAGATCGCGCTCGCGTGGGTGCAGCAGCAGGCGGCGAAGCACGGGCTGCCGGTCGTCCCGATCCCGGGCACCCGCAAGCGCAGTCGCATCGAGGAGAACGTGGCGGCCACCCGCATCGTCCTCGGCGAGGAGGACATGGCTCTGCTGGAGCCGATCGCCTCCAAGGTGGCCGGAACCCGGTACGCCGACATGACGTTCACCTCAGCCGGCCGGGAGTGAACGCAAGCCGGCGGTGAACCCGGTGGTCACGCCCGGCTTGCCCTACCGGTCGCCGGGCGTGACCAGCCCCGACTCGTACGCGAAGATCACCGCCTGCGCGCGATCGCGCAAGTCCAGCTTCGCCAAGACGCGGCCTATGTGGGTCTTCACCGTCTGCTCGGCCAGCACCAGGTGGTCCGCTATCTCCTGGTTGGACAGCCCGCGGGCAACCAGCTCCAGCACCTCCGTCTCACGCGGTGTCAGGCCCTCGAGCTGAACGGCCGGTTTCCTGCGCGGGGCGGGGCGCTGCTGCGCGAAGTCCGCGATCAGACGGCGCGTCACCTTCGGGGCGAGCAACGCGTCACCGGCGGCCACCACACGCACCGCCGCGATCAGGTCGGTGGGCGGCGCGTCCTTGAGCAGGAACCCGGAGGCTCCGGCACGCAGCGCTTCGTACACGTAGTCGTCCGCGTCGAAGGTGGTGAGCATCAGCACCTTCGGCCGGCTTACGGCGTCCTCGTGGTCCATGTACTCCTTGTGGTCCTCCTGCGGGTCCAGCAGCACGCGCGCCGCGGCCAGACCGTCCATCTCCGGCATCCGTACGTCCATCAGGACGACGTCGGGACGCGTGCCACGGGCCAGTTCGACGCCCTTTCTGCCGTCCGCCGCCTCGCCCACCACGTCGATATCGCTCTGCGCTGCCAGCAGGGCCGCGAAACCGGCGCGGACCATGGCCTGGTCGTCGACGATGATCACGCGGATGGTCATGACGTGTCGGGCTCCTTTGCTGGATCCACGGATTCCAGGGGTTCCACGGGTTCCTCCGCGGACGACGGGGGCTCGGCCACCGGCAGCCGGGCCGCGACTCGGAACCCCCCGTCGGGGAGCGGTCCGACATCCAGCGTGCCGCCGACCAGCCGGACGCGCTCGCCCATGCCGACCAGGCCGTGCCCGGTGCCGCTCGACTCCAGCCCCGAAACCGGCTTCGCCGCGGGCCCGTTGACGACGAGCACCGTCAGATGCCGGCCGTCGGTGGACAGCGACACCTGGGTGGGGGCGCCGGGGGCATGCCGCACCACGTTCGACAGGGCCTCCTGCACGATGCGGTACGCGGACAGGTCCACGGCCGGTGACACCTTCGACCACTCCTCCTCGTCCTTCTCGAGAACCGGCTTCGGAAGCGACAGTTCGACCGGGACACCGCCGCGTCTGGTCGCCTCGACGAGCTGACGCAGTTTGTCCAGGCCAGGCTGCGGGGCCCGCTCGTCCCGCGCGTCCTCACTACGCAGCACCTCGAGGAGCCGCCGCATCTCACCCAGCGAGTCACGGGCCCCGACGGCTATCGACTCGAACTCCGCCCGTACGTCGTCGGAGACACCGGAGAGCCGGTATGGCGCGGAGTCCGCCTGGACCGCTATCACCGTCATGTGATGGGCCACCACGTCGTGCAACTCCCTTGCGATACGGGCCCGTTCCTCCAGGAGCGTGCGCCGGGCGCGCTCGGCCTCGCTGATCGTCTCCTGCTCGACGAGCCGCCGCCGGGTCTCGCCGCGCTCGCGTATCAGGGCGCCCAGCAGCAGTGCGGCACCGCTGAGGACGATCATCAGCACACTGGTGTCCTGGCTGTTCACGGACCGCAGCGCGCCCAGCATGAGGCTCGCGGCCACGGTGGCCGCCCACACGCCGATCACGGTGCGGCGCGGCTCGCGCAGGGAGAGCGCCAGGCACAGCACCAGATAGCCCACGATGACCATGGCGGTGAAGGGAGAGGGCCGGCCGTCGTCGTGGTTCAGCAGCACGAACGCCCCGATGACGTCTGCCACGAAGACGATCCACCACGCGGTCAGCGGCCGACGCACAGCCAGCAGCAGTGGCGAGGCCTGGGCGAAGCCGAGCGCCCCGGAGAGACCGTCGTTCACCCCGTAGTCGCTCCCCAGGACCTGGGCCGTGACCGGCACCAGGACGGCGGCGAAGCCCAGCACGATCACGTACGGCAGCCTTCGCATCCAGCGCTTGGGGGCCTGCGCGAGGAGGGGCTCGGCCGCACCGCTCGGCGGGACGAAGGCCGTCGCGGCCTCACGCAGCGCGGCGAGCGCACGATGCCGCACCCCGGGCCCGGACCGCTCCTCGGCCGGTGCGCGGGGCTCCTGGCCGGGAGGAGTCGCTGCATTGCTCATGGCCCGATCAGCGTAGGCGCGAAGGTCCCACCACCGCGTCCTACCTGAGAGCCGGGCCGCACCTCATACCCAGGTACGACCGGTATGACGACGAGTCACCACACGTCCCGTCACAGCTCCGCGAGCAACTCCGCCTTCTTCGACGTGAACTCCTCGTCCGTCACCAGCCCCGCCTGGTGCAGCTCACCAAGGTGCCGGATCCGGTCGGCGATGTCCGCGGGATCGCGGTGGCGGGCGGACGGGGCGCCGTCACTCTTCGCCGGGGGCCCGGCCGCGCGTACCGCCGCGAGGACCGAGGCCGCGAAGGGCAGCGACTCGTGCACGGGCCCGTAACCGAGGCCGAAGACGACCGCCGCCGGGTCCTGGTCGGCCTGCGTGGGCTGGACGACGGACGGTTCGCGATGCAGCAGCCGCAGATGGCCCTCGAAGACCTCGGGCGAGCGCCATTCGACGCCGCTCAGCTCCGAGACCGCGAAACTCTGGTCGCCGGCCTTCCACTTGGCGGATGAGGCACCCGTCCAGAACCAGCGGAAGGACACCGACTTGCCGTCGAAGGAGGCCTTCCCGTCGTACGCCTTGAACTGCAGCGGCGTCTCGGGCGCGTTCACCAGATAGCGCTCCGCCACGGCCGCGTCGTCGGGCACGAGCTGGGCCCGCAGTTCGTCGGCGTAGTACTCGGCGAGTGTCTCGCGATCGCCGGGGAGCACCAGACGGTAGGGATCGCACGCTTCCTTGAGCTGTCCCGCCGCCGCCTCCATCAGCGGATCCGCGCCCGGTCTCGGTTCGGCGCGCAGGACGACCGTCCCGCGCTTGCCAGGGGTCAGCGTCACCGCTGCGATCGCCTCGATGGGGATACGGCGCTCGCCGAGCGCCTGGAAGAGCTTCGGCGTACGGATCCCCCGTTCGAAGCGGATGAGCACGGAGTCGGACTCGAACTCCCAGGCGGCATGAAATCCGGCCAGTACGTCACCCATGCGGGCCATCGTATGCGTCATGCGCTTCTTCGTCCCCTCCCCGTACGAACCGCGGTTTCTTCGTCCTCTACGCGCGTCCGGCTTCAGCCATGTCGGACAAACCCTTCTGGCACACGTCATCCTCGTGTGCGCAGCTCACCGCCCGGTACGCGCCAACGCCGATCTCGGCGAAGTTGCGCAGGCTCTCCGTACCCGGCTCGAAATAGCCGGCGTGACCCTTCGCGCCCCAGGCGGACAGCACCCGCGCCCCGAAGCCCGAGGACACCGGATCGGCGCCGTGACCGAGCCAGCCGACCTCCATATAGGGCACGTCCTGGATCCAGTCGTCGGAGTCCCGCGTGGCCCACACCCGTGCGGAGGTGTGCAGCTGCGAGGCGTTCGCGACCCGCATCCCGGGGCTGCCCGCGACCGCTATGTCGGAGACCCGGGACGGCAGCGTGTCCGCGGCGACGCCGCAGACCACGGAGCCGTAGCTGTGGCAGTACAGCGCGATGGGCGAGCGGCCAGGCAGCGTCCGTACGAGCGTGTTGAGCCGGACCGCGCCCTCCTCGGCGCGTACGCCGGTGGCCGCGTCCATGCCCAGCCCGCTGGGCGCCGTGTAGTCGGCCCAGGCGATCACGGCCGTACGCGTACTCGGGCTCGCCGCGCGCTCCTCCAGGTACAGGGACCTCGCCATACCGACGGGCGCGGAGAACTCGCGGTCGGTGCGCTGGAAGTTCAGTACGTCCGTGTCGACGCCCGGAACGACGACCGAGACGCGCTGCGCTTTGCCCAGGTCGCCGAAGACCTCGGCGATCCGGCCCGCGCCCAGCGGGTCGAAGGCGAGGATCTGACGGTCCTTGTGCAGCAGGTCCTCGTAACGATGCATACGGCGCCCCGCCTCGTGCTGGCCCGCGGGCGAGAGCCGTTCGTCGTGCATGCGTTGTCGCTCGGTCTCGCGTGCCTCGTCGAGCGCGATGTGGTTGGCGCGGTAGCGAAGTCTCACCGGCGCCCCGTTCATATTGCCGACCGCGAGCGGATGGCGGGCGGCGAGCCGGTGGCGCTGGTGGACGTCGAGCGAGGCGAAGAAGCGGGCGAGGCGGGCCGGAGCGGCGCCGGGGTCCGGCAGCGCGCGTCCGCCGATGCTGCCGCGTTCCCAGGCGGAGAGGGAGGCCTCGAGCGGCGTCGCGGCAGCTCTGTGGTTGCGTACGACGGTCCAGCCGGTGGTCGCCAGCATGACGAAGACGACGGCCAGAGCAAGGAGAGCGCGCCAGACGTTGAGTTGGGGAGGGGAGTCGAAGGAAGTCACTGGGAGGACACACTAAGAGAACAAGAGTGTCTCGCGTTAACCGAGTGAGGGGGATCACGTTTCTCACTGGGTAATTGGGGCAAACCGGGCTCAGTGGGAGTTAAAGTGTCACGCTGTGTAGGCGAGTTGAAGCGTCACACTGTGTCGCCGCCCGCTTCGTCTTGTGTGTTCCAGTCTTTGGTCAACGCGGGCCCCACCTGGTCGAGATAAGCGGTGATCAGCGCGCGAATCGCCTCGACGCTGAGGTCGTCGCCGGCGCTCCATCGCTGCCCGGTCACTCGCATCACTCCGCTGAACACGGCCACCGCCACGCGCGGTCGCGGATCGGCGTCCACGTCCAGGCCCTCACGCTCGGCGATCAGTCGGGCGAGCTTCTCCTCCAGCACCGCGGTGCGGCGCAGATGGACGGCGAGCAGTGCGGGCGTCGACTCGATCAGCTGGAAGGTGCGCATGTGCAGTTCGACCGGGATGACGCTCTCAATGGTCTCGTTCAGGGTGTCCCAGTTCTCCAGGACGGCCCGGCGCAGCGCCTCCAAAGGGCTCTCGTGGGGCGGACGTTCGCGCACCAGGTCGAGGAAGTGCGCCTCCGTCATCTCCAGGACGGCGAACGCGGCCTCCTCCTTCCCCGCGAAGTAACGGAAGAACGTGCGCTGTGACACATCGACGGCTTCGGCGATCTCGTCGACCGTCGTCCGCTCGTACCCCTTGCTCGTGAACAGCTCCAGAGCGGCCCGTACCAGCGCGTCCCTGGTCCGCTGCTTCTTGCGCTCGCGCAGCCCGGGGCGGGGCAGCGTGTCCATGGGCCCTCCCTTCCGGACTGTCCGAACTGTTCGCACCAAGCCTTGCTCGCTCCCTAGCCTTGCCCAAGCCTTGCCCGCGCCTTGCCCACGCCTTTTTGTCCAGCTCACCCTATCCGTGAGTGACGTGACAGTTACCGACTTGTGAATTGGTTTGTCAAGTGTCAGTGGCTGTCATTAGCCTCGAAGGCATGACTAGTCAGACCACTGTCGACACGACGGGCTCGGGGGACAAGACGCCAGTCGTCCCGTCGGACCGGACGCCGGACCGGGGGCTTCGCGGCCACCCCTGGTTGACCCTCATCACCGTGGCCGTAGGCGTCATGATGGTCGCCCTCGACGGCACCATCGTGGCCATCGCCAACCCGGCCATCGCCACGGACCTGGGCGCCACCTTCGCCGACGTCCAGTGGATCACCAACGCGTACTTCCTCGCGCTCGCCGTCACGCTGATCACGGCGGGCAAGCTCGGCGACCGGTTCGGACACCGGCAGACCTTCCTCATAGGCGTCGTGGGGTTCGCGGCGGCCTCGGGCGTCATCGGGATGTCCAGCTCCATCGCCATGGTCATCACGTTCCGTGTCTTCCAGGGCCTGTTCGGCGCGCTGCTGATGCCGGCCGCGCTCGGACTGCTGCGGGCCACCTTCCCCGCCGAGAAGCTGAACATGGCCATCGGCATCTGGGGCATGGTGATCGGCGCCTCCACCGCGGGCGGCCCGATCCTCGGCGGCGTGCTGGTCGAGCACGTCAACTGGCAGTCCGTCTTCTTCATCAACGTCCCCGTCGGCATCCTGGCCGTCGTCCTCGGCGTGGTGATCCTCACCGACCACCGTGCCGAGAACGCGCCGCGCTCCTTCGACCTGCTCGGCATCGGACTGCTCTCCGGCGCCATGTTCTGCCTGGTCTGGGCGCTGATCAAGGCCCCCGAGTGGGGCTGGGGCGACGGTATGACCTGGACCTTCCTGGGCATCTCCGTGCTCGGCTTCGCGCTGTTCGCGCTCTGGGAGACGAAGGTCAGGGAACCGCTGATTCCGCTGGCCCTGTTCCGTTCCGTACCGCTCTCGGCCGGTGTGGTCCTGATGGTGCTCATGGCCATCGCCTTCATGGGCGGCCTCTTCTTCGTCACCTTCTACCTGCAGAACGTGCACGGCATGAGCCCCATCGACGCGGGCCTCCACCTGCTCCCCCTCACCGGCATGATGATCGTCGGCTCGCCCCTCGCGGGCGCCATGATCACCAAGGTGGGGCCACGCATCCCGCTCGCGGGCGGCATGGCGTGCACGGCCATCGCCATGTACGGCATGTCGACGCTGGAAAAGGGCACCGGCAGCGGCGTCATGTCGATCTGGTTCGCCCTCCTCGGCCTCGGACTCGCGCCCGTCATGGTCGGCGCCACCGAAGTCATCGTGGGCAATGCGCCGATGGAGCTCTCCGGTGTCGCCGGCGGTCTCCAGCAGGCGGCCATGCAGATCGGCGGCAGCCTCGGTACGGCGGTTCTCGGCGCCGTGATGGCCTCCAAGGTCGACAACGACCTCGCGGGCAACTGGGCGGACGCCAAGCTTCCGCCGCTCAACGAGGCCCAGCTCCACCAGGCCTCCGAGGCGGTCCAGGTCGGCGCCGCGCCGGTTCCGCCGGACACCCCGGCCCCGATCGCGGAGAAGATCACGGAAGTCGCCCACGACACGTTCATCTCCGGCATGAGCCTGGCCAGCCTGGTCGCCGCAGGGGTCGCCGCCGTCGCGGTCCTCGTCGCCTTCCTCACCAAGCGCGGCGCCAACGCGGACGCCGCGGGGCCGGGGGCGGGGCACATCTAGGGCGCCGTTCACCCACCGAGTCTGACGCCCCGTCGAGTTCACCCGGCGGGGCGTTCGCCTATCAGGGTGACAGGTGTCCGTACGACTTTCGTACGGGCCTTGTCGGCGGCCAGAGTGGTTCAACTGATCCGTACGCCACGGCAGTCGGGCCAGGCCGCGGCGCGCCGCCGGAGGGGGATGGCGCGCCGCGGATTCAACTGCGGTTCCAGAGAGCGGGTCTAGGGATTACGAACCGGGGTACTCGCCGCTTCGAGCCCGAACCGGCAGCAAAAGTCCAGGGAGTTGATGATGGCGGGCTTCGGACACACCACGCGCAAGCACCCCCGCTCACGTAGCCGGACGTGGTCACGGAGTGGGCCGGATCGCGCGACGCTCGGAATCATCGGAGCCATCTGCGCGGTCGCCGGCTTCTTCGCGCTGGGCATCATTCTCGGCCCGGTGGCGATCGCCTGCGGCTGGCTCGCCATGGGACGCAGCTGGAGCGGCGCCCGCCCGGTACCGGCACTGATCGCCGTGGTGCTGGGCACGATCGACACAGTCCTGGCGATCGTCTGGCTCGCCGGGGCAGGGACTCCCGCGGCCGGAATGTTCTGATCCGCGGTCCGCGGGACGTGAGGGAGCCCCGCGCTCCGTCAGGGGCGCGGGGCGGGCACCTGTACAGGGCCCGTATACAGGGCCCTGTATACGGGCCCTATGTACGGCCCTTCTCGGGGACCTTCCCCGAGGTTCCCGAGGTTTCGGACAGCGCGGCGACCTGGGCGCGCAGCGCCCGTACCTCTTCCGCGAGAGCCTCGATCGCGGCCGTCTGCCGTCGCTCCTCCAGGTCGTCCGACTCGAAGCGGGCGATGAACCAGGCCGCGATATTGGCGGTGACGACCCCGAGCAGGGCGATCCCGGCGAGCATCAGCCCGACCGCGATCAAGCGACCGAGGCCGGTCTTCGGCGCGTGGTCGCCGTACCCGACGGTCGTCATCGTGGTGAACGACCACCACACCGCGTCACCCATCGTCTTGATGTTGCCGCCCGGCGACTCCCGTTCGGCGGACAGCACGGCGAGCGAGCCGAACATCATCAGCGCCACCACGGCGCCCGCGACGTATGTGGTGAGCCGGATCTGTGTGGCCATCCTGGCCCGCTGCCCGACGAGCAGCACCGTGGCCACGACCCTGAGCAGCCGTAGCGGCTGGATCAGCGGCAGCAGTACGGCGCACAGGTCGAGCCAGTACGTGCGCACGAACTCCCCGCGCCGCTCGGCCAGTACGAGCCGTACGAGGTAGTCGAGGGAGAAGGCTCCCCACACGACCCACTCCATTGCCTCGCACGCGTCTGTCACGCGCTGACTGGCCTCGGGCCGAACGATCGGCACCGCGTAGGCGACGGCGAACACCACCGCCATCACCATTAGCGGCCGCTGAGTACGTCGTTCCCAACGAAGTTGCGCCGATGTCTCGTCCATGCTCGCATTATCGGGTGCGGGTTGAGTGTGGTTGCTCGCGCAGTTCCCCGCGCCCCTGGGGTGGGTGGGTCGGGGCCGTGGGCCGGTGCGTCAGCCCGTCGCAGGCCGGGCGTACGACCCGGTGTCGGTACACCGTGCGGGTGACCTGAGACAGAACCTGAGCGACGGGCATACGACGCACCGGCCCACGTCCCCTCCCGCCGGTGGGAGGGTGCGGGCACGTTGTGGCTGGTGAGCATGGTGACTGGCGGCTCCGGAGCGCCCCTTTAGGGGCGCGGGGAACTGCGCGACCAGCCACAACGGACCTGCAGTCAAGAAACGGACCTTGGAACCGCCCCCCCCAAACGGAGCGCTTACGCATCGCCTCCCGCGGCACCCGGATCCGCCGCCGAAACATCCAGCAGCTGATACCGGTCGACGGCCTGCTTGAGGGCCGAGCGGTCGACCTTCCCCTCGCGGGCGAGTTCCGTGAGGACCGCGACCACGATCGACTGGGCGTCGATGTGGAAGTAGCGGCGAGCCGCACCGCGGGTGTCCGCGAAGCCGAAGCCGTCCGCCCCCAGGGACTGGTACGTACCGGGCACCCAGCGCGAGATCTGATCCGGAACCGCCCGCATCCAGTCGGAAACGGCCACGAACGGACCCTCGGCGCCCGACAGCTTCCGCGTCACATACGGAAGTCGCTGCTCCTCCTCGGGATGGAGGAGGTTGTGCTCCTCCACCGACACAGCTTCGCGCCGCAGCTCGTTCCAGGAGGTCGCCGACCAGACGTCCGCCTTGACGTTCCACTCCTCGGCGAGGATCTTCTGCGCCTCGACGGCCCACGGCACCGCGACACCGGACGCCATGATCTGCGCCGGAATGGAGCCCGAAGTGCCTGCCGAGAAGCGGTGGATGCCCTTGAGGATGCCTTCGACGTCCACGTTCTCGGGTTCGGACGGGTGCTGGATCGGCTCGTTGTAGACCGTGAGGTAGTAGAAGACGTCCTCGCCGTGCGGGTGCTCCTCGGAGGAGCCGTACATCCGGCGAAGGCCGTCCTTCACGATGTGCGCGATCTCGAACCCGTACGCCGGGTCGTACGCGACACAGCCCGGGTTGGTGGAGGCGAGTAGCTGTGAGTGGCCGTCCGCGTGCTGGAGACCCTCACCGGTCAGCGTCGTACGGCCGGCGGTCGCGCCGAGTACGAAGCCGCGCGCCAGCTGGTCGGCCATCTGCCAGAACTGGTCGCCGGTGCGCTGGAAACCGAACATCGAGTAGAAGACGTAGACCGGGATGAGCGGCTCGCCGTGCGTGGCGTACGCCGAGCCCGCCGCGATCAGCGAGGCCGTACAGCCCGCCTCGGAGATGCCGTCGTGCAGCATCTGCCCGGTCGGCGACTCCTTGTACGCGAGCAGCAGATCGCGGTCGACGGCCTCGTACTGCTGCCCCAGCGGGTTGTAGATCTTCGCACTCGGGAAGAATGAGTCCATGCCGAACGTGCGGTACTCGTCCGGCGCGATCAGCACGAATCGCTTGCCGATCTCCTTGTCCCGCATGAGGTCTTTCAGCAGCCGTACGAACGCCATGGTCGTGGCGATCGACTGCTGACCCGAGCCCTTCTTCACGCTCGCGTACGTCTTGTCCTCGGGCAGCGCGAGCGGCTTCGAGCGCACGACGCGGGTCGGGACGTAACCGCCCAGGCCTTTGCGGCGGTCGTGCATGTACTGCATCTCCTCCGAGTCGGGACCCGGGTGGTAGTACGGCGGCGGGCCGTCCTCCAGCTCCTTGTCGGAGATCGGCAGGTGCAGCCGGTCGCGGAAACCCTTGAGGTCGGCGACCGTCAGCTTCTTCATCTGGTGGGTCGCGTTGCGGCCCTCGAAGTTCGGGCCGAGCGTCCAGCCCTTGATGGTCTTGGCGAGGATCACCGTCGGCTGGCCCTTGTGGGCGCGGGCCGCAGAGTACGCCGCGAAGATCTTCCGGTGGTCGTGACCGCCGCGACCGAGGTGCAGGATCTGGTCGTCGGTCATGTTCTCGACCATCGCGCGCAGCCGGTGGTCGTCACCGAAGAAGTGGTCGCGGATGTACGCGCCGGTCTCGGTGGCGTACGTCTGGAACTGGCCGTCCGGCGTGGTGTTCATCTTGTTGACCAGCACACCGTCGCGGTCCTGGGCAAGCAGCGGGTCCCAGGTGCGGTCCCAGACCAGCTTGATCACGTTCCAGCCGGCGCCCCGGAACTGCGACTCCAGCTCCTGGATGATCTTGCCGTTGCCGCGTACGGGCCCGTCGAGCCGCTGGAGATTGCAGTTGACGACGAAGGTCAGGTTGTCGAGACCCTCGCGTGCGGCGATCGACAGCTGGCCGAGCGACTCCGGCTCGTCCATCTCGCCGTCGCCGAGGAAGGCCCACACATGGGACTTGGAGGTGTCCGCGATGCCGCGTGCCTCCATATAGCGGTTCATCCGCGCCTGGAAGATCGCGCCCAGCGGGCCGAGGCCCATGGAGACGGTCGGGAACTCCCAGAAGTCGGGCATCGAGCGGGGGTGCGGGTAGCTGGACAGTCCGTCCGGATACTTCGACTTCTCCTGGCGGAAGCCGTCGAGCTGCCGCTCGGAGAGGCGGTCGAGCATGAACGCGCGTGCGTAGATGCCCGGCGAGGCATGGCCCTGGAAGAAGACCTGGTCGCCGCCGTCGCCCTCGTCCTTGCCGCGGAAGAAGTGATTGAAGCCCACGTCGTACAGCGAGGCGGATGAGGCGAAGGTGGCGATGTGGCCGCCGACGCCGATGCCGGGGCGCTGGGCCCTGGACACCATCACGGCCGCGTTCCACCGGGTCGCGTTGAGGATCTTGCGCTCGATCTCCTCGTTGCCGGGGAAGAACGGCTCGTCCTTGGTGGCGATGGTGTTGACGTAGTCCGTGCTGCGCATCTCGGGCACGGCCACACGCTTCTCGCGGGCCCGCTCGATCAGGCGCAACATCAGATACCGGGCTCGCTCCCGGCCACGCTGGTCGACAGCGGCATCGAGGGAATCGAGCCACTCCTGGGTCTCTTCGGGATCGAAGTCAGGTACCTGACTCGGAAGGCCGCCAATGATGATCGGGTTGCGATCGGGTCCGGAAGCCACGCTGTTCCTTCGCTTTCAGGGAGGCCGTTCTTCTCGGTTCTTCTTCTCGGCTCTGCTTGGTCCTTGCTCGGTGTTCTCGCCGCTGTCCTCGGGGCTCGCACCGATCCCCATCGTGTACCTCGGAAACGGAAACGTCACCTCTACCGAGGGGTAACCGGGGCGTTCGCGCGGTTCCCCGTGGATGAGCCCGGCGAATCGCAACGATACGCCCGACCCGTGACGCGGTCCGCAAAGCCATTCGAGTCCCGTACCCTCGAAGGGTTCCGAAATTCACAAAGCGGGCAGAACGCTGTGGTGTGTGTCACCCGGAGTCGTGATTGGCTGTCGGGAGTTGCGGCGACACCGCCAGGATCGTCACCGTTTCGGCGGTCTCGACGGCCGGGTACTTGCGCGATCCGTCCCGCCCGTGTGGACTACGGCCAATGCTGCGCGCACGCGCGTGGCTTGAACCTTTACCAAACATGATCAGGAGGCAACCCGTGAGCGCGACCGCGGACCACGCGGAGGAGCGGACGAGCCTGGCCGCCAGGCTGGGGTTCCAGCCCGAGCAGGTGGTCCAGGAGATCGGCTTCGACGACGACGTCGACCAGGAGCTCCGCGAGGCCATTGAGGAAGTGATCGGCAGCGAGCTCGTGGACGAGGAGTACGACGACGTCGCCGACGCCGTGGTGCTCTGGTTCCGTGACGACGACGGCGACCTGACGGATGCGCTGGTGGATGCCACCACGTACGTCGAGGAGGGCGGCGGCATTCTGCTGCTGACGCCGAAGACCGGCCGTGACGGCTATGTGGAGCCGAGCGATATCGCCGAAGCCGCGACAACCGCGGGGCTGTCCCAGACCAAGAGCATCAGCGTGGGCAAGGACTGGAGCGGTAGCCGGCTGGCTACGCCGAAGGCGGCCAAGTCCAAGAGGTGACGTTCTCGTCGTACCGGAGGGGCTCGCGTGTTGCGGGCCCCTCCGGGTTTTCAGCGGCTCCGTCCCGGGGCGCGACCAGCCACGACGCACCCGCAGTCGAGAAACGGCCTGCCTCCCCCTTGGGGGGCCTGGGGGCGCAGCCTCCAGTGATCGTAGGGTGGGGCTGCTCCACTACCCCCAGGAAGGGATGGCAGGACTATGGCGATCGAGGTTGGCGACAAGGCTCCGGAGTTCGAGCTCAAGGACAACCACGGGGCCACCGTGACGCTCTCCCAGTTCCGCGGGGCGAAGAACGTCGTGCTGCTCTTCTATCCCTTCGCCTTCACGGGGGTGTGCACCGGAGAGCTGTGTGCTCTGCGTGACAACCTGCCGAAGTTCGCCGACCGTGAGACCCAGCTGCTCGCCGTGTCCAACGACTCCATCCACACGCTGCGCGTCTTCGGTGAGCAGGAGGGGCTGGAGTACCCGCTGCTGTCCGACTTCTGGCCGCACGGTGAGGTCTCGCGGGCGTACGGCGTCTTCGACGAGGACAAGGGCTGTGCGGTGCGCGGGACCTTCATCATCGACAAGGAGGGCGTCGTCCGCTGGACCGTGGTGAACGGTCTGCCGGACGCGCGTGATCTGAACGAGTACGTGGAGGCGCTAGACACTCTGTGATTCTTCGGGCGCAGGGCCTGCGTCAACGGGGAACCCCTCACTAGGATCGACACGTTGATCCGATACCAACGCACTACGGGGCTCCCCGCCCCTGGACACCATTGGGAGGACTCGTGGGAGTCAGCCTCAGCAAGGGCGGCAACGTATCGCTTTCGAAGGAGGCGCCGGGCCTTACCGCGGTCATCATCGGTCTGGGGTGGGACGTTCGCACCACCACCGGCACCGACTTCGACCTTGATGCCAGCGCCATCCTGGCGGGCGCGGACGGCAAGGTCACCAGCGACGCCAACTTCGTGTTCTTCAACAACCTGAAGAGCCCGGACGGCTCGGTCGAACACACCGGTGACAACATCACCGGTGAGGGAGAGGGCGACGACGAGCAGATCAAGATCAACCTCGCCGCGGTTCCGGCCGACGTCGACAAGATCGTGTTCCCGGTCTCGATCTACGACGCCGAGAACCGTCAGCAGTCGTTCGGCCAGGTCCGCAACGCGTTCATCCGCGTCGTGAACCAGGCGGGCGAGGCGGAGATCGCCCGGTACGACCTCTCAGAGGATGCCTCGACGGAGACTGCAATGGTCTTCGGCGAGCTGTACCGTCACGGCGCGGAGTGGAAGTTCCGCGCCATCGGCCAGGGTTACGCCTCGGGTCTGCGCGGTATCGCGCAGGACTTCGGCGTCAACGTCTGAGCCTTTTCGGTCTCTGCCGCAGAGGGCAGGACCTGCCGCTTCACCTTCCGTCCGGCGTCGCACACCACGAGTGCGGCGCCGGACGTGCTCGACAACCAAAGGCTTGACCGGGGAGGAACAGGAACATGGGCGTCACGCTCGCCAAGGGGGGCAATGTCTCCCTCTCCAAGGCCGCACCGAACCTCACGCAGGTGATGATCGGGCTCGGCTGGGATGCGCGCTCCACCACCGGAGCCCCCTTCGACCTCGATGCCAGCGCGCTGCTGTGCAACTCGGGGCGGGTGCTCGGTGATGAGTGGTTCATCTTCTACAACCAGCTCAAGAGCCCGGACGGCTCGGTCGAGCACACCGGCGACAACCTCACCGGCGAGGGCGAGGGCGACGACGAGTCGATCCTGATCGACCTCTCCAAGGTGCCGGCCAACGTCGACAAGATCATCTTCCCGGTCTCGATTCATGACGCCGACAACCGCGGCCAGACCTTCGGCCAGGTCAGCAACGCCTTCATCCGCGTCGTCAACCAGGCCGACGGCCAGGAACTGGCCCGCTACGACCTCTCCGAGGACGCCTCCACGGAGACCGCGATGATCTTCGGCGAGGTCTACCGATATGGCGCGGAGTGGAAGTTCCGGGCCGTGGGACAGGGGTACGCATCGGGGCTGCGAGGCATCGCTCTAGACTTCGGAGTCAACGTTTCGTAAAGCCGCGCACGGCGCGGGGGAGACCCGTACACAGATGATTGGGTAGCCAGTGGTTCTGAAAACCTTCGGCTGGTCGTTCGCGGTCACCGCGCTCGGCCTGGTCGCAGCGGTGCTGTTCGGCGGATGGACCGCGTTCGGGATCGTGCTGATCCTTTCCATCCTCGAGATCTCGCTGTCCTTCGACAACGCGGTGGTCAACGCCGGGATCCTGAAGAAGATGAATGCCTTCTGGCAAAGGATCTTCCTCACCGTCGGCATTCTGATCGCCGTCTTCGGAATGCGGCTCATCTTCCCCGTGGTGATCGTGGCGGTCAGCGCCTCCCTCGGTCCCATCGAGGCCGTCGACCTGGCGTTGAACAGTCCGGACCGCTACGAGGAGTTGGTGACCGACGCCCACCCTGCGATCGCGGCCTTCGGCGGCATGTTCCTGCTGATGATCTTCCTCGACTTCATCTTCGAGGACCGTGACATCAAGTGGCTGGGCTGGATCGAGCGTCCGCTGGCCAAGCTCGGCAAGGTCGACATGCTCTCGGTCTGCATCGCACTGATCGTCCTGCTGGGCACCGCGCTGACCTTCGCCCAGAACGCCCATCTGCACGCCGGGAGCGCCAACAAGGCGGAGACGGTACTGCTCTCCGGAGTCGCCGGACTCATCACGTATCTGGTCGTCGGCGGTCTCTCCGGCTTCTTCGAGAACCGGCTGGAGGAATCGGAAGAGCGCGACCACGAGCACGAGGAGGAGGCCAAGCGGGAGGGGAAGCCGGTCTCCGCGGTGGCGCTGGCCGGCAAGGCGGCCTTCTTCATGTTCCTCTACCTGGAGGTCCTGGACGCCTCGTTCTCCTTCGACGGTGTCATCGGCGCCTTCGCCATCACCAACGACATCGTGCTGATGGCCCTCGGCCTCGGTATCGGCGCCATGTACGTCCGGTCGCTCACCGTCTACCTGGTCCGCGAGGGCACGCTCGACGACTACGTCTACCTGGAGCACGGCGCGCACTACGCGATCGGCGCGCTCGCCGCGATCCTGCTGATCACCATCCAGTACGAGATCAACGAGATCATCACCGGTCTCATCGGCGTCGTCCTGATCGCCTGGTCCTTCTGGTCCTCGGTCCGCCGGAACCGCGAACTGGCGGCAGCCGAGGGAAAAGCTGACACCTCGGACAAGGCCGAAATCTCGTCCGGGGTGTGACGACCCTCCTGTTGAGGAACGCTCTGAGGCGGGGCGGCCACGAGGAAGTCCTCATGGCCGCCCCGTCGTCGTAGCTGTTGTACGCGTCTGTATTCGTCGAGGTGAACACCTAACCGTGGGGGTGGAATGAGCTTCTGGGACGGTCTGTGGCGTGGTGGGCGATCGACGCAGTTCGATTCGGGGAGCGCGGCGACCAACGCCATCACGCTGACCAAGCGGAACCAGACGGTCTCGCTCACCAAACAGGGCGCGGCCACCGGCAATCTGCGTATCAACCTGTCCTGGCGGATGCGCACTTCCGACATAGGCGGCGGCCGGCGCGAAAGCCTGCTGCGCCATCCCTTCCAGGCGTTCAAGCCCGAGGTGGTGCAGGCGCACACCGAGAGCATGGTCAACGTCGACCTCGACCTGGGGTGCCTGTACGAGCTGACGGACGGCACCAAGGGCGTCGTACAGCCGCTGGGCAGCTTCTACGGAGAGCTCAACGCAGCGCCGTACGTGAAACTCAGCGGCGATGACCGCTTCGGCTCGGGCTCCGGCGAGACGATCTTCATCAACCTCGACCACCGGGAGCAGATCAAGCGGCTCCTGATCTTCGTCTACATCTACGACCAGACCCCGGCCTTCGACCGTACGCACGCCATCGTGACCCTCTATCCCAGCAACGGCCCGCGGATCGAGGTCGGCCTCGACGAGCGCCACCCGCAGGCCCGTTCCTGCGCCGTGGTCATGATCGAGAACGTCAAGAACGAGCTGATCGTGCGGCGCGAGGTGAAGTTCGTGTACGGGTTCCAGGCCGAACTCGACCGGCTTTATGGGTGGGGGCTCCAGTGGGGGCGCGGTTACAAGGCGAAGGCCGACCGTTAACGCCGGTTCGGCGGGGGCGCCCCTAACGCCCGACGAACTGCGGCCCCTGCGGCGGCAGTTTGAACTCCGGGTCGGGGAGGGCCGGGACCGGGTGCGGGTAGCCGTACGCGGGCTGGGCCGTCGCCGCGGCGGGCTGGGACGGGGCGGTTTGCGGATAGGCGTACGAGGCTGGGGAGGCCGGCTGCGGATAGCCGTACGCCGGCTGGGTCGTGGACTCCGGAGGGTAGCCGTACGCGGGCTGCGACGGCTGCTGGGGCAGACCGGAGGCGGCGGGCTGCTCGGGCGGCAGCGGCATCGAGTTGCCGACGGACGCGGGCTCGGACTCGTCAACCGTGATGCCGAAGTCGCTCGCCAGGCCCTCCAGGCCGTTCGAATAGCCCTCGCCGAGCGCCCGGAACTTCCAGCCCTCCCCGCGCCGGTACAGCTCGCCGCAGATCAGCGCGGTCTCCTCGCCGGTCTCCGGCTTGATGTCGAAGTACGCCAGCGGCTCACCGTCGGCGAGGGCGGCGTCGTACAGCAGGATCCGCAGGGCGGGGACGCGGTCGAAGGTGACGCCCTCCGCCGAGGCGACCAGGAGGATTCGCGTCACGGCCTTGTCGACGCCCGCCAGATCCGACTGGATCGTTTCGGTGAGCCCCTCGGCGACCCGCTTCTTGCCGAGCCTCCAGACCTTGCCCGAGGGGTGCCGGGGCTGGTTGTAGAAGACGAAGTCCTCGTCGGATCGCACACGATCGTCGGGCCCGAGGAGCAGCGCCGAGGCGTCCACGTTCGGAACGCCCTGCCCCGGCGCCCAGCGCAGTACGGACCGTACCGCCTTGGCGTCCAGCGGTACGTTCGACCCTTTCAGCATCGCGTGCGTCATGCGGTCATCCTGCCTTCTCGGTCCTGGTCACGACAACGCGGGTGCGTCACAACCCGTTCGATGTGACGCTGGAGGATATGGCTGTGTTCGTGTGCGTTACCTGAATTTCATGCCGGGCGGGAACCTCGGACATGGATCCCTACGTACTATTACCGGCCACATATCGTCAGGCCGCTCAGCCGCCCCGGGGAGTCTCATGCGTCATTTCGGGCACATCGCTCCGGAGGTGCGGCAGCGCCTCTTCCATCAGGAACCCTGCGTCTTCACCGCGGAATCCCCGGCCCGGATGCTTTCCGTGGCCCTCGGCGCCACGCTGTACAGCCCCGCGACCAGACAGCGGCTGGCCGAGGACATCGTGAAGCAGACCGGGCGCGGCGTTGTCTCGATGGTGCTGTGCCTGGAGGACTCCATAGACGACGCGGAGGTCGCGGGCGCCGAGGAGAATCTGGTCCGGCAGTTCCGGGACCTGGCCGAGCGCTGCCCGGAGACCGAGCTGCCGCTGCTGTTCATCCGCGTCCGTACGCCGGAGCAGATCCCGGATCTCGTCGAGCGGCTCGGCGACGCGGCCCGGCTGCTGTCCGGCTTCGTGCTGCCGAAGTTCACCGAGGAGCGGGGCGTGCCGTTCCTGGAGGCGCTCACCGCGGCCGAGGCCGCGAACGGGCGGCGGCTGTTCGCCATGCCCGTCCTCGAATCGCCGGACCTGCTGTACCGAGAGTCCCGCGTGGATACCCTCGCGGGCATCTTCCGCGCCGTCGACAAGTACCGCGACCGCGTCCTCGCGCTCAGGCTCGGCGTCACCGACTTCTGCTCCTCCTACGGGCTGCGCCGGGCGCCCGACATGACCGCGTACGACGTGCAGATCGTGGCCTCCGTGATCGCCGACGTGGTGAACGTGCTGGGGCGGGCCGACGGCACCGGTTTCACGGTGACCGGGCCCGTGTGGGAGTACTTCCGGGTCCAGGAGCGCATGTTCAAGCCGCAGTTGCGCCGCAGCCCCTTCACCCCGGAGGCCGAGGACCTGCGCAACGCGCTGATCGAGCACGACATGGACGGGCTGCTGCGCGAGATCTCTCTCGACCGGGCCAACGGGCTGCTCGGCAAGACCTGCATCCATCCCTCGCACGTACTGCCCGTCCATGCTCTGTCCGTGGTCAGTCACGAGGAGTACAGCGACGCCCAGGACATAGCGCGGCCCGAGCGTGGCGGCGGAGGCGTCATGCGGTCCGCGTACACGAACAAGATGAATGAGGTGAAGCCGCACCGCGCCTGGGCCGAGCGCACCCTGCAGCGCGCCGAGGTCTTCGGCGTCGCGAACGAGGACATCGGCTTCGTGGAGCTGCTCGCCGCCGGACTGACCGGCCAGACATAGGGATTTGCCGCCGGGCTGCCCGGCTGAACTCACCGCTGATGTGCCCGGCTGGACTCACTGCCGGGCTGCCCGGCCGAACACAGGGATTTAATGAGAAACGTGGTGTGGACAGGTACCTGGGTCGCCGAGCGGCTCGGCGTCGAACTCGTCGGTGACGAGAAGCTGAGCGAGCTGCTGGGGCTTGCCCTGCGGCGCAACCCCAAGCGCGCGCATCTGCTGGTGTCGAACGTGCTGGGCAAGCACGTACCGCAGAGCCCGCGCACGGTGTGGCAGACCGGGTACGAACTGGGCCACCGGGTGCGCGAACTGCTCGGCGACGCGGGGGCGCGCCGGGCCGTGGTGCTCGGGTACGCGGAGACGGCGACGGGCCTCGGCCACTCGGTCGCGGACGGCCTGGGCCTGGCGCCCTATCTGCACTCGACGCGGCGCCCCGTCGAGGGAGTCGAGCGGGCGGGCGGCTTCGAGGAGTCCCACTCGCACGCCACCTCGCATCTGCTGCTGCCGGAGAAGCCCGGGCTGCTCGCGGGCGACGGGGCGCTGGTCCTCGTGGACGACGAGTTCTCCACGGGCAACACCGTGCTCAACACGATCCGCGCGCTGCACGAGCGCTACCCGCGCGAGCACTACGTGATCGTGGCGCTCGTCGACATGCGCTCCCCGGCGGACCAGGGCCGCCTCGAGGCCTTCGCCCAGGAGATCGGGGCCCGCGTGGACCTGGTGGCGGCGGCATCGGGGACGGTGCGGCTGCCCGACGGCGTACTGGAGAAGGGGCAGGCCCTGGTCACCGAGCACGAGTCGGCCGCAGAACCGCTTCCGGAGCATCCGGGGCTGCCGGGGCTTGCGGAGCGCGGCACTTTCGCGCGCGTGGAACTCGGCTGGCCGCAGGACCTGCCCGACGGCGGCCGGCACGGCTTCACCCCCGAGCACCGCATACGCCTGGAGGGCGCGCTGCCCGCCATGGCCGCGCGGCTCGCGGACGCGCTGCCGGACGACGCGCGCCGTGTACTCGTCCTCGGCTTCGAGGAGTTGATGTACGCGCCGCTGCGGCTCGGCGTCACGCTGGAGGAGCTGACCGGCGCCGAAGTCCACTACTCGACCACGACCCGCTCCCCGGTCCTCGCCGTAGACGACCCCGGTTACGCGATCCGCAGCCGCCTCGTCTTCCCTGCCCACGACAATCCGGACGACGGCCCCGGCGAGCGCTATGCCTACAACGTCGCAGGCGGCGGATTCGACGCCGTCGTCGCAGTGGTCGACTCGGTCGCAGACACGCCCGAACTGCACGCCCCGGACGGCCTGTTGGCGCGGCTCGCGGCACACACCCCGAGCGTGCTGCTCGCCGTCGTCCCCTCGTACACACCGTCGTACGCCGCTGCCCTCACCTCGTCGTACGCCCCCACCCCGCAGCTGTCCGAAAGGCCCGCCATGCTGCCCGAGCCCCTTCGCGGCCCCGACTTCTCCTCGTACGCCCCTGACGAGGTCGGCTGGCTGCTCCAGGACCTCTCGGACGTGACGCTGGAGGCGCCGACGGAGGAGCGCGAGGAGGCGATCCAGAGCGGGGGCGCGCACTACGCGGAGTCGCTGCCGGTGGAGTACCAGCCGAGCGACCGGTACCAGGAGCTGTTCCGCGCCGCGCTGGACACCTCGGCCGCCCGCATCGCCCGGGCGGCGGGCGCCGTCACCGAGACCGTGCTGGCGGAGCGGTCCCCGCGCCCCGTCCTCGTGTCGCTCGCCCGCGCCGGCACCCCCATCGGCATCCTGATGCGCCGCTGGGCCCAGCACCGGCACGCGCTCGACCTGCCGCACTACGCCGTCTCCATCGTGCGCGGGCGGGGCATCGACGCCAACGCGCTGCGCTGGCTGGCCGCCCACCACGACCCGGCCGATGTCGTCTTCGTGGACGGCTGGACCGGCAAGGGCGCCATCACCCGCGAACTCGCCCAGGCCATAGAGGAGTTCGAGGCCTCCGACGGCATCACCGGCTTCGACCCGGAGATCGCGGTGCTCGCCGACCCCGGCTCCTGCGTCCGCACCTACGGCACCCGCGAGGACTTCCTCATCCCCTCCGCCTGCCTCAACTCGACAGTCTCCGGACTCATTTCGCGCACGGTGCTCCGTGCCGACCTGGTCGGGGAGCACGACTTCCACGGCGCGAAGTTCTACCGCGAACTCGCCGGCGCGGACGTCTCCGTCGACTTCCTCGACGCCATCGCCGACCGCTTCGACGAGGTCGGCGACGCGGTCGACACCCTCGTCAAGGAGTTGCTCTCCATGGACCGCAGCCCAACCTGGGAGGGCTGGGCGGCAGTTGAGCGGATCAGCGAGGAGTACGGCATCCATGATGTGAACCTCGTCAAGCCGGGCGTCGGCGAGACGACCCGCGTACTGCTGCGCCGCGTCCCCTGGAAGATCCTCGCCCGTGCGGGAGCGGGCGCCGACCTGGACCATGTACGCCTGCTCGCCGAACAGCGCGGTGTGCCCGTCGAGGAGGTCGCCGAACTCCCGTACACCTGCGTCGGGTTGATCCACCCCAAGTACACCCGCGGGGCGACCGGCGCCGACGGCAAGGCGGTGACGGTCTGATGTCCTCGCCGAAGGTGGTCGTGGCAAGCGACCTCGACCGCACCCTCATCTACTCCGCTGCCGCACTCGCGCTGCCCCTGCCGGACGAGCGTGCGCCGCGGCTGCTGTGCGTCGAGGTGTACGAGAGCCAGCCCCTGTCGTACATGACCGAGACCGCGGCCGCACTGCTCACCGAACTCGGCGAACTCAGCGACGAGGCCCTCTTCGTACCGACCACGACCCGTACGCGTCAGCAGTACCGCCGCATCCGACTCCCCGGCCCCGCACCGAAGTTCGCGATCTGCGCCAACGGCGGCCATCTCCTCGTCGACGGCGCCTCGGACCCGGAGTGGCACGCGCAGGTCACCGAGCGGCTGGCCGGCGAGTGCGCCCCGCTCGCCGAGGTCCGGGACCATATGACCGCCACCGCCGACCCCACCTGGGTACGCAAGCACCGCGTCGCCGAGGATCTCTTCGCATACGTCGTCGTCGAGCGCGAACTGCTGCCCGAGGACTGGGTGAAGGAACTGGCCGTCTGGGCGGAGAACCGAGGCTGGACCGTCTCCCTCCAGGGCCGCAAGATCTACGCCGTACCGAAGCCGCTCACCAAGAGCGCCGCGATGCACGAGATCGCCCGCCGCACCGGAGCCGACCTCACCCTCGCAGCCGGCGACTCCCTCCTCGACGCCGACCTCCTGCTCGCCGCGGACCGGGGCTGGCGTCCGGGACACGGTGAACTGGCCGATGCGGGCTGGACGCCCCCCGGGGTCACCTCTCTTCCGGAACGGGGTGTCGCCGCGGGCGAGCGGATTCTGCGGGAGTTCCTGCGGGAGGTGCGGTAGGGACCTCAACAGCGGCTGCAGCGGACGAGGGTTGATTACAGTCGTTGGTTTTTGCCCAGGTTTCCTGGTTTTGGCTTCGTATCACGATCTGTCGGCGGCCGGGCCGGTACGCGCTGTTTTCACATGATTGAGCGATAGGCGAACTGATCTGTGGATAGCGCGCGTTGGGCTTCCCTAACCTCCTGGGTACGGAACTCTTTCGTCTGTCGGTGGCCGCGCGCCGGGTGGGTCTGCATCCCGACACGCTGCGGGTCTGGGCGGATACGGGCCAAGGCGGTCAACCGCAGCTCGCAATTACGGTTTTCCGCAGTGTGCCCTGACCTGAAGCCCTGCGGGCAGGAGCGAGGAGGGGAGCGCGGCTGCGTGGCGCCAGGAAGTCAGGGTCAGCCGCAGCAGCCCCCGCCGCAGCACCCCCCGCCGCTCGCCTTGGGCGCCGGTGCGGTCGCGGGCGCCGAGGCCGATCCGCCGACGGCGACCGTCGACAGCAGCTTCACCGTGTCGTCGTGGCCGGCCGGGCACGACGCGGGGGCGGACGACTCCGCCATGGGGCGGCTCTTCTCGAAGGTGTCACCGCAGGTCCGGCAGCGGTATTCGTAGCGAGGCATACGGACAGATTAGCGGGCGACAGCGCCCTGACGGGGCGAGCGCTTCACGCGGAGTGCCCCCGCTCCTCGCGGATCTGCGCCACCACCCGGGACACCGTCCGCCGCACGGCCTCCGTCTCGGTCAGGAAGTGCCAGTAATCGGGGTGCCGTCCCTCCAAGGTGGCGACGGCCCGCTCCAGACGGCCCACCGAGTCGTCGAGCGGGCGGGCGTGACGCGGGTCGGGCGTATGACGGCCTGCCATCGCCAGCCGCTGGGCGTCGCGGATCGCGAAGCGTGTGCGGTCGATCTCGCGCTGTGGATCCTTCTGCACCTCGTTCAGCCGCCGCAGTCGGTCCCCGGCCGCGGACACGGCCTCGTCGGTCGTGTTCAGCAGCGCCCGCACCGTGGACAGCAGTGCCGTCGCGTCCGCCCAGCGCTGCTCGTCGCGCGCCGCCCGCGCCTCCGTCAGCTTCGACTCGGCCTGCCGTACCGTCTCGGCGGCCTGGCCCGGTACGTGCTGAAGGTCCTGCCAGCAGGCGGCCGTGAACCGGCGCCGCAGCTCGCTCAGCACCGGATCCACCTGCCCGGAACGGGTGGTGAGGGCCTGGGCGCGCGTCCGCAGGGAGACCAGGCGGCGGTCGATCTCGGCGGCCCGCTCCGGCAGCCGCTCGGCCTCCGCGCGCACCGCCTCGGCGTCGCGCGCGACCCGGTCGGCGCGCTCCAGCGTCTCCGGGACGCCGTGCTGCCCGGCGCCTTGATTGAGCTTGGTGAGCTCGGGACCGAGGGTGGCGAGGCGGGCTGCCAGGTCGTCGGCCTTGAGCCCTGAGCCCCGTACGGCATCCAGGGCGTTCGAGGCGGCGAGAAGGGCCTGGCGGGCGCGCTCGACGGCCGGGGCGAGCCGGGCCAGCTGGGTCTCGGCCTTGCCGATCAGCGGGCCGAGCCCGTCGGTGAACCGGTCCAGCTCCTGCTTGACGCGGGCCAGTTCGTCCTTGGCCTTCGTCAGCTCTGTACGCGCCCGGGCCGCGACGGAGGCCTCCAGGTCGTCGCGGTCGAGGTCGTGGGCGTCGACCGCGTTGATGTACGTATGGCTGACCTCGTCGATACGACGCCCCAGCGCGTCGAAGTCGGCGACCGCGCGCCGGGCGGCGGGGGAGTTGTCGACGGCCGTGATGGTCTCGATCGAGATGCGCAGATCGCGCTGCGCGGTGTCGAGCTCGTAGAAAGCGGCTGCCGCGGCGTCCTTGGCCGCCTGCGCCTCGGCCCGCTGGCTCTCGGAACGGCCGCCGAACCACCGCCGTGTCCCGCCGCCGGTGAACGCGGCGGGGAGCGTGAGCGCGAGCAGCGGGAGCGGAAGGAGGACCAGGGTCAGGAGGTCACGGGCGGTGCCGCGCGTGCTCGGGGCCCTCGCGGCCCTCAAATCGGGACGGTGACGAGGTAGTTGCTGTGCCCATGGCACAAACGGCGTGTACGGCTGTGAAGGTGTCGCCGTCACATCCCTCTCCCGTGCTGTGGTCCACCCTGCCCGGTGTCATTCTCCCACCAGGTAGGGACGAACACACGGCCCGGTTAGTTCGCCGTACGCACCGTGACTTTCCCGTCCCGTGTCTCGGCGGACACCTCGTGCGCGCTGCGCTCGTCGCGGGGCACGGAAACATCGACACCGCCGTCGCCGGTCTCGGTCCGCACGCGGTACGTCGCCTCCGCGGGCAGCTCGATGGTGACGGAGCCGTCCTGGCTGCGCGAGGCGACCCGGTCGGGTACGGCGGCGAGGCCGAGCCGCACGGAACCGTCCCGCGTGTGCACGTCCACGCGCCTGGAGCCGACGCCGGTCGCGGTGACCGAACCGTCACCGGTGCGCAGGGTCAGGGACCCGCTGGAGTCCTCGACGTGCACGGACCCGTCGCCCGTGCGGACATTCAGGGCCTCCTCGAAGCCGCTCGCCCGTACGCTGCCGTCCCCGTCCTTCACGGTGACCGCGATACCCCGCGGCACCTCGATCCGGTGCTTGGCAGCGCAGTCGGCGACCACGCCCGCGCACTTCATCCGCAGCGTGAGCTCGTCGTTCTCCATCGCCCAGGTCACCTTGGGGTCCCCGCCGAGGACGACGCTGCCCTGGAACCACCGGGTGACCTTCACCTCGTCGACATCGGCGGCGACCAGTTCGAGCGCGGAGTCGTCGGAGTCGACGGTCAGCGTGCGGCCCTCCAGCGCGAACGAACGGTGCTCGGGTTCCTCGTCGTCCCCCGCGCTGGCACCGCACCCGGCGGCGAACAGGGTGACGACGGCGACGGCCGCGGTGGCCACGGCGGCGGAACGGCGGATACGTACGGCCATGATGGGCTCCCCCTGGCGTCGGGCGCCCCGACCGTGGACTCCGTGGCCCTTTACGGCATGCCCGGGACGCTCTTCGACCGTACGGAGCGGGGGCTCAGGGTGGGATCCGGCCCACTCCCGGATCCCACCTGGGGAAAACCCCCGCATCACGCGAGACCGCGCCCCGATGCGGTGCCCGATACGTGTTTGCCGGGCACTGCCCCTGGCAAGGTAGGCTGTCGACTCGTCCGGGGTGCGTAGCTCAGGGGTAGAGCGCCTGCCTTACAAGCAGGATGTCGGCGGTTCGAAACCGTCCGCGCCCACGCGTTTGACCAGCCAGGATGCCCATCGGGCGCCTGGCTGGTTCTGTGTGCCGATCGTCTTGAAGACGTCAGATCTCTGCGCGACCCCGTTGCATGCCAGGTCAGCGTCGAGTCCACACCCCGGCGTCCCGTCCTGCACCTTCGCCCCAACGGGCACGCACGCCAAGGACGTTGACCTGCCCCGCACGTGCCAGCACAATGAGCGCGCAGTGTTGAGAGCGCTCTCAAGCTCGGCTCAGGGAGAACCATGACCGGCAGACAAACCCCGGCGTTCAGCCGGCGAACGCTCATCGGCGCCGGACTCGGTGCCGGTGCCGCGGTGTTCACCGTGGTCGGCTCCGGTGCGGCGCACGCCGCCGGAGACTCGGGCGGCGGGAGTTCCGCCCAGCGTCGGGGGCACGCCTTTCTCGCCGCCGCCATGGACTCCTATCCCGACCACGGCAGCACTCGCCTGACCCAGAGCTACACCGACCAGGCGGGTCTGTTCAGCACGGCGTTCACGTACGACAACGCCCTCGCGATCCTGGCCCACCTCGCGGTGCGTACCGCCGACGGCCGGGCCAGAGCCGTGGCGCTCGGCGACGCGTTGCTCTATGCCCAGGCCCACGATCCCGTGTACGACGACGGCAGGCTGCGCCAGGCCTACAACGTCGGGCCGTACACCTTCTTCGACGGTTCGAGGCAGCCGGACGGCTTCGTGCGGGCGGACGGCACCGCCAACGTCGGCACCCAGTTCGGGTTCACGGGTACGGCGGTGGGCGACATGGCCTGGGCGGGCATCGCGCTGAGCGCACTCGCCCGCCGGACCGGGGCCCGCCGCTTCCTCGACGGTGCGGTGCAGATCGGTACGTGGATCGAGCGGAACGGTCGTACCGACGAACCTCTCGGCGGCTACAAGTTCGGGGTCGACGGGGCGAACGAGAAGCTGCCGTTCACCTCGACCGAGCACAACACCGACCTGGTCTGCCTCTTCGGACGGCTCGCCCGGCTCACCGGGGACCGGGTGTGGCTGGAGCGGCGTGCGCGGGCCGAAGCCTTCGTCGAGAAGATGTGGGAGCCGTCCGGCGGCTTCTTCTACACCGGCACCAACGACGGCATCACGGTCAACAAGTCACCGATCCCCGAGGACACCCAGACCTGGACCCATCTCGCCCTCGGCTCCCGCAAGTACTCCCGGTCGCTGGACTGGGCCGCGGCCGAGCTGGCCGTCCTCGACCACGCCGACCGGCCCAACAGCACGGTGCCCGCGGGCCAGTCGTACGAGGGCGTCACCTTCAGCTCCGCCAGTCTCCTGGCGAACGAGGACGCCCCGATCGCCGAGTTCCAGCCCAAGCCCGACCGGAACGGTGTGTGGTTCGAGGGGACCGCCCATCTCGCGCTCGCCCTGCGGGACCGGCACGCTCCGGGTGACGAGGCGCGCGCCCGCCGGCTGATCGCCTCGATCGAACAGGCCCAGGACCTGCTCGGCGCCGGCCAGACCGTCGGCGACAAGGCGCTGCCCGAACGCTCCGGAGTCGTCTCGGCGAGCAGCCCGCTCGACACCGGATTCGGTTTCGGCTACTACCCGTACCGGCATGCGGGGGCGACCGCCTGGTACCTGCTGGCGGCGACGCGCACCAACCTCTTGCGAGCCTGAACACGGAGCCGCCGGCGACGGCTCGGCGGTCCTTGCCTCACGAGGGCCGCCCCTCCTCCGCCTCCCGTACGTGCTTCAGGTGCATCCTCGCGTCCACCCTCTCCGCGCCCGTGACCTCGGCCCAGAAGCGGTGGCAGGTCACGAAGACGGCCAGCTCCCGCTCGCGCTCGCGGAGCTTCTCCACCTCGGCCTGTTCGTCGGCGGTCCAGCCGGGCGAGGCGGGCAGTTCCACCTTGCGCCACCCGTGGTTGTCGCTGATGCCCTCCATGGGCTCGACCGACCAGGGGAGCCGCTTCAGCAGGGCCAGCAGCTCGGCCCGGACCTGATGCAGCTCCTCCTGACCGGCCAGGAGGTCACTCGGAAAGTCATAGGTCTCAGCCACGCGCCAATGCTACGCCTGTTCGAATTTGGGATGCGAGTTCCTTGGGGGACTTCACACGTACGGGTGTGACTCCATGTCGCTCCGTGCCGCCGAAGGCTGAGCGGCGGCGCCGCGTACGCCGTGGCATCGTGGGTTCCATGGCCATCGAGGTTCGTCCGGCTTCGGTCTTCGAAGATGTCCGCGCGCTGGTCGGGCCCTAGTCGCCCACGGCCAACGTCTGCTGGTGTCTGAGCTACCGGATCCCGTCCAAGCTCAACAACGAGCTTCGCGGACCGGCCCGCGGTGAGTACGTCGCCGAGTTGTGCCGAGCTGATCCGCCTCCGGGAGTGCTCGCTTACGACGGTGACGAGCCCGTCGGCTGGGCCGCCGTGGCGCCGCGCTCGGACACGGCCTTCGCGCGCAACCGCAAGATCCCGCACGTCGACGACCTGCCGGTCTGGTCGCTGTGGTGCATCCGCGTACGCCCCGGTCACCGGAAGCAGGGGATCTCGCATGCCCTCATAGCCGGCGCCGTCGAGTTCGCCCGCGCCCACGGTGCGCCGGTGATCGAGGCGTACCCACTCGACAACGGTGACGCCAAGGTCGACCTGACCATGGCTTACGCCGGGATCCGGAAGAACTTCGAACGCGCCGGGTTCGTCCACGCCGCCGACACCACCTCCGTGCTGGCCGGTCATCCCCGGGTCCTGATGCGGCTCGACCTGCGCTGACGAGTGCGTAACCCCCTTTACAAGGGCGGAGCTCCGGCCTAACGTACAACCAAATGGTTGTAGATGGGATGAGCGACGAGGCCGTGGACCGTCTGTTCCACGCACTGGCCGACGCCACGCGCCGCGACATCCTCCGCCGCTGCGTGCGGGGCGGGATGTCGGTGTCACGGCTGTCCGAGGCCTATCCGATGAGCTTCGCCGCGGTGCAGAAGCACGTCGCGGTGCTGGAGCGGGCCGGTCTTGTCACCAAGCAGCGCCGCGGCCGGGAGCAGCTCGTGCGTACCGACCCCGACGCGGTGGGCCGCGCGCGGCAGGCGCTCGACGAGCTCGAGACGGCCTGGCGGGGCAGAGTGGACAGGATGTCCCGCCTGCTCGCAGAGGATCCCGAGAAGAGCGACCCGACGGAAGGACCGGACTGATGACCGTCACGAGTGTGGACAAGGACCTCGACAACCTGACCCTCACCCTGATCGCCGACTTCTCCGCACCCGTCGAGCGGGTGTGGCAGCTGTGGGCCGACCCGCGGCAGCTGGAGCGCTGGTGGGGACCGCCGACCTATCCGGCGACCGTGGAGCAGCACGATCTGACCCCCGGCGGGGACGTCACCTACTTCATGACCAGCCCGGAGGGCGAGAAGCACTACGGCTGGTGGCGCGTCACCTCGGTCACTTCGCCGACGTCGCTGGAGTTCACCGACGGCTTCGCCGACCAGGACGGCAAGCCGAGCCCCGACCAGCCGACCATGAACGTGCGGGTGCAGCTCACCGAGCGCGAGGGAGGCACCCGGATGGAGATGCGCTCGACCTTCGACTCCCGGGAGCAGATGGAGCAGATGGTGAACATGGGCATGGTCGAGGGTCTGCAGGAGGCGGTCGGCCAGATCGACGGCATCCTCGCCGCCTGACGAGGCCGGCCCTGTTGCACCGGCCGGCCGTTGCCGTGACTCACGTCACACGGGGTCCTGGAAAATTCTCCCGGGTGGTTGTCGATCCTGCCGTCGCCCGCTCGACGCAGAGGTGAGAGGCGGGGAGAAGCTCCGTCCTTGTCGCCAAGACGACAACGAGATGATCGAGGAGTCACCATGCCGCGCTTTATGACGCTGGTCCGTATCGAGGAGAACGACGTCCCTGTCGAGGGCATGGGCCCGGAGTTCGGGGAGCGTATGGAGGCGCTGCTCGAGGAGATCACCAAGGCCGGGGTCATGCTGGACACGGCCGGGCTCCACCCGACCTCAGAGGGGACCCGGATCACCTGGTCCGGCGGCAAGTTCAGCCAGGTCGACGGGCCGTTCACCGAGACCAAGGAAGTGATCGGCGGCTACTCCGTCACCCAGTGCAAGGACAAGGCCGAGGCCATGGAGTGGGCCAAGCGCTTCCTCGAGATCCACCCGGCGGAGTTCACGGTCACCGTCGAGGTCCGCGAGATCGCCGAGGGCTGATCGGCTTGGGCTGAGAGCGGCGGTACGTCCCTACGGGTGTACCGCCGCTCCGGTTCCGACAGGCTTCCCGCCCATACGATCCCCGAGCACGCGCGAGACTGGACCCATGTGCCGAAGCATCAAGACTCTCCGTCCGCCCGTACTCCCCGAAGAGGCCACCGAGGAGGACATCCGGGCCGCTGCCCTTCAGTACGTCCGCAAGGTATCCGGGTTCCGGGCTCCGGCCGCTCACAACCGTGAGGTGTTCGACCGGGCGGTCGACGTGATCGCGGAGGCGACGGCCGAGCTGCTGGACGGGCTCGAGGTGCGGGGTCAGACGGCCGCGCGCCGGGCCGGCTGACCCCGTACGCAGCCCGCAGGTACCGGCCGTGTACGCCTCGGACGCGTAGCCCTCAGACGCCCGTGCCCGTCTCCGCCACCGGCCGCCGTATCAGGTACGCCGCTCCCGCTCCCGCACCGAACAGCGCGAGCAGCGAAACGCCCGTGGCGAGCCAGGTCGTGCCCAGCAGGTGGCCGCCGAAGTAGCCGAGGCCGACGCTGTACGCGGCCCACGCCAGGGCCGCGAGGATCGACCAGGGCAGGAACTCGCGGGTGCGGCGGTGGGCGGCGCCCGCGCCGAGCGAGACGAGTGAGCGGCCCGCGGGCGCGAAGCGGGCGATGACGACAAGGGCTCCGCCGCCGCGTGCGAGGGCCGCGCCGAGACGTTCCTGCGCACCGGTCAGGCGGCGGGAGCGGGCGAGGGCCCGGTCGAGGCGCTCGCCGCCGTGCCGGGCCAGCCGGTACGCGAGCAGGTCGCCGAGGACCGAGGCGGTGGCCGCGGAGAGGGCCAGCGGCAGGAGGTCCGGTACGTTCCCGGTCGCCGCGCCGGAGCCGGCCGCGGCCGCCGTCGCCGCCGCGATGACGAGGACTCCGCTCGGCAGCACCGGCACGAACACGTCGAACAGCACGGACAGGGCCACCACGGCGTAGATCCATGGGCTGCCGGTCAGCAGCCCCACACTCTCAAGCACCCGAACTCCCCTGTGTCTCCCCCGTAGGCCCGAACGTGCCGAGAACCGCGGTGTCGCGGGGGAGCGGCAGGTGCGGCCTGTGACAGCCATACAGCGTACGCCGGGGGTTGGAGAGGAGATCCACAGGGGGCACGCGTGATCGCTACACCACGTTCACCCGGCCGCCACGGTGCCGTTCGGTCGGGCGGCCTGATACGACGACGGCGCCCGCCCCCGGTGCGACAGGGGCGGGTGCCGTTTTCCGTACGCCTTGCATGCGGTACGCCGGTTCGGGCGTCAGGCCGCGACAGGCTCCGAGCTGCGCCGGTCCGCCGTGGACGACGACGTGCGCCGCGAGAAGAGCCGGTCGAGGCCGAGTGCGCCCGAGCCGGTGAAGACCAGCAGGAACATCGACCAGCAGAACATGGCCGCGCCTTCACCCTGGTTCTCGATCGGCCAGAGCGCCTGCGGCTGGTGGACCTTGAAGTACGCGTAGGCCATGGCGCCCGAGGCGATGAACGCCGCGAACCGGGTGCCGAGGCCGAACAGGACCAGGCTGCCGCCTACGAGCTCGATGACGGCCGCGTATCCGTTCGGCCAGGTGGTCGGCTCGACGGTGCCGCCCTTGCCGTCGGCGCCGCCGAACTCGCCGAAGAGCGACATGACTCCGTGGCAGGCGAAGAGCAGACCGATGACGATGCGGAACAGGCCGATGGCGTACGGCTGGGCGCTGTTTAAGCGTCCGGTCATGGTGGGGGAACTCCTTCGGTCTGGTGCGATCCCGAAGGGACCGCTGTTGGGGACGTAAACCGAGCGAGTGATCGATTTTAGGCTAGCCTAATCGATTGTTGCTAGTTCAACATTTGGCCGGATTTTCGAAGCCTCTTCCGGCGTCGCCGCAGGTGAGGCCATGCGCAGCACTGCCCGCGCCACCGAGTCCGTGTCCGAGAGTGTGACCGAGTCCACCCCCGGCCTGACCCCCGCTGCGGTCACCCAGTGCACACCCTCCGTGGGCACGCCCAGCGCGAACCGCCGGGGGTGTGCGCGCCCCCGGCGGTCGATCAGACGGTATGGGCGCGGTGTTACGTCCAGCCCTCCGGTTTCGTAACCGTCCACCGTGTGCGGCCGGCACTCGCCGGTCTTCAGCAGCCGGGCGAGCAAGTCGTCGGCGGTCCGCCGCAGTTCCGGTTCCGGCAGCCGTGCCTCGACGAGGGTGGTGACCCGGACCGTCGAGTCAGGAACGTCGGGGGAGTGCGCCACCCACGCCCCGTCCTCGGCCCGCACCTCCAGACGCGGGCCGAGCACCTCCAGGACGCCCGCCTCGATCAGCGCGATCATCTCCTCGATACGGCGCCGGGGCGGCCCGATCGACAGGAACGCGTTGAGCGGCGTGTACCAGCGGTCCAGGTGCTCCCGCCGCGAGGTGCCCGCAAGCCCGCCGTGGTCGACGATCAGCCGCACCTCGTTGCGCAGGTCGCGCAGTACGTCGAGGGCCGCCTTGAGAGGGCCGTCGACATTGCCGAGCGCCGCCTGTTCGGCGTCCTCGTGCAGATATCCGAGCAGCCAACTCCGGAAACTCGCCGGGCTGTTGAAGACCTGCCCCGCGTACGGGCGCGAAATGCGGTCCCAGGACCAGCGGTCGGCCTCCGCGATGCCGAACTCGTCGAGGAGCAGGGCCTCTTGGGGATCGCGGTGGTCAATGGCGAGAAAACGCTCACGGAAGCCCCGTACCGTCGCCGCATCGTCCGCTGCTGCCGTGCTGCCCCGCCCCAACAGCGCTTCGTAGTAGACCGTTTCGACCTCCTTCGCGACCAACGGCCATATCTCCGCGAGGAAGTCGGGCGCGTCACCGGAGTCCGCGCGCTTGCGGAAGGCGGAGATGACGTCCGGAGTGAGGACGAGCGGGAGGTGACGGCCGTACGGGCCCTTCGCGTTGTCGCCGCGGGCCTGGTAGGGGATGCCGCGCCGGGAACCCGCGTACAGGCGCGGCTCACGGCCCGACGCCGCATAACGCAGGCCACCTTGCGCCGTGCGGAGGAAACGGCCGCCGCGGGCCGTCGTCAACAGCGCCATGTGGTCGAAGAAGTTGAGGCCCAGGCCGCGCAGCAGGACGGGTTCGCCGGGGGCGAGCGAGGAGAGGTCGAGGTCGGCCGGGTTGGCGGGCGGGACATGGCGCAGGCCGTGGCGGTCGGCGTACTCGGCGAGGCGTTGCTGTGTCCGGTCCGCGACGGTCGGCAGGTGGCCCTGGGCGAGGACCACGGTGGTGAGGTCGCGCAGGGTGCGGCCGTTGTCGAGTACGAGTCGCTGGTGGCCGTCGGGCGCGTCGTCGAGCCGTGTCGCACGGGCCCGGTGTGTCTCTATTCGGACCGAGGCCGGTGCCCCGCGCACGACTTCGGCGAAGACCCATTCCAGATACTGCCCGTACTGGGCACGGGTCGGGTACTCGTCCGGGTCCAGCTCGCCGCCGGCCCAGTCGTGCAGGCTCGGGCCGGGGCGGATCGGGCCCGAGCAGTCCACGCTGTCGTCGGTGAAGAGGGTCACCTGGGAGGACACGGTGTTCATCAGCAGCTCGGCCGGCTGGTCGGTCCGCCAGACGCGCCCCGGACCCGGCGGCGAGGGGTCGACGACGTGGACCGTCAGACGCGCCCCGGGCGCCAGCAGTTCGGGTGCGGAGGCGCAGAGGCGTTCCAGCACGCTGGTGCCGCGCGGGCCTGCGCCCACCAGGGCAACGGAGACCTCGGTGGACTCGGCGCTCGCCGGTGGTTCCGCGGTCGTTGCAGACAAAAGTGTGACTCCCGGGCATCTGGGGCGCTGAGCGGCAAACCGCCCGCTGGAAGCGGACGGTCCGCATCATCATGCCGTCGTACGCCACGGGATCCGAGCCCCTGAGCGGATCATCGGCGCCCGGTGTGGGATGCCTCACGAGCATCAGGGGCAACGGGCGAGATAGGGGGGCAACGTACGCGATACACGTATGCACTTGGCGGATTGGGCGTGTTCGCGCACGCGGAATGTGCGGGGAGTTGTGTGAGGTTACGAGGCTGCGGGGTGCGTCGCGGGCACTGCGGACCGAGGCTATGGGGTGAGCTCGGATTCGACGACCGTCCGCAGTCGGGCGCCGCCGCCCTTCTCCGCCCGTGCCTGGTCGAGCCGCAGTCGTGCCGAGCGGCCGCGCAGGGTCAGCGTCATCAGCTGGTTGCCGAACCAGGGACCGCCCGTTCTGCGCCAGTCGATCGGCGGGCGCGGGACGCCGCCGTGTCCCGCGAAGCGGCGGCCGAGGGCACGGCCCACTCTGCTCCAGCCGAAGTGGAAGCCGAGTTTGATGGACATCGGGATGGAGTTGTGGACGGGGGAGCAGGTCAGTTGCAGCACCCGCGCGTCGGGCGCCGAGGCGCCCTGAGGCCACGAGGGTTCGGCGATGTACGCGTGGTGCACATCCCCGGACAGCACGCACACCGTCGCCGGGGCCTCGGGCCCCGACCCGACCTCGGCGATGAGCGAGGCCAGCGCGTCGAACGACGCCGGAAACGCCGACCAGTGCTCCAGATCGGCCCGCCGCCGCAGATCCTCCCCGAACCGCGCCCACCGGGGCCCCCGCTCCCCCCGGCACAACGCGGCGTTCCACGCCTCGGCGTCGTGCACGAGATGGGGGAGAAGCCAGGGCAGTGACGTACCGATGAGGAGGTGGTCGTAGGGGGTGCGGGCGGTGGCGGCGTGGCCTTCGGCCGACCGCGCCGGGGCGCCGTCCGGCTCGCCGCCCGTGCCGCCGTCGGCCGGCCGGGCCGAGGCCTCCGCCTTGCCCGGGCCACCTTGGGCCGCCGCGGCAGGTGACGGCGCGCCCGGTGCCGTACGCGCCTCGTCGCTCGCGCCGGATGCGGCGACGACGGTGTCCGGCCTGCCGCCCGCGGCCCCCGCGGCACCAGCTCCCCGCCCCTCCAACACCTGCTCCCGCAGCCACGCATGCTCGCTGGGCGCGAGCATCGCCCGGTCGTTCTCGTCGAGGACACGCGCCGCGCGCGTATCGATCATCAGCAGGCGTACGCGGCCGAAGTCGCGGCGGTAGCTCCAGCGGACCGAGGTGGGGTTCGCGTCGGCCTCGGCGGCGAAGGTGCGGAGCACGTCCGTGCCGTCCGGGACGGCGCGTACGGCCGCGTACAGGGGGTCGGCGGCGAGGCGTTCGGGCGGGAGATTGCCGAGGTGCTGGTGGACCCAGTACGACATCAGGCCGCTCAGCAGGCGCTCGCGCCACCAGGGCGTGGCCCGCATGTCGGCGAGCCAGGCGGCGCTCGTGTTCCAGTCGTCGATGACGTCGTGGTCGTCGAAGATCATGCAACTGGGCACCGTGGACAGCAGCCAGCGGACCTCGGGATCGAGCCACGATTCGTAGTAGAGGCGGGTGTACTCCTCGTAGTCCGCGACCTCGTTGCCCGGCGGATCCTTGAGATCGCGGCGGGCCGCCAGCCAGCGGCGGGTGGCATTGGAGGTCTCGTCCGCGTACACCTGGTCGCCCAACAGCACCAGTACGTCGGGCCGTTCGGCCCCCGGATCCGAGGCGAGGCGTGCGGCCAGCGTGTCCAGCGCGTCCGGGCCCACCGGGTCCTTCTCGTCGGCGGGCGGAGCGGCCCAGCGACAGGAACCGAAGGCCACCCGCACCGGCGCCTGTTCGTAGGCCGGGGCGTCGATGAGCGAGGGCGGGAAGGGCGAGCCGGGCAGCGGCCACACGGTCGTACCGTCGAGCCGCACCTCGTACGCGGTCGACGTGCCCGGTGTCAGCCCGGTCACCGGGATCAGGGCGTAGTGATGGCCCGCGACCTGGAAGGTGCGGCTCTCGCCGCCGGCGCCGTCAGCGCAGCGCACCTCGGCGATGCACGGACGGCTCGCCTCGACCCAGACGGTCGCGGACGAGCCGTCGACGTACCTCAGCAGTGGTCCCAGCCGCAGCCTCGCCACGTGATCACCCTCCTCCGTCGCCCCGTACGGTACGGAACGACGGAGGTCAATGGCGAGGTTCCGGGTGGAGGTTCTCGGACTGCGGACGACTCAGCAGCCGTTGAGCACGGAGGTCAGCTTGCTCTTCTCGGCGGAGTCGACGGAGAGGTCGTAGTAGTACTTCACCTGGACCCAGGCGCGTACGTAGGTGCAGGCGTACGAGCTGACCGACGGCATCCACTGCGCCGGGTCCTGGTCGCCCTTCGCCTGGTTCACGTTGTCCGTGACCGCGATGAGCTGGGGGCGGGTCAGGTCGTTGGCGAAGGACTGGCGCCGTGAGGTGGTCCAGCTGTCGGCGCCGGAGTCCCAGGCCTCGGCGAGCGGGACGAGGTGGTCGATGTCGACGTCGGAGGCGGCGCGCCAGGTGGCGCCGTCGTAGACGGAGTACCAACTGCCGCTGGTCGCGGCGCAGGAGGAGTCCTGCACGACGTTCGTGCCGTCGCGCTTCAGGACGACCTCACGGGTGTTGCAGGTGCCGGACTGGGTGATCCAGTGCGGGAAGAGGTCGCGGTTGTAGCCGGTGCGGTCCTCGTTCGCCACGGTGAGCTGGGACAGGTAGGAGCGGGCGGTGGCGGCGCTCACGGGGGTGGGCAGGGCGGCGGAGGCGGTCGGACCGTTGAACAGCCCGACCAGGGCTATCAATCCGCCTGCGGCGGCCAGTATGCTGAGCCGTCGACGCGCGTAGACCTTCGGCATGCGAACTCCCTTAGGGGGGTGGGAAGTTGACGGTGCGTGCGAATGCTTGCGGTGCCGCGTTTCGGGGAGATGTGCGCCGGGTGAGAATCTAATGTCGTGACCATGACATAACAAGGGGTACGGTGCCGGGGCGGCGGAGCTTTGGGCTCGTGCATGCCTTTGTTGGGCTTTTGGCCGGCCCTTGGTTACGCGAAGTTCTGTGAAACCGGGTCCTCTGGGTGGTGGCGGGATTGCCCATCGGTTTTGTACCGTGGAGGAACAAAGTGGTTCCCGCCCGCTCTCCCTGACCGGTGGGCGGGGCCACCTTGTCCTGGGGGCACCGTGTCCCGGGGCCCTCGGCCCCCTCTCTCACGCTTTTCCCACGCTTTGGAGCATGCCGATGACGGCCACGACCGTGCTGACCGCCCGTGCCCTGCTGCTGGACATGGACGGCACCCTCGTCAACTCCGATGCCGTCGTCGAACGCGTCTGGCATCGGTGGGCCGAGCGGAACGGGCTGGACGGGGACGAGGTCATGAAGGTCGTTCACGGCCGGCAGGGGCATGCTTCGATGGCTCTGCTGCTGCCTCATCGGCCCATGGAGAAGAACATCGCGGACAACGAGCGCATGCTGGCCGAGGAGACGGCCGACTTGGAGGGCGTCGTCGCGATTCCCGGGGCCGCTGAACTCCTCGCCTCACTGCGGGGGTTGGGGTTGCCGCATGCACTGGTGACTTCTGCGGACGTGCCGCTGTCGACCGCACGGATGGCTGCCGCCGGGCTTCCGCTGCCCGACGTTCGGGTCACCGCCGAGTCCGTCGGGGCCAGCAAGCCCGATCCTGAGGGGTTTTTGAAGGGGGCGGCCGAGTTGGGGATCGCGCCTTCCGAGTGTGTGGTGTTCGAGGACTCGGGGGCGGGGATCGCGGCGGGGCGCTCCGCGGGGATGCGGGTTGTGGGGATCGGGGAGCGGGCCGGTTTTCATCGGCCTGATGTGGTGGTGCGGGACCTCACGCAGGTGCGGGTGGAGGCTTCGGGCGCCGGGGGGATTCGGGTGCTTGTGGGCGCGTGAGGGCTCGGCTGGGCGGTGGGTTGGCGGCTGCGGGGTCGTCGTTGTGGCTGGTCACTCCCCACACCCGGCTCTCCCCACTCTCGGCTTCGCTCGAGCGTGGGGGGACCGCCATGAGTGGGGGATCGCCATCGTGGCGGGCCTGACGGGCCGACGCTGCCGGATCACGGTATGTGATCGCCGGAATGTGACAGTCTCCTGCACGAGTGTCACATTCCGGCGACCGACCACCTGGCCGGGGAGCCGCTCGGCAACGGCTTCTTGACACAGCTCCAGGCCCCGTGACGCCTACGGTTCGTCCGTTTCCGACTCCAGGCGTTCTCGTGTTGGCTCGCCGTATATGCCCAGTTCGTCGTCGACGCCTCGGGAGCCCTGGAAGCTTCGTACGGAGTTCTCCGTCTGGTCGTCGTACGTGCCTGTGGTGGGACCTGCGTAGAGGAAGAGCTGGCGTAGGCGGAGTTGGAGCTCTGTGACCTCGTCGCCGGAGTCGCCGGGGCGCAGGACCTGCGGGTTGCGGCGCTCGCCTCCGCCGGAGCCGGGCGGTGCCGAGTCGGCGGGCGGCTCGGTCGACGGTGGGCGGGTCGAGGGGGTCTCGCGGGGCGGGGTGGGCTCGGCCGTGGGCTCCTGGGTCGGCGGGGACGTGCTCGGGGTGGCTGGTTCGGACGGCTCGGTCGGTGGGGCCGATGGGGCCGGCTGGGCCGGCGGAGTCGTCTTCGACGGAGACGAGGACGACGGCTCCGGCGAGACCGCGTCCGGGATGCTCGCGCGCATGTCGCCCGGGCCCGCGCTGTCCCGCGACGGCGTGTCGTACGAGAACAGTCCGCTTGCGAACCCGGCGGCAGTCATCACCACAGCGCCGACCGCGGTACCGACGAGGGCGAGCCGTCGCCGACGGCCGCGCCTGCGAGTGGGCTGCTCAGGCTCGGGCAGGGGCAGGGGGCCGGTTACAGGGTCCGGGCCGGGGGCCTGTGCGTCGAACCGGTGGAGGTCCGTCAGATGGAGGTCGGCCGTCGGGGCGTCGTCGGGCGAAGGGGCCCGGGAGGCCGGAGGCGGGGCGGCCGGGGGCGGGGCCTGGCCCGCCGGAGAGGAGCCCGGCATCGACGGCGGCTCGGACCGGTGCTGGACCGCGGGCGGTCCGGACCGGCGCTGTTCTGCGGGGGGACCGGGCGGACCCGGCGGCCCCGCGGGCGCGCTCGCCCCGGCCGGTGCATCGCCCGCCTTCGAGGGCATGTGCTCGACGAACGGGTCGCCCGCCCCCGACGACATGGGCTCGGCCAGCGGATCGGCCGCCCCCGAGCCCCCGGGCTCGCCAAGCGCGTCACCCGCCCCCGACGACGTGGGCTCGGCCAGCGGATCGGCCGCCCCCGAGCCCCCGGGCTCGCCAAGCGCGTCACCCGCCCCCGAGGACATCGGCTCGACCAGGGCGTCAGCGGCCTCCGAGGACCCGAGCCCGCCTAACAACCCCGGTGGCCCGACGCCCGAGCCGCCCTCCACGTCGACCTCGAACTCGTCCGCGTCCAGATCCACATAGGGCCGTATGCGCAACGGATCGAAGTCCTCCGCCGCGGCAGCCTCCGCGGAGCGGGTCTCCAGGAGTTCGTCCGCCGCCCGCTGAGCGCATGCGCACGACGGCGCGCCTCCCGGCTCACGCGGTGTCCCGCATTCCGGGCAGACGTACACACTCCGGCCACTCACGTATGGATCCCTCCCGTAACGAACTTCAGCGATTACGCAGACCTCCTCCACACCATCTCCCAGTTACCACCGGAATTTCGAACTCCTCTCTGGATTCAACGGGCCATAACCGGTCACACCGACCAGAATGCGAAGGACAACGGGGACCCGAGGGACCCTCGCGGCCGGGAGGTCTGCATGGCCGAGGAAGCGCACCGTACGAACGCCCACGAGACGGCGGACGGGGACCACCCGCCACCGCCCCGTGACCACACACACGGCGCCCCCGGTGAGGAATACGTACGGGGAGGCGTCCTCGTCTCGATCGGCGCCCTGCTGCTGGGCATGCTGCTCGCGGCGCTGGACCAGACGATCGTCTCCACCGCGCTGCCGACCATCGTCAGCGAACTCGGCGGCCTGGACCATCTGTCCTGGGTGGTCACGGCGTATCTGCTCGCCGCCACCGCCGCCACCCCGCTCTGGGGCAAGCTCGGTGACCAGTACGGCCGCAAAAAGCTGTTCCAGACGGCGATTGTGATCTTTCTCATCGGCTCCGCGCTCTGCGGAATGGCGCAGAACATGCCCCAGTTGATCGGCTTCCGGGCGCTCCAGGGCCTCGGCGGCGGCGGGTTGATGGTGCTGTCGATGGCGATCGTCGGCGACCTCGTCCCGTCGCGCGAACGGGGCAAGTACCAGGGCCTGTTCGGTGCCGTCTTCGGCGCGACCAGCGTGCTCGGCCCGCTGCTCGGCGGGCTGTTCACCGAGCATCTGAGCTGGCGCTGGGTCTTCTACGTCAACCTCCCCGTCGGCGTGGTCGCGCTCGCCGTCATCGCCACCGTCCTGCGCATCCCCGTCCGGACCACGCGGCACACGATCGACTATCTCGGTACGTTCCTGATCGCGGCCGTCGCCACCTGCCTCGTCCTTGTCGCCTCGCTCGGCGGCACCACCTGGGGCTGGGCCTCACCGCTGATCATCGGCCTCGCGGTGCTCGCCGTCGTGCTGGGCGCGGCCTTCGTGCACGTCGAACGGAAGGCCGCCGAGCCTGTACTCCCCCTGAAACTCTTCGGCATCCGCACCTTCACCCTCTCCGCCGTGATCAGCCTGATCGTGGGCTTCGCGATGTTCGGCGCGATGACGTACCTGCCGACGTTCCTGCAGGTCGTCCGGGGCGTCTCGCCCACCATGTCCGGCGTGCACATGCTGCCGATGGTGGCCGGTCTGCTGCTCGCCTCGACGGTGTCGGGCCAGATCGTCAGCCGGACCGGCCGCTGGAAGGTGTTCCCGATCGCGGGCACGGGCGTCACCACGCTCGGCCTGCTGCTGCTCCATCAGCTCGACGAGAGCAGCTCCACGTTCGAGATGAGCGCGTACTTCGCCGTGTTCGGCCTCGGCCTCGGCCTGGTCATGCAGGTTCTGGTGCTGATCGTGCAGAACGCCGTCTCGTACGAGGATCTCGGCGTCGCCACCTCCGGTGCCACCTTCTTCCGGTCCATCGGCGCCTCGTTCGGCGTCGCCATCTTCGGCACGATCTTCGCGAGCCGCCTCGCCGACAAGCTGACGGCCGCGCTCGGCGGGCAGCCGCTGCCGCCCGGTATCGGCCCGGAGAGCCTCGAGAGCGATCCGCGCGGCATCGCCGAACTCCCTTCCGCGCTGCGCCTGTCGGCGGTGCAGGCGTACGCCTCGGCGATCACGGACGTCTTCCTGTACGCGGCTCCCGTCGCTGTACTCGGCTTCGTACTGGCCTGGTTCCTGCGCGAGGACAAGCTGCGGGGCTCGGTGACGGTGCCCGACGCCACGGAGACGCTGGCCAGCAATCCGGTGGAGCGCTCCTCGTACGACGAGGTGTGCCGCGCGCTGTCCGTGCTCGGCACACGCGAGGGGCGGCGCGCGATCTACGAGAAGATCACCGCCCGCGCCGGTTACGACCTGCTGCCTGCCGCAAGTTGGCTGCTGCTGCGCATCCGGCGCTACGGCTGGGCCGAGCCCGGCGTCCTCGCCGAACACAGCGCCGTCCCGCTGCACGTCATCATGGACGCGTCCCGTCAGGTCGAGGAACGCCGCCTGGCCCTGCGCGAGGGCCTCGACCTCGTCCTCACCGCCGAGGGCTGCGAGGTCGCCGACAAACTCGCCAAGGCCCGCGAGGAGTCCCTCGCCGAACTGCTCGGCGACTGGTGGACCCCGGACCGCCCCACCGACCTGGCCCAGCTCATCAAGGAACTGAACGCGGAAATGTGCGGCTCGGACGCGGAACGCCCACACGAGCGGGGGGCTCCGGGGCCGTTGGGCAGGGCGGTCTAACCAACCAGCTCCTTGGTGAACCAGTGCTCGGCGTACTCCTCGTCGTTGTACCGCTCGATCTCCACGTAGCCGTGCCGCGCGTACATTGCGCGGGCCTCGACGAGGTCGTTGCGAGTGTCGAGCACGAGCCGCTCGACGCCGAGCCCGCACGCCGCCTCCTCGGCCGCCGCGAGCAGCACGGCACCGCCGCCCTTGCCGCGCATTTCCTTCCGTATGAACATCCGCTTGAGCTCGCCCGTGCCGGCGACGGGGGTCCCTCCGCGCATGAGCAGGCGCACGCCCACCGTGCCGGCCGGCTCGCCGTCGTAGCGGGCGAGAAGTAACACCCCGGTGGGCGGGGCGAGTTCGGCCCCGGTCTCGGCGGCGATCTCGCGCTCCAGCTCGGCCGGGTCGGTGGCGTGCCCCTGGTGGAGCAGATACCAGCGGTCGCTGACCTCCGTGTAGTACGCCCGCCAGAGGGCAGCCGCGGCGGGCGAGTCGAAGGGCTCGGGGGCGACGCTCCAGGACGTCTCGGTACGAGTGCTCATGGCGGGCATTGTCCGTACGTACGGTCCGCCGTCCCAAGCCAATTACCGGAGCCCCTGCCGACGGCCGAGTCGTTTGGCCGGCGTTCTGAGGGCAACTCGGGCAGGGAGCCGGCCCCAACGGGCCGTAACCGGAAGGTATTCCATGTCCACAGGCGTGATCATCGTTCTGATCGTGGTCGCGGCGATCATCATCGGCGCGGCCGTCTGGCTCGCCATGCCCCGCGGAGCGGGCGGCGGGCGCAATCTGCGGCGGCGCTTCGGGCCCGAGTACGACCAGGCCGTCGCCCAGCACGACGGCGACGCCAAGGCCGCCGAACGCGAGCTTGCGGACCGTGTGAAGCGGCACGGTTCGCTGCGCAGGCAGCCGCTGGAGCCCGAGGCGCGGGAGCGGTACGAGGCGCGCTGGGCCGCCGCCCAGGAGCGGTTCGTCGACTCGCCACGGGAGGCCGTGGCCGAGGCGGACCGGCTGCTCGGCGAACTGGCCGGCGCCCGCGGTTTCCCCGACGGCGACCGCTACGACGAGCAGCTCGCCGCGCTCTCCGTGCACCACGGACACCACGTCCACGGCTACCGGCGCATCCACCGGGCCGCACACGCGCCCCTCGCCGACGGCGACGAGAGCCGCACCGGTACGGAGGAACTCCGCGAGGCCATGATCGAGGGCCGCGCCCTCTTCGAGGACCTGGTGGCACCGGTCCGCGAGGACACAAGGCACCACCGCGCGGCCGACGAGCCCGCCCCCACCCGCTCGAACCGCCTCGGCGAACGCCTGCACACACCGTGGGCGTTCAACAGGCGCCACCACGCGAAGGGGAGTTGAGGCGAATGACTGACAACCCGGCAATTGGCGTCTCCGGCGGTCGCCTGATGTCCCACGACGAGGCCGACAAGTGGACCCTGCGCCTCCAGCACGCGGTCACCGGCTTCGTCGACGGCCCGCAGGAGTCCCTCGAAGAGGCAGACCAGGTCCTGGAGGAGGTGGCGGCCCGCTTCACGGAAGCCGTCACCCAACGCCGCCGCACCCTGCGAACGTCCTGGCAGGCGACGGGCGACGACAAGGCCGACACCGAGCAACTACGGCTGGCCCTACGCGACTACCGAGAGCTGGCGGAACGCCTACTGCGCATCTGAACTCCCGCACACCGCAAGCCCCGCGCCTCTTCAGAGGCGCGGGGCTTGCGGTGTGCGGCTCCGCCGCGATGGGGGTCCCCCCGCTCGAGCGAAGCCGAGAGTGGGGGAGCGACCGACGAACCCGCAGCTTCAATCCGCACTCCCGGCGGAGCGACGCTCCCGCCAGTCCCGTACGACCGCCTCGACATCGTACGGCTTGAGCCCCAACGGCGGCCCCGGCGGCGGCTTGAACATCACCTCACGGATCTTCACGTTGATCGACGTGATGATCTCCCGGACCACCCGCTCGGAAGGGGCGTCCAACGCCCGCGCCACCGCATCCTCCGCCTCCTTGCGCAACGCCAGCGTCGGCGGCAGCACGGACAGCCCCTCGCGAGCCATCTTCTGCTTGATCCACCACAACTCGTCGTACGAGGTGTCGTTGCCGCCAGGCAGTGGCTTCCCCGCGCCGGGGAGGTGATCGAACTCCCCACGCGCCTCCGCCTCGCGGATCTGCTTGTCGACCCAGGACTCGAAGCTGACCCCGGGAGGTTTTCGCTCGGTCATGCGTCAAGTGTGCCGGACGGCATGTCACCCGGGCGATCTATCATTCGGCCGCAACACGTCGCCGGAGCGCGGGGCCCGACCCGGCCCTGTCATGCTCCGGCGCCGAACCACTGGATTTGCGGGAACCGAAGGAGCGCACGTGCTCGAACTCACCATGGCCACGGTGTCGGAGGCGGACGCGGGTGCGACGGCCGGGATGCAGATGGCCGACTCGCCCAGCGAACCGGGTGCCGTGCTGCGGGTGGGGCGGGACCGGGGCTTCTGCCGCCTCGCGACGCCCGACGACTGGCTGTTCGTCTCGCGGGTGCACCTGGAGTTCCTGTGCGGGCCCGACGAGACGTGGCAGGTGACGTGGCTGCGGGGCTCGCACGCCGATCCCTCGTCCGAGGTGCGGCTCGTGCTGGTAGGCGGGACCCCGCAGCCCCTGCCGTACGGCGGGACGGCGAAGCTGCCCCGGAACGGTTCCGGCGAACTGATCATCCGGGACCGCACCGCCCCGCGCAGCGTGAACGTGGGCTTCTACCACGAGGCGTGAGGCCACGAGGCTGAGGCCAAGAAGCCTGTGGCCAGGCGCCGACGAGGGCAGCAGGCCTACGGCAGTACGCGCGCCAGCGCAAACCCGTCGTACCCCTTCACACCCACCGTCTGGATCGCCGTGGCGTCCAGCTTCGGGTGGGAGGCGAAGAGTTCGAGGGCCGCGCGGGTGCCTCGAATCGTCGGGTCGTCGGTGGTGGCGTCGGTGACGGCGCCGCCGCGTACGACGTTGTCGAGGACGATCAGGCTGCCGGGGCGGGTGAGTCTGACGGCCCACTCGACGTAGTGCGGGTTGTTCACCTTGTCCGCGTCGATGAAGACCAGGTCGAACGGAGCGGGGTCCTCGTCGGCCAGTTTCGGCAGCGAGTCCAGGGCGGGGCCCACCCGCACCTCGGTGATCTTGTCGAGGCCGGCCCGGGCGAGGTTGCGGCGGGCCACCTCCGCGTGCTTCTCGGCGTACTCGAGGCTGATCAGGCGCCCGTCCGCCGGAAGGGCGCGGCCCAGCCAGATGGTGCTGTAGCCGCCGAGGGTGCCGATCTCCAGGATGCGGCGGGCCCCCTGGATCGCGGCGAGGAGGTGGAGCAGCTTGCCGTGGGTCGGGGCGACATTGATGTGCGGCAGGCCGGCGGCGTCGCTGTCGCGCAGTGCGGCGGACAGGGCGTCGTCGGGCGGGGCGAGGAGCGCGGTGAGGTAGTCGTCCACGTCGTTCCAGAGCCGTGGCTCGGTCATGCACCATGCCTTTCGTCTGCCTAGTTAGAGGAGCTAACTAGTTCTACGTCGAATATAGCCCGCCACCGCCGTATCCGCCCGGCGATAACGCGGGGTCGCGCAACCCGGAGGCACGCCACCGCAACCTCCGGTCGCGCCACACCCTCTTCCGGACAAAAGATGGAAGGACGTCAGGTAAAGCGGGGGTTGCCTGCGTCTCTCCGCGGGGGTAGTGCGAGCCTCATAGGGTTCGCACGGTGAAAACGAACAGATGACACCCATGGGACACGGGTGAACAACGGGGCGGGAGGGCCGACGGGGCGTGGCGAATGTGGAGCACAGCGGACGACCAGGCGATGCCTTCGCGGCGGGAGCCGCGGGCACGGCGAAGGCACGGCTGGGCATGGTGCGCGCGGCCCTCTGGCTGATCGCCGCCGTACTGGCGGTCCGACAGGTCACCGTCGTCCTGAGCACGCCGAAGGGGGAACGCCTGACGGATCTGGAGACCTGGGTCGGGCCGGGCGGCGTGCTGCATGTGAACGGATCCTTGTACGACTCGACGCGCTTCACGGGCACGCCATTCGGCGGACTCGTCCTCAAACCGCTTACGCGCGCGGCCGAGCAGGCCCTCGGCTGGGGCTGGACCTTCGGCACCCTGCTGCTGGTCGTCGCGCTCGGCCTGGTCGCGGCCCGTGCCCTGCCGCAGCCCGTGAGCAGACGCACGGCCCTGCTCTCCGCACCCGTGGCGATCAGCCTGCTGATGCTGTCCCTGCCGGTGCGCAACACGCTGTATCTCGGCCAGACCAGCATCATCCCGGTGCTGCTGGTGCTGCTCGGCTGCTTCGCGGTCCGGGGGGAGCGGACCAGCGGGCTGCTGATAGGCGTCGCCGCAGCCCTCCAGCCGACCGTGCTGCTCTTCGCTCCGCTGCTGTGGCTCACCGGCCGCCGCCGGGCCGCGATCTCCACCGGCGTCACCTTCGCCGCCTGCACGGCCCTTGCCTGGGCGGCGATGCCGCACGACTCGTACACGTACTGGGTGCACCACCTGGCCGGAGTCGGCCTCGGCCGGCCCGCCGACGACCTCGCCAACCAGTCGCTGCACGGCGCGCTGCTGCGGTTCGGCCTGACCGGTCCGCTGGAGATCGCTCTGTTCCTGCTGCTGGGCGCGGCCGTCGCGGTCCTGGGCCTGCGCCGTGCCGTGCGCTACGCGCGCGACGGGCAGCTGCTGCTCGCCGTCGCGGTGACCGGCTGCGTGGCGATCGCGGTGTCGCCCACGACCTGGCAGCACCAGCTGCTGTGGGTGCTGCTCGCGCTGGTCGGCCGGGTCGGCAAGAAGGCCTCGGACCGGTACGTATGGCCGGTCGCCGTCGTCCTGGTGATGACGCTCCCGGCGAAGATGATGCTGCCGAACATGCCGGTGCTCCACCCGCTGCGTGACAACGTCGTCCTGCTCGCCGCGCTCACCGCCGCCTGCGCCGTTCCGTTCCTGTCCCGCACCTCTGCGCACTACCAGGTCCCGATCCCCACGCAGTACGCGCCACCGGTCGAGGCCCGCTGGAAACACGTACCCCTGCTCCCGTTCCTGCGCCGGGTCCTGTCCCGCCCGAACCTCCTCCTCGAACTGCTGCTGATCCGCGTCGGCTACTCCGCCTACCAGCAGGTCAGGCTGGAGGCGCACGGCGGCTCGAACGAGGCGGCCCGGGCCACCGCCGAGCAGCACGGCGAGCAGGTCCTGGCGATCGAGAAGTTCCTGTTCATGGACATCGAGCACTGGGTCAACCACACGGTGGTGGACGTCGACTGGCTGCGGGTCTTCTTCGACTTCTACTACACGTCGTTCCACTTCGTGGTGCCGCTGAGCGTCCTCGGCGTCCTCTATGTGCGCCGCCCCGCCGAGTACCGCTGGGCCCGCTCGGCGCTCGGTTTCGCCACGATCCTCGCGCTGCTCGGCTTCTGGCTCTATCCGCTGGCCCCGCCGCGCCTGATGCCGGGCCTCGGCTATATCGACACCGTGCACGGCGTGCAGGACTTCTCCCAGCCGGACTACGGGACGCTGACCGCGCTGACGAACCAGTACGCGGCGATGCCCTCGCTGCATTTCGGCTGGTCGCTGTGGTGCGGTCTGGTGATCGCGGTCCTCGCGCCGAAGTGGTGGATGAAGGGGCTGGGGCTTCTGCATCCGCTGTTCACGGTCTCGGCGATCGTGGCGACCGCCAACCACTGGGTGCTGGACGCGGCGGGCGGTGCGGCCGTCGTCGGCGCCGGCTTCGCGCTGACCTACCTGCTCCAGGGACCCCGGGTCAGCTCGCGCGCCGAACCGGCGGAGGTCAGCATCGCGGAGCCGGACCCGGCGAAGGACCGTACCCCGAGCTGATCCGGAACACGCCCGGTTCGGTCACCGTCAGCCGCGTGAACTCGCCCCGCTTCTCAAGGCAGCCGCCCTCGGCGTACAGCCACGGCGAGTAGGCGACGCGCACGGTGACCGAGCCGGGCTCCGGCATCCGCACGACGACCTCGGCGCTGGAGGCCCGTACGACGGAGCCGGGCGACGACACCAGGGGCACCGCTTCGCGCACCCGGTACACCTGCCAGTGCGCGTCCTGCCAGACCGGCTCCAGCCAGGCGGGCCTGCTCCTGACCAGGCGCGCCTCGTCCTCGGCGAAGCCGTCCGGCTTCCCGGCGGGCAGGACGACGAAGCCGACGGCCCAGCGGTCCAGCCAGGCCCGGTACGTCGACTCCGAGAACGTTCCGTCGTAGAAGAGCTGCCCGCGTTCGATGTCCAGCTGCCGGTTCCAGCCGCGGGCGAGGTTCACATGCGGGGCGAGCGCGGTGGCCTCGCGGTGGTTGCGGGCCGGGACCACCTCGACCCGGGTGCGCTCGGCGCCGAGCCGGTCCAGGGCCCGGACGACACCGCGCGTGTCGGCGGCCCAGGGGGGCACCTTGGTGGAGATCCGCAGATCGTCGACGGTCTTCGTGCCGACCCAGGCCACGGAGACGACCAGGGTCACGGCGAGGGCGACGAGCCTGCGTCTCGGCCCCTTCTTCTCCCTTTGCGTGAGCAGCGCGGCGAGCAGGGCGGTGGGTGCGAACAGCTCGGCGAGCCGCTCCACGTTCGTGCCGATGGGCGAAGGGACGAGATACGTCAGTACCGTCCCGGCCGCGTACACCAGACCGCTCCACCGCAGCACCCGCCAGCGGCTCGGAGCGAGGGCGAACAGTACGGCACCGAACAGGACGGGCGGCCAGATGCGGTCGGCGGGCATCAACTGCTCGCCCCTGAACGGGAACAGCAGCGTGGTCACCGCGACCACCACGAACGGCGGCGCGATGAGTGCCAAGGCCCGCCCCCAGTCCCGTACGAGGGCGTAGCCGGCCCCCGCCACCACCAGGAACAGCCCGGCCACCGGGCTCGCCATGGTCGCAAGCGCCGTGTACGCAACGGCCAGCAACAGCCGCCGCTCACGGGTGAGCAGCACACAGGCCGCGAGCCCGAAGGCGACGCCGAGCGCGAAGGTCGTACGGCCGGACGCGACGTTGCACCACAGGGCGAGCGACGCGAGTAGCGCGGGGCCGAGGGGGCGGCGGATCCCCGTACGCACGAGCAGCACCGCGGCCAGCCAGGCGGCGAGCAGCCCGGCGACGACCGTCACCGTGCGCACGCCGAAGGTGGCCATCAAGTACGGCGAGATCAGGCTGTAGTTGGCGGTGTGCATCCCGCCGTACCAGAAGAGGCTGTACGCCGAGCCCCCGTGCCGCGACGCGAACTCCGCCCACGCCTGCTGCGCCGCGAGATCCCCGCCACCGGTGGCGAGAAACACGAACCACACCCCGTACAGCGGAACCGTCGGAAGCGTGGCCAGCAACGGCACCCGATGCCGCCGCAAGAACCCCTTGCGCTCCCGGAACGATCCCTTCCGCGAACCGGCCGGGTCGACCGGACCGGAAGGCGGACGGGCGGGGGACAGCTCGGCGGCAGAGACCACGGTCAGCGTTTCCGTTCGAAGTCGTCGAGGCTGTGTCTTTGCTGTGTCACGTGCGAAGACGTCGAGCGGCACGGAAACGTTCACTGGGTCACTGCGATACCGGCGCCGGGGACTCACGAGCCGTGCAACGACTCACCCCAACCGTGGTCACCAGCCGATACCCCAAATCACCGGTGAGGTTCAAGGGATCAGGCCCGAGGGCCGGCGGAAGGCCGCCGGCCGGTCAGCGGGAATGGCCCAAGGGGTAGTTGTCCTTGGTCACCTTCAGGGTGATCTTCGTGTCCTTGGGGTTCCAGAACCCGGGAGCGCTGATGTCCGCCTGTGTCGGCCATGTCGTGCCGGAGGACACGTTGAGGGCCTTCTTCGTCACCGTCACCGGAGCACCCCTCTCGCCTCTGTCGGCCGTGACCGTGACCGTGTAAGAGGCGCGCTTCTCGCCTGTGTTGTGCATCGTGAGGGGCACGACCACGCGGCGGCGGTCCAGGCGCGGCACATAGGCGACGACCTCTCCGTTGTGCGCCGTGGCCGCCGGAGGGCCGAAGTCGTAGTCGTCGGCCACGGGAACGTCGGTGTTCCTGGGCCCGGCGGGTTCGCCGTCGGCGGGAGTCGCCGCGTCCGCCGTGAACTTGCTTTCCGCACCCGTGGGTCCTGGGTTCCGCAGGCCGTCAGGACGAGCGGTGCCGCCACCACGGCGAGGAGCAGAGAGCGTACGGAGTTCCAGTTCCGGGCCCTGGCCGACGTACCGTCAGCCACAGGGGAACACACGGTCGGACTTGTAGTCGATGTAGAGGCTGCTGGACGTCTGCCCCATCTTGGCGGTCACCGGTGCGCAGGCGAAGCTGGAGACGTACACAGGGCCCGCGTACTGGCTGAAGTTGCCCGAGTCGGTGTCGCAGCCGGTGCCGTTCACCTTGCAGACCTTGAGGTACATGTACTCCGTGTTCCCCGCGTTGTTGTCGAGGATGGCGCAGCCCTTTCCGCCGTTCTCATAGGCGAAGAGGGTCGCCAGGCGTTCTGAGGGAGCAGTCCCGACCGGCAGAGGAACAGCCTTCCTCAGCGTGTACCCGGAGCCGCACACATTGGCGTCGGATGCCTGCGAGGCGGCCGACGCCTGCGGGGCGGCCAGCCCCAAGGCCGCCATCGCGACCGCCGCGACGGTCGCGCACATGGTCGATCTCCTGAAGATGGACATAGGTATCCCCCTGTTGTCTGCCTGTTGTCTGCACATCAATGACTGAAGAGCCCGGCGAACCGGACTCACCCGCCCGCTGCACGCAGAGAGCGTGAGGTCCCGCGGGCGAGGCCGCCACAACTTACGCACAGGTCGGCCCCGAAGGGAAAGGTTTACACCAGTCAACCGGCAGCGAGCCGTACATCTCGCGGCGCGAGCCGTAGCGATGCGTATCTCTCAACGGGAGAAGATGTGAACTTCTGTCACGTCTTCTCCCCGCGATCTCCACCACTCAAAGTGAGCCCGTGACTCCGATCACAGAGCGAGCCGGATCGCGGCAACAGGTACTTGTCCAGACAAAGGCTGGACGGTTACCGGTCAATTGGCGTGTTTCTTCCTCTCACATGTAGGCCTGGTGCGGGCTGGATCGGGTCGCGCTTGTCGGCGAAGAACAGCAGGTGCCCGTCCCTCGGCAGCGGGATGTCCAGTTCGTCGACCGGTACGGCGGCACAGTCGACGGAGGCGATGACGTCCGGGTAACCGGACCATGCGACGTCCGGTGGTAACAGAGGGTGGCCCCCGTGCTGTCCGGCGACGACTCCGAAAACCCGACGGCCCCACCTTCACCCCGCCGCCTTCACCGCCTTCGTCGGCGCGGTGAGACAGGAGGCGGGGCGGGGCGCAGGGGGTGGCGTCTGCGGGACCCCTGGGGTCAACTCGCGCTGACCTGGAGCTCCTTGACGCCGTTCAGCCAGGCCGAGCGCAGCCGGCGTGGGTCGCCGACCAGGCGGAGGCCGGGCATGGCGTCGGCGATGGCGTTGAAGATGAGGTCCATCTCGAGGGTCGCCAGGGACTTGCCGAGGCAGTAGTGCGGGCCGCCGCCACCGAACCCGAGGTGGGGGTTCGGGTCGCGGGTGATGTCGAGGACCTCCGGGGAGTCGAAGACGGCGGGGTCGTTGTTCGCGGACGAGTAGAAGATGCCTATGCGGTCGCCCTTCTTGATCCGTTGGCCGCCGAGTTCGGTGTCCTGGGTCGCGGTGCGCTGGAAGGACACGACGGGGGTCGCCCAGCGGACCAGTTCCTCGGCCGTGGTCGAGGGGCGTTCCCTCTTGTAGAGGTCCCACTGGTCGGGGTGGGTGAGCAAGGCGTGCATGCCGTGCGTGATCGCGTTACGGGTCGTCTCGTTGCCCGCGACGGCCAGCATGAGGACGAAGAAGCCGAACTCGTCCGAGGTGAGGTTGCCCTGGTCCTCCGCCGCCACCAACTGCGTGACGATGTCCTTGGCCGGGCACTGTTTGCGGTCGGCGGCCATGTTCATGGCGTACGAGATGAGTTCGGTGGCCGACTCCTGGCCGACCTCCTCGGTGATCGCATACTCCGGATCGTCGTACGAGATCATCTTGTTGGACCAGTCGAAGATCTTGAGACGGTCCTCCTGCGGGATGCCGATGAGCTCGGCTATCGCCTGGAGGGGCAGTTCGCAGGCGACCTGGGTGACGAAGTCGAAGGGGCCGGTCTGAGCGACGGCCTCCTGGACGATCGAGTGGGCGCGCCGGCGCAGCGTGTCCTCCAGGGCGCGGATCGCGCGCGGGGTGAAGCCGCGCTGCACGATGCCGCGGACGCGGGTGTGTTCGGGCGGGTCCATGTTGAGCAGGATCAGCCGCTGGACCTCGATGGCGTCACGCGGGATGTGCTCGTTGAAGCGGATGATCGCGGTGTTGAGCCAGGAGGAGAACAGCTCGGGGTGCGTGGAGACGTACTTGACGTCAGCGTGCCGCGTGACGGCCCAGTAACCCTCGTCCTCGAAGCCCGCGATACCGGGCTGCTGGGGGATCCAGTGGACCGGTTCGGCCTGACGCAGCTCGGCGAACTCCGGGAGAGGCACGCGGTGGTGCAGCAGATCGGGGTCGGTGAAATCGAACCCGTCGGGCAGCGCTGGACAGGGCATCGGCAACTCCGGGTCGTGCGACGGTCGGGTTGTGGAGGTCGGAAGCGCTCGGGGGCGATCGAGGTTCTGACGATCCATCAGGAACTGCGAATTGCCGTGAAGGTAGTAACGGGTTCTAGAAGTAGCAAGAGGCACGACAAGGCCAATTGCGTGCGGAGTTCGTGCAGATCGCGACTTCGGGGCATGCAAGACCCTTGCGGCGGCGGGCCTCCGCTCAGCAGACTGCACTGAGAACTAGTACGCGTTCTAGTTCGGCGCGAGGAAGGGGCGAGAGCATGGTCGCGGAACCCGTCATCGTCGAAGCCGTACGCACTCCGATCGGCAAGCGCGGTGGCGCGCTCGCCAATCTGCATCCCGCCTATCTCCTGGGCGAGACCTACCGTGAACTCCTGGGCCGTACGGCCATCCCCGCCGACTGCGTCGAGCAGGTCGTCGGCGGAGCCGTCACCCACGCCGGCGAACAGTCGGGCAATCCCGCGCGCACCGCGTGGCTCGCCATGGGGCTGCCGTACGAGACTGCCGCGACGACCGTGAACGCCCAGTGCGGGTCCTCGCAGCAGGCCTCGCACATGGTCGCCAACATGATCGCTGCCGGGGTCGTGGACGTCGGCATCAGCTGTGGCGTCGAGGCCATGTCCCGGGTGCCGCTCGGGTCGGCCTCCAAGCACGGGCCGGGAAAGCCGACGCCCGACGAGTGGAACGTAGACCTCCCGAACCAGTTCGAGGCGGCGGAGCGGATCGCTCGTCACCGTGGGCTGACGCGCGAGAACGTCGACTCGTTGGGGCTGGTCTCCCAGGAGCGGGCCGCGATCGCCTGGTCGGAGGAGCGCTTCAAGCGCGAGACGTTCGCCGTACAGGTGCCCACCACGGAGGACGAGCAGCGCGCCGGTCAGGGCATGTGGCGCCTCGTCGACCGGGACGAGGGGCTGCGCGACACGTCCATGGAGGCGCTGGCCGGCCTGAAGCCGATCATGCCGACGGCCGTGCATACGGCCGGGAACTCGTCCCAGATCTCCGACGGTGCCTCGGCTCTGATGTGGGCGTCGAAGCGGATGGCGCGGGCACTGAAGCTCCGGCCGAGGGCGCGGATCGTCGCCCAGGCCCTGGTGGGCTCGGACCCGCACTTCCACCTGGACGGGCCCATCGACGCGACCCGCGCCGTGCTCGGCAAGGCGGGCATGACCTTGAAGGACATCGACCTCGTCGAGATCAACGAAGCCTTCGCCTCAGTGGTGTTGAGCTGGGCGCAGGTCTTCGAACAGGACCTGGAGAAGGTGAACGTGAATGGCGGGGCCATCGCGCTCGGGCATCCGGTGGGTGCGACGGGGGCGCGGCTGCTGACCACCTCCCTGCATGAACTGGAGCGCAGGGACAAGGAGTTCGCGCTCGTCACTATGTGTGCGGGTGGGGCGCTGGCTACGGGGACGATCATCCAGCGGCTGTAGGACGAACATCCGGCGGCTGTAGAGGAAAGGCGGCGGCCCAGGGATCGAAGGCCGCCGCCACAGTCTCTAAGGTTCTAGGACTCTAAGAACGGTCTCGGTCCCAGACGTCGCACTGGTGCTCACGGTGGACCGTCATGCTTGGGCTGTTGCCGCCGTGGGAGGCGGTGCGCAGGGAGAGGAGCTTCTCCTGGCCGTCTGGCATCGGTGGCTGGCCGGCGGCGTGTGGCACCCCGTTTCGGATGAAGGAGCCCCAGTACTGAATCATCTGGCGTGAGAGCGCGCGCTGTTCGGCGTTCAGGGGAGACTTCAGGCCGAAGTGCTTGAAGAGGTACTGGACCTCGTTCACGTGGGTCGCGCCGAAGTCGAAGTCCTTGTTGAGGTTTCGCAGCGAGGCGAAGGGTGGCGAGGTGCGGTCGGCGAACTCGTACGCGTAGACCGGTCCGCGGGCCGCGAGCACGTCGTTGAGCCGGAGTGCCGGGCAGGCCATCAGGAAGTCTCCGTAGGCGGTGCCGTACGCGATGCTCGGCGACGGGTACTCCGACAGCGGGTAGCGCTGGAGCACCCGCTCGCCCTGATCGGCGCCGAACACGCCTCGCACCACCTCGGGATACTGCTCGGCCGTGAGCGGGGAGCCGTTGTTGTCGAATTGGGCGAAGGCGAACATCCGCCCCTCGTCCTGGTTGGCTCCGTTGAGTACCGGGACACGGGCAGCCGCCCCGGTCGCGTACGCCTCGAAGGGCTGCACCGGCAGGAAGTCGCCGCCGGCCACAGGCCCCCAGTTGAAGCCGGCCTGGGCGGCGAGGACTTCCTTGGCGGGCTTGCCGCGCACACACGCGACGTTCGCGCACCCCAGCTTCTCCATGAAGTCGGCGCCCTGCGCCACCGCCTCCTTGTGCGTACGGGCCGCGCAGTCCGCGTACGCACCACTCTGGACGATCCCCCTGTGGAACAGGCCCTTTGAGGTCGGGGACGCCATCTGCGTGCAGACCGAGCGGCCGCCCGCGGACTCGCCCGCGATGGTGACGCGGCCCGGATCACCGCCGAAGCGGCCGATGTTGGACCGTATCCAGCGCAGGCCCGCTTGCTGGTCGAGCATCCCGAAATTGCCCGAGACGCGGTCGCGCGCCTCGCGGTCGAGGCCCGAGGTGGCGAGGAAACCCATCGCGCCCAGACGGTAGTTGACGGTCACCACGACCGTGCCGGTCTGCCGCGCGAAGGTGTCCGGCACGATGTCCTCGCCCGCGCCGGCGGTGAGCCCGCCGCCGTGCAGCCAGACCATGACCGGCCGCTGACCGGAGCGGACGGCGCCGCCTTCGGGGACGTACACATTCAGGTCGAGGCAGTCCTCGGTGTGGCTGGGCTTCTCGTAACCGGGGTCCCAACTCGCCGTCTGCACACAGCGGTTGCCGAAGTCGTCGGCGGTGCGCACGCCGGACCACGGCTTTACGGGCCGCGGGGCTCGCCAGCGGAGGTCGCCGACGGGCGGCTGCGCGTAGGGGATGCCGAGGAACTGCCGCCCCTCGGCGGTGGTCTCGCCGCGGATCCAGCCGGACTCGGTCCGGACGAGTGGGGGGTTCTTCGCGGTCGGGGCGGGCGCCGCGACGGTGGAACCGGCGGCCGTGAGGACGGTGGTCGCCAGGGCGGTCAGCACGACAGCGAGACGACGACGCATGGTGAGGTGGCGCATCACGCGTGCACCTCCGCGACCGTACGCAGGCGCAGGTCGCCCTCCGAGGCTCCGACCCATACGGTGCGGCGGCCGGTTCCGAGCACCCAGTCGTGGCGTTCGGGGTCCCATGAGGAGAGGGTGCGTTCGTCGACGCGTACGGTGACCCGGCGCTCCTCTCCCGCCCGCAGTGCGAGCCGCCGGTATCCGCCCAACACCTTTACCGCCTGGTCGAGTTGGAGTTCCGGCGAGGGGCCGACATACACCTGTGGGATGTCGACGCCGTCACGGCGCCCGGTGTTGCGCACGGTGAAGGTCACCTCCAGACCATGTCGTGACCCGCGTACGTGCGGGTCGCTGTAGGAGAACGTGGTGTACGAGAGGCCGTGCCCGAACGGGAACAGCGGGCGCACGCCCTCGGCGTCGTACCAGCGGTAGCCGACGTGGATGCCCTCCGAGTACTCCTCGGTGCCGTCCACGCCCGGGTAGCGGCGCGGGTCGCCGGCCACCGGGTGGTGGTCGTCGTCCACCGGGAAGGACTGGGTGAGACGGCCGCCGGGGTCGCAGTCGCCGAACAGGACGGCCGTGGTGGCGGCCGCGCCCTCCTGGCCCGGGTAGTACATCTGCAGCACGGCGGCGGCGCGCCGCAGCCAGGGCATCGACGTCGAGGACGAGGTGTTGAGGACGACGGTGGTACGGGGATTCACCGCCGTCACCGCCTCGATGAGGCGCACCTGGTGACCGGGCAGCGCGACGGTCGTGCGGTCCTGGCCCTCGGTGGCGTCCTCGTACGCGAAGAGCACGACACTGTGAGCGGTGCGCGCGGCCCGCACAGCCTGGGCGACGTCCTGGGCGCGGGTCGCGCCGGTGATGCGCCGCAGCCGGAACAGCTGCCCCTTGTCGCCCCCCTTCGCGGTGATCTCCACCTTGTGCGTGCCCTTGGCGAGGTTGAGCGTCTTGCGGCGCACGGCGAGCCCGTCGGGCGCCGCCGACACGAGGCCGCCGGTGAAGAACTCGCCGAAGTCGGGCAGCACGGGGAAGAGTTCCTCGCCGTCGAGGAGCACCTTGGGGCGCGTACTCCCCGAGTAGTGGATGACGAAGGTCCACTCGTCGGCGTCCTGTGCGGTGAGCGTTCCCTCGTACGTCCAGGTCTCCCCGGCGGCGACCCGCTGCCCTTCGCTCTCGAAACCCGGCGAGAAGGCGCCCTTGGGGATGGCCTTGCCGAAGATGTCCTCGCCCAGTGCGTAGGACACCCGGGCGCCGCGCCCCGCACGGGACTTGATGGCGTCGAGTGGACTGTCGGCCCGGTCCGGAATGACATGGGCGCTGCCGCCGCCACTGACGAACGGGATTGAGCCGGTGGGTCCGATGACGGCGATGCTCCGGGCGGCGGCGCCGGTCAGGGGAAGGGCGCGGTTCTCGTTGCGCAGCAGCGTGGCTCCGGCCTTCGCCACGTCCAGGGCGACCGCCGCGCCCGCCGCCGGGTCGCGGTCCGGACGGGGCGGGGCGCTGCCGTCGAGCAGCCCGAAGCCGTCCATCGTCGCAAGGATGCGGCGTACGGCGCGGTCGAGGGACTCCTCGGAGACGCTGCCGTTCTCGACCGCCCTCTTCAGGGCCTTGCCCAGGTACTTGCCGTCCGGCATCTCCATGTCGAGACCGGCGGTGATCGCGTCGACGGTGCTGTGGGTGGCGTACCAGTCGGACATCACCCAGCCCTCGAAGCCCCAGCGGTCGCGGAGGATGTCGGTGAGAAGCTCCTGGTTCTCGCAGGCGTAGGTGCCCTTGACCTTGTTGTAGGCGCCCATGAACGCGCCCGTGCCGGCCTGGACGGCGGACTCGAAGCCGCGCAGTTCGACCTCGTTCATCGTCTGCTCGTCGACCCGCACGTCGATGGTCATGCGGTCCTTCTCCTGGTTGTTCATCGCGTAGTGCTTGACGGTCGCGATGAGACCTTCGCCCTGGATGCCCTTGATCTCCTCGGCCACGAGGTCGGCGGAGAGCAGAGGGTCCTCGCTGAAGGTCTCGAAGTTGCGGCCCGCGTACGGGGTGCGGATGACGTTGACCATCGGCGAGAGCAGTACGTCCTGGCCGAGGGCGCGGCCCTCGCGGCCGATGACCTGGCCGTAGCGGCGGGCCAGTTCGGGATCGAAGGCGGAGGCGAGGAGAACGGGGGCGGGTAGGGCTGTGGCATGCCGGGTGATACGGACTCCGGCGGGGCCGTCGGCGAGACGGAGTGGGGGGATGTCGAGGCGCTCGACGCCGGGGATGTAGCCGGCTTGGCCGAGCGAGTTCGGGTCGGTGGCGCCGTGCAGCAGGGAGATCTTCTCGTCGAGGGTGAGTTTCGCGATCAGGCCTTCCACGCGCGGACCCGCGCTCGGTTCGGCTCTCTTGAGCGCGGTGGTGTGCGAGGAGGTGTGCGAGGTGGTGGTGAATCCGGTGGAGGTGGCCGCGGCTGCGACCGCGATCGAACCGCCCAGCAGACGCAGGGCCGATCGCCGGGACACGGTGTCGGACAAGAGCCGTCACTCCTTCGTGTGCGGGCACGTCGTTGTGGGGACCGCGTGTACACGTGCCACCGGCGGCAGTCGGCGTTCGACCCTTGAACCCACTGTGGGGCCAGAGCTATTGACGTGCCATCAGGTGCCACGAGTACGCGGCGGAAACTATGTCCGCTGATGACTCGTGTCAATGAAGTGAACTGAAGAGGGCCGAACTCTCCACAAGAAGCGAAGGGATCACGCCATGGGGTGGGGGTGCCGGGTCACCCCGTGGGCGCTACGGGAGCGCGGCTCATTACAACCGCGTCGCATGTACTGGAGTGCAGGGAGAAGGAGTTCGCGCTCGTCATCGCGTGCGCGGGTGGGCGCCGGCTACTGCGGCGATCATTCAGCGGCTGTAGTCGTGTCCCTCGTCCAGTCGACGAAGGTGGTGAACGCGGCGGGGGCGAAGGTGAGATGGGGGCCCGCGGGGTTCTTTGAGTCGCGTACGGCGAGGGTGGTGGGGGTTTCGGCGATCTCGATGCAGTCGCCGCCCTGGTCGCCGCTGTACGTCGACTTGCGCCAGGCCAGGGGGCCGAGCGGCGCGCACTCGACGCACTCGCCGCCCTGGTCGCCGCTGTAGCTGGACTTACGCCACTGGATCCCCATCGGCATCGCGTTGTTGTCCATAGCGTTCCTCCATCACCCGCCGGATCAGCTCCGCCGAGTCCCTGAGGGAGAGGGCGGCGGCCTGAAGATGATCGTAACGGAGTGAGCAGTCCTTGACGGTGTCCGGGTTGGCGGTCGGATGCCCGCTTCCGTAGCCCTCCGTGTAGACGATGTCTGGATCGCTCGCGAAGCGGTAGAGGTTGAACGAGCCTTGGAGCCCCGCGTGCGCTCCGGCCGAGTACCTACGCCCTGGGGACGCTCCTCATCATTCTGCTGCCGGGGCCCAGTTCTCTCTACACGCTGTCGGTGGCGGCACGGCGCGGTGTGCGGACCGGATACCGGGCCGCGGCGGGTGTGTTCATCGGCGAGGCCCTGCTGATGCTGCTCACCGCCGCGGGGCTCTCTTCGCTGCTGCGCGCCAACGAACTCGTCTTCTCCGTCATCAAGTACGCGGGGGCCGGTTATCTGGCCTGGATCGCGTTCGGGATGATCCGCGGGGCGTGGGAGATGTGGCGCACCCGCAAGGTGGGAGCACCGGCCGAGGGTCCGGAGGGCGCCCAGGACGGCGAGCGGCCGTTTCGTCGGTCGCTGCTGATCACTCTGCTCAACCCGAAGGCGATCCTGTTCTTCATCTCCTTCTTCGTGCAGTTCGTCGACCCGTCCTATCCGCACCCGGTGCTGTCCTTCGGGCTGCTCGCGCTGATCTACCAGGTGATCAGCATCAGTTACGTGACTCTGCTGATCCTCGGCGGCACGTATCTCTCGGCCCAGTTCCGCCGTCGGCGGCGCCTGTCGGCGGGTCTGACCAGTGGAGCCGGCGCCCTCTTCCTCGGGTTCGCGGCAAAGCTCGCCACCACGGGCAGCTGACGTACCGGGGAGCGACCGCACAACGCGGGAGAGAGCCAACGCGCGCTGGTGCGGATGCGGTAACGGTTGACCACTTCGAGTCGTGGTCGGAGGGGATGGCCGGGCTCCATGCCCGGTTCGTTCATCGTTTCGGCAGGTCCGGACCCGGTGAGAGGGCAGTGGACTACTTTCGCGGACTGATCGCTCCCCCTACGCCGGGGGATAGCAAACAGGCACCCAGCAACCTTGGAGTGGGGCCAATCGACTCGTTCCCGCAGGCCAACAGACTCGGCCGAAGCCACACTTACGACGAGGAGGTGTTGGCGATGGACGAATCGGCACGGCAGGAAGTCTTGGAGAGGCTGGACGTTCTGGTCGGCGAATGGATGGTGGAGGCCGACTTCCCCGGTCTGGCCGCGCCTGCCGCACGCAGCGCGTTCGAGTGGACGCTGGACGGACGTTTCCTGGTCCAGCGCACGGAGATCGCGCTGGCGGAGGCCCCGGACAGTATGGCGATCGTCGCGGTCGACCCGGAGACGGGCGCGTACACGCAGCACTACTTCGACTCGCGGGGCGTCGTACGGGTGTATGCGATGACCTTCGCCGACGGTGTCTGGCGGCTGCTGCGGGAGGCGCCGGACTTTTCGCCACTGGCGTTCCGGCAGCGGTTCACTGGGCGGGTTAGCGAGGACGGAGACACGATCCGCGGCACCTGGGAGATGTCGTCGGACGGCTCGGCCTCATGGGAGAAGGACTTCGAGCTGACGTACCGAAGGGGCCGCTGAGATGAATCCCGGTACATCGTCTGGATCACCTGCAGATGGACCGCCTGCCGATGAATCACCTGCCGCGATAGCGCGCGGCATCGTCGACGCGAGCCTGTACATGGTGCTCGCCACCGCCGACGCGGCCGGGCGGCCGTGGAGTTCGCCGGTGTACTTCGCTCACGTGGAGTGCCGCGAGTTCTTCTGGCTCTCCTCGCCCGAGGCCGTCCATTCGCGCAACATTGCGGTACGCCCCCAGGTGGGCATCGCGATTTTCGACTCGTCGGCCCCGATCGGCACCGGCCAAGGCGTCTACATGCCCGCCATCGCGGAATCGGTGGCCGACCCTGGGATCGAGCGTGCGATGGAGGTGTTCTCCCGCCGCTCCCTCTCGCACGGAGGCCGCGCCTGGACAGCGGCTGACGTGGACGAGGCCTCCGGCCTGAGGCTGTACCGCGCGGTGGCCAACGAGCATTCGATCCTGGCCAAGGACGGTCAACCGGACCATCGAATCCCGGTCGACCTCGCTTGACTTGTCCCGTACCGTCTCACCAGCCAGCCGGGCGCCCATGGGGGCAGACCACGTCGGCAGGCATGGTGTATCGGCTGCGAATGTGACATTGGCGGGAGATCTGTAACATTCATAGATCTACCCGCCTGTGGGCAGCCGCCGTACACCACCTGGGTAAGGCCCCCGAGATGAGCCAGTACTTCGACCTGGGCAACGAGACCCTGTGGAATCCGTCCAACGGGGCCTCCCGCCTGTTCCAGCGCCAAGTGGCGGTCTTCGAGGCGGAGTTGGGAGTCTCATCGGGCATCGGGCCGATGGAGAACGACGAGTGTCAGATCGACCCGATCACCTTCGAGACCTTCGTCAACACCCTGCTGGCGCAGCACCGAAGAACGACCCACGCCATTGTGCTGGCCCTCTCTGAAGGCTTCATCGCCACAGTGCTGGTTCTCGCAGAGCGCGCCGGAATCAAGGTGGACTGGGCCCGGCTCGGCACCACGCCGGACGGCCCGCTTGAAGACGTGCAGGTCTCGGTCCTCACAGGGATGTCCGCCCCGGCGGAAGCCGGAGCCTGGGGATCGGGACTGCGCGAGAAAGCGCGGCAGCTGGGCCGACGCATGCCGCGCTGAGCAGAAAGCCTGCGTGCCGCGTAGCCCTGCGGGAAGGCGGAAGTGGCCGCGGTTGTGCTCGTGCAGGAAGTTCAGGCGGAGGTCGGCGGCGGTCAGAGCGCTGACGACATCGCTGATGCCGTGCCGCCAGCGGCCACTCAGTCGAGACAGAACTCGTTGCCCTCGATGTCCTGCATCAGTTGGCACGACTCGTTGTAGTCATCGGCAAGCAGTAGTCGCCCGCGTACCGCGCCGAGCGCGACCAGTCGTGCGCACTCGGCCTCGAGTGCGGCCAGGCGCTCTTCGCCCACGAGCCCGGTGCCGACCCGCACGTCAAGATGCACTCGATTCTTGACGACCTTGCCTTCGGGAACGCGCTGGAAGTACATCCGCGGGCCCACACCCGAGGGATCCATGCAGACAAACCCTGAACCCTGACGCTCAGGCGGCAGCGAGCGATCGTAATCGTCCCAAGTAGCAAACCCCTCCGGCGGCGGCGGTACGACGTACCCCAACACCTCGCACCAGAAGCGAGCAACGCGCTCAGGGTCCGCGCAGTCGAAGGTGACCTGGAACTGCTTGATCGATGACATCGGACCACCATAGAGGCGGTGTTCGTCGTCAATGCGTCACGGGTCGAAGTAGGCGTCCCTCACTCCTCACCGGCCAGTTCCTGGAGCTCTTCAAGGGACTTGGTGATCCTTGGATGGCCGCTTGGTCGCGTGCGGCAGCTTCCATGAGACGGCGGGCGTTGGCCGGGGATCGGAGCAGGTAGTTCGTCTCTTGCCAGGCGGCGAAGTCCTCGGCGGACATGAGGTTGGCCATGGCCCTCATCCTAGTTTCAGGGCTCCTGGGTGTGCGGGCGCTCGAACGTCACCGGTGTCTCGAAAGCCGCCCGGCGGGTGGCCCGGCGCAATGCTCTGAGGATGGTTGCGCCCAGGGCGAGGGTCAGGGCGACCGTGACGGCGGCTCGGCCGAGGTCCCATCCGAGGGATGTGGCCAGGCAGTACGCGAGGAAACGGGTCAGGTTGGTCGTGACGTCCGCGTTCGGGTCGAAGGCCACGCTCGATGTGAGGGCGTTCATGAAGGGCCAGCCGGACAGGTTCATCAGCGTGCCGTAGGCGAAGGCCGCGACGAAGCCGTACGCCGCGAGCATCACCAACTCCGCCCGGCCGCGTAGCCGGTCGGGACCCGGTAGCAGGCCCGCGCCCATCGCGAACCAGCCCATGCTGAGCATCTGGAACGGCATCCACGGCCCGACACCGCCCGTGAGCAGCGCGGACGCGAACATCGTGACCGCGCCGAGTACGAAGCCGAAGCCGGGGCCCAGCACCCTGCCGCTCAGCACCATCAGGAAGAACATCGGCTCGATCCCGGCCGTCCCGGCCCCGATCGGCCGTAACGCGGCACCCGTCGCCGCCAGCACCCCGAGCATGGCCACGGCCTTCGGCCCGATCCCCGACTCCGAGACCGCCGCGCCCACCACTCCGACCAGCAGCACGAGCAGCCCCGCGAACAGCCACGGTGCGTCCTGCGCATGGGCGCTGACCTGGGACGTAGGCCCGGCGAACAGGGGCCAGGCGAAGGCCGCCAGGCCGATGGCACTGACGAGCGCGAGGGCGGTGATGGAGCGGGGGCCGAGACGGATCGCGCGGGCTTGAGGGATCGGGCGGACGTGAGGGGGCGCCTGGGGTGTCACGCCTCTGCCTCCCGGTCTGTCATCTCCCGGTCTGGTGTCTCTCGTACTTCCGGATCCCGCTCCGATGCGCCCACAGCAGCGCGTACCTGCGAGACCGTCAGCCACTTCTGCGGAGCCAAGATCTTCGTGACCTGCGGGGAGAAGGAGGGGGACGCGAGGAGGACCTCGGCCGTGGGGCCGTCGGCCACCGTTTCGCCGTCGGCAAGGATCACTGTCCGGCGGGAGAGTTCGGCGGCCAGTTCCACGTCATGGGTGGCCAGGATGATGGCGTGGCCCGCCGTCGCCAGGTCCCGTAGGACTGTGACCAGGCGGGACTTGGCCGCGTAGTCGAGGCCGCGGGTCGGCTCGTCCAGGAGGAGGAGTGGAGGGCGGGCCGTCAGGACGAGGGCCAGGGCAAGGGTGAGGCGCCCGCCCTCGGAGAGGTCGCGGGGGTGGGTGTCGTCCGCGATGCCGGGGAGCAGTTCGGAGACCAGGGCGCGGCAGGTGCCCGGCTTCGCGTCGGCGTCGCGGTCCGCGGCCGTGCACTCGGCGGCCACCGTGTCCGCGTACAGCAGGTCGCGAGGCTCCTGCGGTACGAGGCCGACGCGGCGCACGAGTTCACGTGGTGCCGTCCGGTGCGGTACGGCACCGCCGACCCGTACGGAACCCGACGCCGGTTCGACCAGCCCGGCCAATGCGCTGAGCAGGGTGGACTTTCCGGCTCCGTTGCGGCCCATGAGGGCGATGGTCTCGCCGGGGGCGACGGTCAGAGTGACGTCATGGAGGACTTCGATGCCGCCTCGGCGGACGATGAGGTGGTCGACGGCCGCGGCAACTGTGTTCCCGGACACGGGAGTTGGGGTGTCGCGTCGGCGAAAGATGCGGGAACGGGCTGGTGCGGGACGTGGTGCGGGCGCGGCGGCCGGAGGTGCGCCCGAGGACTCATCCTCGCCCTCGTCCTCGTACGGCACCTCCGACAGCCGTTCCCGCAGCGCCCCCGCCCTCCGCCGCGCGTCGCGCACCGTCAGCGGCAGCGGCGCCCATCCGGCGAGGCGCCCCAGGGTGACGACCGGCGGGTACACCGGGGAGACGGCCATCACCTCGGACGGAGGGCCCAGCACGAGCGGGGCGCCCGGAGCCGGGAGGAGGGCGACCTGGTCGGCGTACTGGATGACGCGTTCCAGGCGGTGCTCGGCCATGAGGACCGTGGTGCCGAGGTCGTGCACGAGGCGTTGGAGGACGGCGAGTACTTCCTCCGCGGCGGCCGGGTCGAGCGCCGACGTCGGCTCGTCGAGGACCAGGACGCGGGGATGCGGGGTGAGGACCGAGCCGATCGCGACCCGCTGCTGCTGGCCGCCGGAGAGGGTGGAGATCGGGCGGTCGCGGAGGTCCGCGAGGCCCAGCAGGTCCAGGGTCTCCTCGACACGGCGGCGCATCACGTCCGGCGCGAGGCCCAACGACTCCATCCCGTATGCGAGTTCGTCCTCGACCGTGTCCGTCACGAAGTGTGCGAGCGGGTCCTGGCCCACCGTGCCGACGACGTCGGCGAGTTCGCGCGGCTTGTGGGTGCGGGTGTCACGGCCCGCCACCGTGACGCGTCCGCGCAGGGTGCCGCCCGTGAAGTGCGGGACCAGACCGCTCACCGCGCTGAGGACCGTCGACTTACCGACTCCGGACGGTCCGATCAGCAACATCAACTCGCCCTCGGGAACGGTGAGTTCAAGGTCCCGTACGGTCGGCTCGGTCGCCCCGTCGTACGTCACGGAGACATCCTCGAAGCGGATCACGACGGCTCCTTGGGGGCGATGAAGGACGGGGCGAGGCCGAGCAGGATCGCGGCGGCCGGCCAGAGCGGGAGGGAGGGGGACGTCAGGGGTACGACGCCGGGGTGCAGGGCGGCGGAGTCGTACGCGGCGTACAGGATCAGCAGCGCCGCGACCCCCGCGCCGGACGCGGCGACCAGCCACGCCCGTACGCCCCAGACGTCCGGCCGGTAGCGGGTACGCAGCGAGCGGCGACCGCCGAGCCAGAGCCCGGCGAGGGCCGCGCCGAGTCCGGCGAGCAGCACGGGCAGGCCGTAGGTGCCGCCTTCGGCGGTGAGCAGACCGTACGTTCCCGCGCAGACGCCGACCAGGCCGCCGAGGGTGAGTACGGCGGTGGTGCGGCGGACGGTGGGCGGTACCTCGGCGGTACGGCCGTAACCGCGGGCGTCCATCGCCGCCGCGAGCGCGACCGAACGCTCCAAGGCGCCCTCCAGGACCGGGAGTCCTACCTGGAGCAGGCCGCGTATCCCGTGGTCGGGCCGACCGCGCAGACGGCGTGCGGCGCGCAGACGCTGGACGTCCGCGATCAGGTTCGGGGCGAAGGTGAGCGCCACGACGACCGCGACTCCCGCCTCGTACAGGGCACCTGGGAGGGACTTGAGGAGGCGGGCGGGGTTGGCGAGGGCGTTCGCGGCGCCCACGCAGATGAGGAGCGTGGCCAGTTTCAGGCCGTCGTACAGCGCGAAGAGCAGGCCCTCCGCGGTGACTCGGCCGCCGATGCGGATGCCCTGCGCCCAGTCGGGGAGGGGGAGTTCGGGGAGCGTGACGAGGGTGTGGGTACCGGGGATGGGGGAGCCGAGGAAGACGGCGAAGGCGAGGCGGATGGCGAGTACGGCCAGGGCGAGCTTGACGAAGGCGGTGTAGGAGCGGGACCAGGGGGATTGGGTGCGGTGGGTGGCTACTACGTAGCCCGCTACCGCTATGAGGAGGGCGAGGAGGAGGGGGTTCGTGGTGCGGGAGGCGGCGGTGCCGAGACCGAGGGCCCAGAGCCACCAGGCGCCTGGGGGGAGGGCGTTGGAGCGGGTCGCCTGCGGCGGGCTCAGCAGTGGGCGGCGGCGGGGGTTGCCGGATGGCGGATGGGCGAATGGTCGTTTGCTGGACTGCGGGGTGCCGGTGGGCCGTTCGCCGACTGGCGGATTGCCGGACGTCGGCTTGCCGGTTGGCGGATTGCCGGCTGGCGGATTGCTGGAGGGCCGTTCGCTGGACTGCGGGGTATCGGTGGGCCGTTCGCCGGCTGGCGGATTGCCGGCGGGTCGGTTGCTCGGCGGCTGATTGTCCGTTGGCAGGTTGCCGGATGGCCGTTCGCCAGTTTGCAGCTTGCCGGACGGCAGGTTGCCGGTTGGCGCACCCTGGGCTGCTGTCTTGCCCGCAGCGCTACTGGCTTCGCTCATCGTGCGCACCTCCGCCCGTCAGTCGCGTCGCCGACGACGCGTCTGCCAGACCGCCGCCGCGCCCAGCACCGCCACGGCACCGATGCCCGCGACCAGGCCCAGCGACGGGCCCTGATCGGCGGAGCCGCCACCGGACTTGTTACCGGACTCGCTCTCGCCGGAGGCACTCGTATCGCCAGGCGTGTCCGAAGGCGTCGCTGTCGGGTCTGTGGCCGAGACCTGTTCGCCGCACTCTGTGCGCGGGTAGCCCGCGATGGCGCACAGGAGGGCGTTCGTGTCGTAGCGCAGGGGCCCCGCGACCGTGGCGAGCGCGTCCGCCGTCGTCGCGTCCTCGGGGACGCGGGCGCATGCCGTACGCGCACGGGGCGGCGTCTCGCCGGACGGCGCGTCCGCGTTCGTGCCGAAGTCGAGGACCAGTGCGACCCGTTTCGAGCCGTCCCGCGCGGGCGTCTTCGCGCAGATCGTCGCGAACTCCGCGGTCCCGCGCGGCTTCGCTGCGTCCCGGGAGTCCTCGCTCACCGAGAAGCGGAAGCCCTGGACGTCGCCGTCGGAGGGGCGGGCGGTCGACGGGCCCTGGGTCGCGTACACCCAGGTGTCGCCGTCGCGGTCCCAGAAGGACCAGTAGCGGTAACCGGCCGCGTGGGCCTGTCCCGTCGAGCCGAGGATGGTGAGTGCGGCGAACAGTGGGGTCAGGATCAGCAGGACCGTACGGCGGCGGAGGCGGATCACGGCTTCGGCTGCTTCTTGTTGCGGCTGCTGATCAGGAAACCGACGCCCATGCCGCCGACCAGGCCGACGCCGATGATCCACCAGACGCTGACGCCGCCGTCCTCGTCCTGCTCCTTGCTGGGTACGGCGGTCTCGGTAACGGTGGCGTTCCAGCCCTTCGGGCCGGTCGCGCCGAGCTGCTTCACCAGGTCCACGCCGCCGAAGTCGCGCGGATCCGTGCCGGTCGCGTGCGCCGCGAAGATCAGCTGCGCGTAAGCGGCGGGGCCGCTCTGTGCCGCCCAGTCAGACGAGTTCTTCTCCAGCCAGGCGAGCGACTTCCCCGCCTCGGTGGTCCGGCCCGCGGCGGCGAGCGCGACGACGGCGTCGGCGGTGTTGCCGTGGTCGGGCTGGTCCTCGGCGCCGGCGAGGGCCGACTTCAGGCAGCCGTCCTTGGCGACCGCGCTCGCGAGATACGCGGAGCCGCCCCGCGCACCGTCCTCGGGCGTGAACTTGTCGCCACCGTCGGCACACACGGGGTCCCCTGCCGCGGTCTTCCCGGACTTCGTCACGAACCCCTTGCCCAGGCTTCCCAGTACGCCCGCCGCCGTCGCGTCCGCGTTCGCCGCAAGCTTCCCCTTCTTGTCCGGCTGGAAGGCGAACGCGCCCCCGCCGTCCTCGTCGCAGGGGACGGCCAGCGTCCCCAGGGCCTGGTACGGGGACTCGCCGCCTTCGGACAGCACGTCCTGAGGCTGCTCGCCCGCCGCCACCAGCGCGCCGATCACGACAGACGTCGAGTTGGTGTCGCTCGCGCCGCCGGCCGCGTAGCCCCAGCCACCGTCCTTGTTCTGCACGGACTTCAGCCAGGCCACGGCCTTGTCCGCCGCCGCGCCGTGCCCGCCGAGCGCCTCCAGGGCCTGCACCGCGGCGGCCGTACTGTTCGTGTCGACCAGCGTCTTGGCGTCACACTTCGCGCCCGCGTTCGCGCGGTACGGCGCGAACGCCCCGCTCTCGCACTGCTGCCCGACCAGCCAACCGACGGCCTCCGGCGCGGGCTGCACGCCCACGGTGTGCTGGGCGAGCAGCGCGACCGACTGCCGCCAGACGCCGTCGTACGTCGGATCCGCGCTGCCGAACAGCCCGGTGGGCAACTCCTTGGACGGCGACGGGGAGGGCGACTCGGCGGCGAGGGCGCCCGCCGCGCAGGTCGCACCGATCACGGCGGTGGCGGCCAGCACGGCGGCGCTACGGCGAATTTTCATGATCGGCGGTTTCTCCCTGCAGGGAGCCGGGCAGCCCAGAGCCCCGGGCGGCTCGGCTCCGTATGCCTCGACGGTGCCCGCCACCGGCGTTTCCCGGTGACGTCGAGCCGGTCACGTCCGCACGGGGCATTCCGGCTCACCGCCCGCTGCTTTGCTCCGGGCGATTCACGGCTGCGGGTCAGCGCCGGTTTTGCACCGGCTTCCCCCCGTACGGGTGTGATGACGACCTGCTTACTGTACCGGCACGTATCGAGACGCTGAGGCCCGGCTGTGCGGCGCCGGTAGGTTCGGCGCATGAGAAGCGACTTACGGCTCGGCCCCCTGCTCGGCTCCGGCCGCACGGCGGATGTGTACGCGCTCGACGATCCCGAGGACGGGACGTGGGTGCTACGCCGCTACCGCGACGACGACGGCTACGGCGACGCGCCCGCCGAGGCGGCCGTCATGGAACACGTACGCGGCCACGGCTATCCGGTGCCGCGCGTGCGGCCGACGCACAAGCGCACCGACCTGTTGATGGAGCGGCTGTCCGGGCCGACCATGTTGCAGGCGTTCGGCGATGGGCTGATCGACCCCTGGGATGCCGGAGTCACCCTCGCGCGGCTGCTGCGTGACCTGCACGCGCTGCCGCCCCGGCTCTCCACCGACCCCGCCGTCCGGGTCCTCCATCTGGACCTGCACCCGGACAACGTGATGCTCACTCCTGCCGGCCCGCGAGTGACCGACTGGGCCAACTCGGAGGAAGGTCCACCCGGTCTGGACTGGGGTCTGTCGGCAGTGATCCTCGCCCAAGTCGCGGTCGGCGACGAACCGTTGGCGGAGCCGGCCGGGGCGATGCTTGCCGCGCTGCTCGACGGAAATGCGCGCGAGGTGACGGCGGAAGGCCTCGCGGAGGCGCGCCGGCGGCGTGCCGCCAATGTGACCATGACGACCAGGGAGGTCGAAGTCCTGGGTGACGCCGAGGAGTTGATACGCGGCTTGCTGTCCTAGGTCACCGGATGCTCTGCGGGCTGTACGGCTGGAGGAGCTGGTCGACGGGTGCGTAGTCGTCGGTGAGGAGTTGGGCGTCGCCGATCCAGGAGGTGAGGACTTCGCCTGTCGCGATCTGCCAGCCGGTACGGCGGGTGTCCAGCGCTTCCTGGGTCGCCCGTACGTCGATTGGCCGGTCGGCGGCGACCACCACCAGGTTGCCGCCCGCGGAGGTGGCGGTCGGGTCGAGGCCGATGTCGGCGGGTTCGCCGAGGACGGCGACGTGGTCGAAGGTCTCGCTGAGGGTGGCTACTTCGGCACGTGCGAAGGCCATGGCGCCGTGATCGATGAGGTTGGCGACGTACAGGCCGTCCTCGCCCAGCACCCGCCGTACGTCCCTCATCGCTTCCACCGTGGTGAGGTGCCACGGCACGCTGACGCCCCCGAAGGCGTCGCCGACGACGAGGTCACGACTGCCGTCGTCCACTCGCCGCAGGCCGAGCCTGCCGTCCTCGACGCGTACGTCGATACCGCCTCCCGGCCTCAGACCGAGTTGCTCGCGGTTGATGCGTACGACCCCGCCGTCGATCTCGGACACCAGGCTGCGCGTCCCGGGCCGGGTGGCCGCGAGGTAACGGGGGAAGGTGAGCCCGCCGCCGCCCAGGTGGTGCGCAGTAAGTGGCTCACGTTCGGGAAAGGCGGCATCGACCACCGACGCGATGGCGCGTACGTACTCGAACTCCAGGAAGGTCGGGTCGTCGGTGTCGACGTAGGAGTGCCGCAGGCCGTCCAGGACGAGGGTGCGGCCGCTGTCCCGGTCGGGGTCCGCGACGACCCGTGCGCAGTGGTACTTGGTCTCCGTGTCGCAGGCACCGGGAGCGACCGTGGTGGCGAGGCCGCCGGCGACGACCACGAGTGTGAGGGCAGGCGTGCCGGTCCACCCGCGTGTACGCCACTCGGCCAGCCCGCCGCCGACCACCAGCAGTGTTCCGAGGCCGATCAGGATGCCGCTGACCGGCAACCGCGATACGAGGACGAAGCCGGTGAGGACGGTGCCGACGATGGCGCCGACGGTACCGACACCGGACAGCCGGCCGACCACCGTTCCGGTCTCGGCGAGGCTGGTGAGACGCAACTTGGTCACGATCGGCGTCACCGCGGAGAGCAGCGCGCCCGGCACGAGGATGGTCCCTGCCGCGATCAACAAGAGCAGCGGCGCCGCCCACTCCGCGGTGGTGCGCAGCACGGCAGGGGTGAGCGCCACGACCGCTCCCGACACCCCCAGCGAGGGGCCTATGAGCCGGCGTGGATCGACCTGGTCGGCGATGCGCCCACCCAGCCAGGAGCCGACGGCGATCGCGGAGAGGGCGATGCCGATCACCATGGTGCTGGTCTCGAGGGTGAGGCCGAGGTAGGGAGCCAGCAGCCGCAGAGCAACGATCTCGACCACCAGGACCGCGGCCGAAGACCCGAACACAAGGACGGCGGCGGCCCGGGGACCCAGGCCCTGCCTACGAGGCGTGCCCTCGGCGACGGGCGAGGAAGACGTTCCGGTCACGGGCGACATCCTCGCATCGCGATGCGCAGACCGAACAGCGTTGCTGAAATCCTCGTTCCTCCGGCCACCTCGGCGAGCCGCCCGCAGCACGTCCACACCCAACCCCGCGGCAGCCGCCCGCCGTTCAGCGAATACCGACGGACACGCCATGGCGTAGCGGCCACGGACGGCAGCGCCGCACAGGGGGAGGTGGACCTGCGAATGTGACAGATCCCCCCATCACTGTGATGCAGAGGAGTTGATCCGTACGCTGCTGAGCTAGCCCTCGCCCTCCACCGCCACATACATCACCGGATCGCTCCCCGTGACCGCCTCCGCGCGCCGCAGCTTCACCAGTCGGCGCAGATGGGCCTCCGCCTCGGAGACCGCGATGTTCCTTGAGCCGTACGGGATTTGGTCCCAGGGGCGGTTCCACTCCATGCGTTCGGCCAGCTGCCAGGGGGTGAGGGGAGCGGTGAGGAGGGAGAGGAGGCCGGTCAGGCGGGACTCGTGGTGGGTCAGCAACTGCTGTACGCGGGACGGGGCGTCGGTGAAGGCGTGCTGGTGGGCCGGAAGGACCTCGGCGGGGGCCAGGCGGCCGATGCGTTCGAGGGAGTCGAGGTAGTCGCCGAGGGGGTCGGTGACCGTGGCGTCGTCCGGGTCCTCGTACAGGCCGATGTGCGGGGTGATCTCCGGTAGGAGGTGGTCGCCGGAGAACAGGCGTCCCCTGCCGGGGAGTTGGGCCGGGTGGTTCTCCTCCAGGTGGAGGCAGACGTGGCCCGGAGTGTGGCCCGGCGTCCAGATCGCGCGGAGTCGGCGGCCCGCCAGGTCGAGGAGTTCGCCGGGAACGATCTCGCGGTCGGGGAGGGCGGGAGACAGGCCGGGGAGGTTGCGGGGGTGGGCCGTGCGCAGGGGCGCCACGTGTTCCTCGGGAGCCCCGGCAGCCGTGAGCTTGTCCGTCATATACGTGAACCAGCGCTCGGGCCGGGTCCCGCGCGTGCGACGCACGATCGACGCGTCCGCCTCGTGCATCGCGACCCAGGCGCCGGAGGCCTCCCGTACCTGGCCGGACAGTCCGTGGTGGTCGGGGTGGTGGTGGGTGATGACGACCCCGTGGATCTCGGATGCCGAAGTGCCGCATTCCGCCAGGCCGTTGGCCAGCGTCTCCCAGGACTCCGGGTCGTCCCAGCCCGTGTCGACCAGGACGGGGCCGCGGTCGGTGTCGAGGACGTACACCAGCGTGTAGCCGAGCGGGTTGTCCGGAATGGGGACCCTGATGGACCGTACGCCCCCGCCATGGTCGGTCACTCGCGTCATGGATTCCCCATCCTGGTCCTCATCCTGCTCCTCTTCGGCATGGCCATTGCTCATGGTAACTAGAACTGGTATCAGTTCCTCGTGCGTATCTGAAACAGCGTCAGAAAGTGTCAGTAAGTGGGATCAGTAACTGGGATCGCCCGGCTCCGCAGGAGGCAGTAGCTCATGACCGAGCTCGTGGAACACGGACAGCTGTTCATCGGCGGGGAGTTGACGGACCCCCTGGGCCAGGACGTCATCGAGGTGGTCTCGCCGCACACGGAAGAGGTCATCGGGAGGGTGCCGCACGCCTCGACGGCCGATGTGGACCGGGCGGTCGCGGTGGCGCGTACCGCGTTCGACGAGGGGCCCTGGCCTCGTATGACGCTCGACGAGCGGATCGAGGTCGTCAGCAGGATCAAGGACGCGTTCGCCGTACGGCACGAGGAGATCGCCCGCGTCATCTCCTCCGAGAACGGCACCCCGTACACCTCCTCCGTGATGGTGCAGGCGCTCTCCTCGATGATGGTGTGGGACGCGGCGATCACCACCGCCCGCGGCTTCACGTACGAGGAGCAGCGCGACGGTGTCCTCGGGAAGCTCCTGGTGCGGCGCGAACCCGTCGGCGTGGTCGCGGCCGTCGTGCCGTGGAACGTGCCGCAGTTCACCGCCGCCGCCAAGCTCGCTCCCGCGCTGCTGGCAGGCTGCACCGCGGTCCTGAAGGTGTCGCCCGAAACCCCCCTTGACGCCTACCTGTTGGCGGAGATCGCCACCGAGGCCGGGCTGCCGGAGGGTGTGCTGTCGATCCTGCCCGCCGACCGTGAGGTGAGTGAGTACCTGGTCGGACATCCGGGGGTCGACAAGGTGTCCTTCACGGGCTCGGTCGGCGCCGGAAAACGCGTCATGGAGGTCTGCTCGCGCAACCTCACCCGCGTCACCCTCGAACTGGGCGGCAAGTCGGCCGCGGTGATCCTGCCGGACGCCGACGCGCAGACGGCGGTGGGCGGCATCGCCCCCTTCGCCTGGATGATCAACGGGCAGGCGTGCGTCGCCCAGACCCGCATCCTCGTGCCGCGCACCCGCTACGACGAGTTCGCCGAGGCCTTCGCCGCCACCGCGGGCGCGTTGAAGGTCGGCGATCCGCTCGACCCGGCCACCGAGGTGGGCCCGCTGGTCGCCCGGCGCCAGCAGCAGCGCTCCCTCGACTACATCCGCATCGGCCAGGAGGAGGGCGCCAAGATCCTCACCGGCGGCGGGCGCCCGGCAGGCTTCGACAAGGGCTGGTACGTCGAGCCGACGCTCTTCGGCGACGTCGACAACTCCATGCGGATCGCCCGCGAAGAGATCTTCGGGCCGGTCATCTGCCTCATTCCGTACGGCGACGAGAGCGAGGCCGTGAAGATCGCGAACGACTCCGACTACGGGCTGAGCGGCAGCGTGTGGACCGCGGACGTCGAGCGGGGCATCGAGGTCGCGCGTCAGGTCCGTACGGGCACGTACTCGGTCAACACCTTCAGCCTCGACATGCTCGGCCCGTTCGGCGGCTACAAGAACTCTGGTCTCGGGCGGGAGTTCGGGCCCGAGGGGTACGGCGAGTACTTCGAGCACAAGATGATCCACCTGCCCAACGGCTATGAGGGCGAGGCCTAGAAGATGGGTGACCGCTGGCACATCGAGGTCGACCGCTCGGTCTGCATCGGCTCGTCCCAGTGCGTCAACCAGGCTCCTCACGCCTTCCACCTCGACTCCGCCCGCCAGTCCCACCCCCTGGACCCGGACACGGACGCCAACGAGAAGGTCCTGGAAGCGGCGGAGGGCTGCCCGGTGGAGGCGATCATGATCAGCCTGGTGGGGTCGGGGGAGCCGGTGTTTCCGCCGGAGGAGTGAGTCACTCCTCGCTGTCGGGCTCGGTCGGGCCGGTTCGCTGTCGGGCTCGGTCGGGCCGGTTCGCTGTCGGGCTCGGTCGGGCCGGTTCGCTGTCGGGCTCGGTCGGGCCGGTTTGCTGCCCGGCTCCGTCACGTCGATTTGCCGCCTGGCTCCGTCAGGTCGATCAGGCGGCACACCGTCTCGATGTCGATTTTGACCTGGGCGATGGAGGCGCGGCCCGAGAGCCAGGTGATGAGGGCCGAGTGCCAGGTGTGGCCGATGACGCGGACCGCGGAGAGCTGGTCGGGGGTGGGGTCGTCCAGGCCCATGGCGTCCAGGATGATCACGGTGGTCTGGCGGGACACCTGGTCCACCTCCGGGCTGACGCTGCGGTCCGCAAACGTCAGGGCGCGGACCATGGCGTCGGCGAGATGCGGCTCGCGCTGGAGGGCGCGGAAGGCGCGCATCAAGGTCTCGGCGACGCGTTCCGCCGCCGTGTCGCCGGCCGGGGGCTTCTTGCGGAGGGTGCCGTGCATGTGGGCGAGTTGGTCCTGCATCGTGGCGACCAGCAGGTGGATCTTCGACGGGAAGTAGCGGTAGAGGGTGCCGAGGGCGACCTGCGAGGACTCCGCGACCTCGCGCATCTGCACCGCGTCGAAGCCTCCCCGGCTGGCCAGTTGCGCGCTCGCATGCAGGATGCGCCGGCGCCGCGCCTCCTGACGCTCGGTGAGCGGCGGCGAGTCCGGCTGGACGGTTCGTACCGCCGCTTGCGCGCTCTTCGGCTGCGCGGTCTTCGGCTGTGCGGTCTTCGCCGAAGGTTTGGCTTCCGCTGGCATGTGTCCCGTTCCGTGACGTTCGTGCAGAGGGCCGGTGGGGGGCGGGGTGAGCGACAGCAGAGTAGGGCCTCGCCGTGGCGTGAATCACCCGATCCACCGCTCACAGAAGGGCTACCTGCCGGTAGATTCAGTGCTCCCTGAGCGATCAAGTCTGAAACTTGTTCTAGATTACCGTCCCGAAGTAATCTCGCGGGAAATTGCTGGAAGAAGGGGGCCCGGAGTGACCGCTGAGGCCATGGAGGCGGGTCCCGAAGAGGGCTCGGCCGCCGACGGCGACCGACCGTTGCGCATCGCGCTCCTCACCTACAAAGGGAACCCGTTCTGCGGCGGCCAGGGCGTCTACGTACGGCACCTCTCGCGCGAGCTCGCCCGCCTCGGTCACCGGATCGAGGTCATCGGCGCCCAGCCGTACCCCGTACTCGACGCGGACGTACTCGACGCGGCTGACGCACCGGGCGGGCTCTCCCTCACCGAGCTGCCCAGCCTCGACCTGTACCGCCCCTCGGACCCCTTTCGCACCCCGAAGCCCGGCGAGTTCCGCGACTGGATCGACGCCCTCGAGGTCGGCACGATGTGGACCGGCGGTTTCCCCGAGCCGCTGACCTTCTCGCTGCGCGCCCGGCGCCATCTCCACGCCCGTCGCGGCGAGTTCGACGTCGTACACGACAACCAGACCCTCGGCTACGGCCTGTTGGGCGACATCGGCGCGCCCCTCGTCACGACGATCCATCACCCCATCACCGTGGACCGGCAGTTGGAGCTGGACGCGGCGAACGGCTGGCGCGAGCGGGCCTCCAAACGCCGCTGGTACGCCTTCACCCGCATGCAGAAGCGCGTCGCGTGCCGCCTCCCGTCCGTCCTCACCGTCTCCGGCACGTCCCGTCAGGAGATCGTGGACCACCTCGGCGTACGCGACGAACGCATCCACGTAGTACACATCGGCGCTGACACCGACCTCTTCTCGCCGGATCCGTCCGTGCCGCAGATACCGGGACGGATTGTCACCACCTCCAGCGCGGACGTGCCGCTGAAGGGGCTCGTCTTCCTCCTCGAGGCGCTCGCCAAGGTGCGCACCGAGCACCCCGCCGCCCACCTTGTCGTCGTCGGCAAGCGCGCCGAGGACGGACCGGTCGCCCAGGCCATCGAGCGGTACGGGCTCGAAGGCGCCGTCGGGTTCGTGAAGGGCATCTCGGACGAGGAACTGGTCGACCTCGTACGGTCCGCCGAGGTCGCCTGCGTGCCCTCCCTGTACGAGGGCTTCTCGCTGCCCGCCGCGGAGGCGATGGCGACGGGCACGCCGCTCGTCGCCACCACCGGCGGGGCGATTCCCGAAGTGGCGGGAAGGGACGGCGAGACCTGCCTGGCCGTCCCGCCGGGTGATTCGGGGGCCCTGGCCGCCGCCCTGAGCAGGCTTCTCTCAGACCCCTCGCTGCGTGCGCGGCTCGGAACCTCCGGGCGTGCGCGGGTCCTTGAGCGGTTCACCTGGGCGCGGGCGGCCGAGGGGACGGTGGCGCGGTATCGCGAGGCGATCGCCGACGCCGGGGGAGCCCGTCGACCCGCCGCCGTAAGCGCTGTTGAGGCCGAAGCCGTCGAACAAGCAGCCGCAGAAGTAGTCGTAACCGATCGCGAAAGCAGGGCCACGTGCTGACCGTCGACTTCTCCCGGTTCCCGCTCGCCCCGGGCGACCGCGTACTGGACCTCGGGTGCGGAGCCGGCCGGCACGCCTTCGAGTGCTACCGGCGCGGAGCGAACGTCGTGGCGCTGGACCAGAACGCCGAGGAGATCCGCGAGGTCGCCACCTGGTTCGCCGCGATGAAGGAGGCGGGAGAGGCGCCGGAAGGCGCGAGCGCCGTCGCCATGGAGGGCGACGCGCTTCAACTCCCGTTCCCCGACGAGTCGTTCGACGTCGTGATCATCTCCGAGGTCATGGAGCACATACCCGATGACAAGGGCGTACTCGCGGAGATGGTGCGCGTGCTGAAGCCGGGCGGGCGGATCGCCGTCACGGTCCCGCGCTACGGGCCCGAGAAGGTGTGCTGGGCGCTGTCCGACGCGTATCACGAGGTCGAGGGCGGCCACATTCGCATCTACAAGGCCGACGAACTGCTCGGCCGGATGCGAGAGGCGGGACTGAAGCCGTACGGCACGCATCACGCCCACGCGCTGCACAGCCCGTACTGGTGGCTGAAGTGCGCGTTCGGCGTCGACAACGACAAGGCGCTGCCGGTGCGGGCGTACCACAAGCTTCTGGTCTGGGACATCATGAAGAAGCCGCTCGCCACGCGGGTCGCCGAGCAGGCGCTGAACCCGTTGATCGGCAAGTCCTTCGTGGCGTACGCGACCAAGCCGCATCTGCCGGTCGAGGCCGCTTCGACCGACGCCTCGGTGGACGCTTCGTGACGACGCCCCGTACAGAACACCTCGTCCTGACCGGGGTGCTCACCGCGGAGCAGGCCGCCGAGACGGTCCGGGGCATCCTTGCCGTGCAGCGGCCGGACGGCGCCATACCGTGGTTCCGCGGGCACCACCTCGACCCGTGGGACCACACCGAGGCCGCGATGGCGCTGGACGCGGCGGGCGAGCACGAGGCGGCAGAGCGGGCGTACGACTGGCTGGCGCGGCATCAGAACGAAGACGGATCCTGGTACGCGGCGTATGCCGACGGGGACGCCGCCGATGTCACCGACCGCGGCCGGGAGACCAACTTCTGCGCGTACGTCGCCGTCGGGGTCTGGCACCACTATCTGGCGACCGGCGACGACACCTTCCTGGACCGGATGTGGCCCACCGTCTACTCCGCCATGGAGTTCGTGCTGCGGCTCCAGCTGCCGGGCGGGCAGATCGGCTGGCGGTGCGAGGACGACGGGACCGGGTCCGACGACGCGCTGCTGACCGGGAGTTCGTCCGTCCACCATGCCCTGCGCTGCGCGCTCGCGATCGCCGAGGAGCGGGAAGAGGCGCAGCCGGACTGGGAGTTGGCGGTCGGGGCGCTGCGGCACGCGATACGGCGGCATCCGGAGCGGTTCCTCGACAAGAGCCGTTACTCCATGGACTGGTACTACCCCGTGCTGGGCGGGGCGCTCACCGGAGCCGAGGCGAAGGAACGTATCGAACGGGACTGGGATCGCTTTGTGGTGCCGGAAGTCGGCGTACGGTGCGTCGTGCCCAACCCGTGGGTGACGGGCGGCGAGTCCGCCGAACTCGCCCTGGCGCTCTGGGCCGTGGGCGAGTCCGACCGCGCCCTGGAGATTCTCCAGTCCATCCAGCACCTCCGCGACCCGAAGACCGGCCTGTACTGGACGGGCTACGTCTTCGAGGACGCGGCGGTCTGGCCCGAGGAGTTGACGGCCTGGACGGCGGGCTCGCTGCTGCTCGCCGTGGCCGCACTGGGCGGCGACGAGGCGACGTGTGCGGTGTTCAGCGGGGAGCGGCTGCCTTGGGGGCTGGACGCCGACTGCTGTTCGTAGCGTTGTGCGCGTAACGCCTTGCGCGTAGCGCCTCAGTGGTGTCAGCGGTGGCGGTACATGCGGTTGGCGATCACGTGCCCCACGAAGAGGTATACGACGGCGGCCAGGCCGTACCCGGCGACGACCCGGGCCCAGCCCTCGTCGAAGGTGAACAGGTCGTGGGACCAGCCGGCGAGCCAGCGGGCCGCGTCCTGGATGAACTGCACGAAGTCGTTCGCCCGGTTCGCGTCCAGCAGGTACATCAGGATCCACAGTCCGAGGATCAAGGCCATGATGTCGGCGACGATCGCGATGACCCTGCCTGCCTGGTTGGTGCGATATCGAGGGGACATGCTCACCGAGTAGCCCTTGAATCCGGGATGAAACCGCCCGGCGGCACGATTTTCCTTATGCCGAGGCCTCGTTGAGCTCCGCCAGGACTTGGAGGGTGTGGCGGTCGGGGGACAGGACCAGCAGGTCGGTCACCGGGCCCTTCCGCCACAACTCCAGGCGTTCCGCGATCCGTTCACGGGGGCCGACCAGGGAGATCTCGTCCGCGAAGGCGTCCGGTACGGCGAGAACCGCCTCCTCCCGACGGCCCTCCAGGAACAGGCGCTGGATCCGCCGCGCTTCCGCCTCGTATCCCATGCGTGCCATGAGGTCGGCGTGGAAGTTGCGCTTGGCGTGGCCCATGCCGCCGATGTAGAAGCCGAGCATCGTCTTTACGGGGAGGAGGCCTTCCGATACGTCGTCGCACACTCTGGCCTGGGCCATGGGGGCGATCAGGAAGTCGTCTCGTACGTCCGTCAGGGACGCCTCGTACACGTCGGGGCGCAGGGGAGACCAGTACAACGGGAGCCAGCCGTCCGCGATCCGGGTCGTCTGCGCGATGTTCTTCGGGCCCTCCGCGCCCAGGAGAATGGGGAGTTCGGGGCGCAGGGGGTGGGTGATGGGCTTGAGGGGTTTGCCCAGGCCTGTTGCGTCCGGGCCCTGGTACGGGTGGGTGTGGAAGCGGCCGTTCAGCTCAACCGGGGCCTCGCGGCGGAGGACTTGGCGTATGACATCGACGTACTCCCTCGTTGCCGTGAGCGGTGACTTCGGGAACGGGCGGCCGTACCAGCCCTCCACGACCTGCGGGCCCGAAAGGCCGAGGCCGAGCATCATGCGGCCGCCCGAGAGGTGATCGAGGGTCAGCGCGTGCATGGCGGTCGTCGTGGGGGAGCGGGCGGCCATCTGGGCGACCGCCGTGCCGAGTTTGATGCGGGACGTCTGCGCCGCGATCCACGTCAGCGGGGTGAAGACGTCGGAGCCCCAGGACTCGGCGGTCCACACGGAGTCGTAGCCGAGGCGTTCCGCCTCCTGTGCCAGCGGGACGTGGTCCGCGTTGGGGCCGCGTCCCCAGTAGCCGAGTGCGAGACCGAGTCGCATGAGCCGCCTCCTGACGGGCCGTCAGCCATCAGCCGAGACGGTGACTGTACGACAACGGCCCCCCGCTCGGAAGAGTGAAGGGCCGTGGGCCGTGAGCTGTGGGCGGAAGCGGGCGGGTCAGCCGCGCTGGATTCCGCTGGTGTCCTGCAGTACGCCGCGACGGCCGTCCTGCGTCTGGGCCACCAGGCCGGGGCCGCGCTGCTCGACGGCCAAGTACCAGGTACCGGGCGCCAGTTCGGCGATCGGCGTCGGGGAGCCGTCCTCCCCGTACAGCGGGCGCGGCACCGGCACCGCGAACCAGAACGGCGAGAACTCCGCGGCGGGCGGCTGCTGCTGAGCCTGCGGCGCCTGGGCCTGCGGCGCCTGGGCCTGCTGAGGCTGAGGCTGCTGCTGACCGGGCTGCGGGCCCTGCGCGCCGAACGGCTGACCCGGCTGCGGCTGACCGGGCTGGCCGCCGAACGGCTGCCCCGCCTGCTGCTGGGCGCCCGGGGCGCCCGGGTAGCCGTAACCACCCTGCGGCTGGGCGCCGTAGGGCTGGGGGGCGGCGGGCTTGGGGGCGGGGAGGAGGGCGCCCTTCAGGGCCGGGACTAGCGGCGTGGCGATCGCGGCGCCGGCCATGACGAGGGTGGCGATCAGGCTGAGGATCAGGCCCATGCCGGCGTCGGGGCCCGGGCCGCCGCCGAGGTTGTCGACGCCGCCCGCCGGGTCGAACACGTTCCCCAGCGCGCTCCAGGCGGAGAACACGGCGAGGGCGATGCCGAAGTGTCCGAGCTCGATACCGGCGACCTTGGGGGCCTGCGGCAGACCGCGGCCGAGCACGATGAGTGCCGCGGCGAAGATGCCCGACAGGATCACACCCATGAGGAGCGGACCGCTGCTCCAGGCGCTCGGGATATCGACGCCCTCGGCGCCGTCGTCGGAATAGATGGCGAGGAACGACGCGATGAACAGCAACACCGCTGCTCCGATCACCACGCCGTCGCCTCGAGTGAGAGAGCGGATATTCACTTCAGTCGGTCCTTCAGTTCAGTCGTGTCGTCATCGGTGGAGGCGTCGCTGTCACCATGTCGCCCGTGGGCCCCGGTGTGAGCGCGGGGGTGGCCCTCATCGTAGGACGACACTATCGCCCGTCCCAGACGGGTGTCCGACGGGATCAACCCGGCGATCACTACCCCCGCAGGACACTCACGATTCCCTCAGACATTCCACGAACTGCCTTCTAGCGCCACGCGCCGAGGGTGAGCAGCGCCGCGTCCTTGCTATCGCGCAGTTGGCTGGTCTGTTGAAGGCTTCGGAAACCGTTGACAGATTGAGACCGTACAAGTCAGGCACATGGTGCCTCCGCCCGGGTCGCGTAGGCGTAGCCGTCGGCTCGTTGGAGCAGTCGGACGTGCCGGTGGTGGACGCCCTGGACGAGGCCATGGAGAGTCTTGATGTTGAAGTTGCCGGTAGCGCGGACGGCGACGCGGCCTTTGTGGCTGAGTTTTGTGTCGACTGGCGAGGGCTTGCCCTCGATGCACCGCTGGGGAGGTCGGGTGCTTCCAGTTTTCAATGATCGAGGTTGGTAGGCACTTCGGCTTCCCAGCGACCTTGCTTGCGGACACCGCCCACGCGGCGGGAGTGACTGTGATCGACTACGGCAGCGAGGAGTCCGACGGCGCTGCATCTGGCCGCGGCCGACATTGAGTGCAGCCAGGATGGCAACCCGGCCCATTCCATTGCACCCTGCGCGCGGCGGGAATCGAGGAGCGCGTCATCGCCGTGGTCAGGCGGTCGCCGAAGGTGGCCAAGGAGACCGGGGCGCTCGACGTCGCCTTCGACGACGATGAGCGTATCGACGAGTATGTGACTGGCAGTTGCGAGTGTTGGATGCCGCGTGGAGCCATCAATGAGACCAGGGCTTTACGGTGTTAGGAAACTCACGATTCCCGCAGAGATCCCATGCGCCGCCTTCTGCCTCCACGCGCCGCTGGTCAGCAGCGCCGCGTCCTTGCTGTCGCGCATGTTGCCGCACTCGATGAACACCTTGGGAACCGTTGACAGATTGAGACCGCCGAGGTCCGTGCGTACGTCGAGTCCGGTGCCGTCGCCGATGTAGTTGGACGGCGCGCTGCCGGTGGTGCTGACGAGGTTGCCGGCGATGCGTTCGCCGAGTTCGCGGGACGGGGCGACGATCGGGCGGGTGTCGGCTTCGCCCTCGTTCACGGCGCCCGGCAGGATCACGTGGAAGCCGCGGTTGCCGGGCCCTGAGCCGTCCGCGTGGATGGAAATCACGGCGTCTGCCTTCGCCTTGTTGCCGATGCGGGCGCGTTCGTCGACGCATGGGCCCCAGGGGCGGTCGCCGTCCTGCGTGAACTTGACTGTGGCGCCCTGCTGTTCGAGCAGGGTGCGGAGGCGGTGCGAGACGTCGAGGGTGAAACGGGCTTCTGTGTAGCCGCCGTTGGTGGACGTGCCGGTCGTGTCGCACTCCTTGGAGTTCGTGCCGATGTCGACCTGGCGGTTGATTTCGGTGGTGTGGCGGAAGTTGCCGGGGTTGTGGCCCGGGTCGATCACGACGACCTTGCCCTTGAGAGGGCCGGAAGCGGCGGGGCGTGAGGTCGAGGAGTTGGAAGGGGAGGGGGACTTGCCGGGCTCCTTGGCGTCGGCGTCGTGCGTCCCGGTGGTGGGTGAGGAGGACGTGTCCGATGCGGACGTATCCGGCGACGGCGACGACTGCGACGACTGCGCCACCGATCCGTCCGAGCCGCCCCCGCCCGAATCCCCCACCGCCTGCCACACCAGCCACCCCACCAACGCGCCCGGTACGAGCGCGGCGACGGCGACGGTCAGGGGCCCGCGCCGGGAACGGCGCGGCGGGCGGGGAGGATCGAAGTCCGGACCTACATACGACACGCCTGCCACCCTAAGCGGACTCGCCGGAGTCCGGTGCGGCGGCTGCGCCCCAAAGGGAGGCGGGTCTGCGTCAACGCGCGGCTCTGCCGCGTGGACTCACGGTCAGGTGCCGAAGTCGACGATGTCGCACCTGGCGATCCGCCCGACGCCTCGCCTGATACGGGAATCGGTGGTCACCAGAGTGAGACCGAGGACCTCGGCCAACGCCACATACGTCGCGTCATACACCGATAGGTTCGCGGCCAACGTGCGCACGCGGGCCGTGAGGGGAAGTGCCGGATGGCGAGAGAGGGGCAGGTCGGCGAACTCCTTCAGATAGCGGTCGACGTCGCCCTTGCCGAGCTTCGGCTTGCCGCCCCTGGTGCCCTTGCCCATGCCGATGACCGACCAGGCCACCTCCGTGTCGATCAGGTGGGGGGCGTGGATCTCGTCCTCGGCCGCGATCCGCTCGCGCACACGCCGGGCGAGCATGCCGCTGGAGGTGAGGAACTCCGTGACCGCGCAGGCATCGACGACGATCACCGACCGCTCCGTCCCTCGTCCAAGGCGGCGAGGACGTCGTCGTGGGTGACCTGGTCGCTTGCGTAGCGCTCGGCGCGGGCGGCCATCTCGGCGAGGCTGGGCTTCGATGCCTCCCGCATTATGAGGCCGAGGAGGTAGCCCTGTATGGACTGGCCGGCCTCGGCAGCGCGGATCTTGATGGTGCGGGCGATGTCGTCGGGGACGTCCCGTACGGTGAATGCAGTCGTCATGACTGCATTCTATAGTCAACGTCGTCATTTTGCAGTCAATCGGCCTCTTCTGGCTCCTCGGCTGGGACGGTCGGCGATGGAGGGTGCGTGCGTGACCGCCTGGGGCAGCCCACCAATCGTCCGGAAGCGGGGATCTCAGATCCCCGCTCCTGTTCGCCGCAGCACCCGCAGCGAGTCGGTCACCGACACATCCGTGAAGGCGCCGGACGCGAGAGCCCGGAGGTACACGCGGTACGGGGCCTGTCCGGTGAACTCGTCCTCCGGGTCGGGGAAGACGTCGTGGATCAGGAGGAGGCCGCCCTCGGCGAGGTGCGGGGCCCAGCCCTCGTAGTCGGCGGTCGCGTGTTCGTCGGTGTGGCCGCCGTCGATGAAGACGAGGCCGAGGGGCGTCCGCCAGAAGGCCGCGATCTGGGGTGAGCGGCCGACCATCGCGACCACGTGATCCTCCAGGCCGGCCTGGTGGAGGGTGCGGCGGAAGGTGGGGAGCGTGTCCATCCGGCCGAGCTCCGGGTCGACCGTCTCCGGGTCGTGGTACTCCCAGCCGGGCTGCTGTTCCTCGCTGCCGCGGTGGTGGTCGATGGTGATCGCAGTGACGCCGGTCTCGCGGGCGGCGTCGGCGAGGAGGATGGTGGAGCGGCCGCAGTACGTTCCTACTTCGAGGAGAGGGAGGCCGAGCGCTGCCGCTTCGGTTGCGGCGGCGTGCAGGGCGATGCCCTCGCGGGTGGGCATGAAGCCCTTGGCCTGCTCGAAGGCGGCGAGGGTCTCGGGCTTGGGGGCCGCGGGCATGCAGGTCCTCCTGGTTGTGCGGGGCTGTACGTAGTACGCGGTTGTACGTGGTCCTGGTGGGCCCTGGCTACTCGGTTGCTGTGGGGACCGCCTGCTTCTTTGCCAGTGTCGTGCTTCCACGGCCCGAGTAAAGGGCGCTTGTTGCGCTACGCGTCGGCTGGCGCCGATCGGCCTCCGGCCGACCCTTGACACGGGCCGCGGAACCACGGGTGAGAAGCGAGCGAGCGGTCCGGAAGGATGGGGGTCCACGGGTGGGGCTGCGCTCGGGTGGGTTGGGTGGTGAACCTCGGCTCGCGGGCGCGAACGCGTCTCGCCTGCACGCCGGGTCGGTTTAGCGGCTAACGGGAAGTGGGTGGGGCGCGGGCGGCGGCCCACCGGGAAGGGGGAGGTAGTTCTGCGAACGTTACAGATGCCCTCCGAAGTGTCACATCTGTGGCGGGTACACGTCGCCCGGACGTTCCAATTAGCGGAGCTTGGGCTGGGGCGCCCCGTCAGGGGCGCGGGGCTGTATCAATTTGCGGCTCCGCCGCGTGGGCGCGCTCAGCCACAACCGGCCCCGCGGCTTTCGTACGGCCCTACCCGCGGAGCGTTTGACGCTCAGTCACAGCAGACCCGCGGCTTTCGAACCGCTCTACCCGCGGAGCGCGCGCCTTGGCCTGGCGCGGTAGCGCATAGCGCATCGGGCCGACGCCGAAGGGGGTGGCGCCCATCGCGATGCCCTGGAGGGCGCGGTCGGCAATCACGAACAGTTCTCTCTCGAAAGCGGAGCGTAGTATGATCTTCGAGCTGACCTGGAAGGGGGGTGGGCCGGATGATCCGTGCGTACAAGTTCCTCATGGTGCGCCACGAGGCGCTGTTTCATCGAGTGGCGGTGGGAGACCGTCACCACCGAGTCGTCGCAGCGACTCGGTAGAAGCTGGGGGCAGTCTGAACCGGGG
>NZ_BAAASJ010000061.1:0-4103 GCF_039532825.1 Streptomyces vastus
AGCAGCGGGATGCGGCGCCGCCACTTGCCCACGCCGGTGGGCTTGCGGGTACGCACGGGTGGCGGTGCGGTCTTGGGTGCAGCGGTGAGCGTGGTCATGGGAGGTTCCTCTGCCGGTGACGGCCGGGGTGCGGGAGTGGTGCCCGGCCGGGGGGAGGGCCGGCCGGGCGGTTGGTGCGGGTCACTGGTGGGTCACTGGTAGTTCTTCGCGACGTCCTCGGCGAGCTTCTGGCCGTCGTTCAGCGCCTTGTCCACGCTGGTCTTTCCGGCGATGGCGGCAGAGATCTCCTGGGTCACCTTCGTGCCCAGGTCCTGGAACTCGGGGACGGCCACGAACTGGATCCCGACCGTGGGCCGGGGCTGGACGCCCGGGTTGGCCGGATCGGCCTGCTCGATGGACTTCAGGGTGATGTCACCGAACGACGCGGCGGCCTTCTGGTACTCGGGGATCTCGTACGTGCTGGCCCGCTTGCCTGCCGGGACGCGCGCCCAGCCGAGCTTCTCGCCGACCAGCTTCTCGTACTCCTTGCTGGACGCCCACAGCATGAACTTCGAGGCGGCGTCGGCCTTGTTCGTGGTCTTGGGCATGGCCCAGGCCCAACTCCACAGCCAGCCGCTGCTCTTGGTCTCGACGGTCGGGGCGTACGCGTAACCGACCTTGCCGGCCACCTTGCTGGACTTGGGGTCCTCCAACGACCCGGCCGCACTGGTCGCGTCGTACCACATCGCAACCTTCTTCTGGCTCATCGCGTTCAGGCACTCGGTGAACCCGGCCTGCGACGCGCCCGCCTCCCCGTGCTTGCGCACCAGGTCGACGTAGAACTTCGTCGCCTTCTTGAACGCCGGGCTGTTGACCTGCGCCTTCCAGTCCTCGGTGAACCAGGTGCCGCCGAAGGTGTTGACCACGGTCGTCAGGGACGCTCCGAGTTCGCCCCAGCCGGCCAGGCCGCGCAGGCAGATGCCCTTCATGCCGGGCTCGGCGCCGTCGACCTTGGCCGCGATGTCGGCGATCTGCTGCCAGGTCGGCCGCTCGGGCACCGTGATGCCCTTCGCCTTCATGACGTCCTTGTTGTACATGAGCATGGAGGACTCGCCGTAGAACGGCAGGGCGTAGAGCTTGCCGTCGGAGCCGGACAACGACGTGACCATCGGCTTGAGCAGGTCGGCCTTGTCGAAGCCCTTGGTCGTGTCGATGTAGCCGGTCAGGTCGCTCAGCCAGCCGTTCTTGTGCCAGATGGGCACCTCGTAGGCGCCGATGGTGGCGACGTCGTACTGGCCGGCCTGGGTGGCGACGTCCTGGGTGACCTTGTCGCGCAGCTCGTTCTCGGGAAGGATCGTGAAGTTCACCTTGATCCCGGTGTCCTTGGTGAAGGTGTCCTTCGTGAGCTTCGCGATGTCCTCCATCTGCGGATTGCCGACCATCAGCACGTTGATGCTTTTGCCGCCACCGCCGGAGTTCGAGGAGCCGCCCGCCCCGCTGCAGGCGACCAGCAGCGAACCCGCGGCCGTGGCCGTGACGAGGACATGGGTCATTCTTCGTGTGCGCATGACTGACTCCAGGGGATGTTTCGAGGGCGTGGGGAACCAGGCCCCCGGACTTGCGGGGGTTGTGGGACAGGGAGTTGAACCGCGGATCAGGCCCGGATGACCTCGGGGCCCAGCAGTGAGTAGCGGTGTGCTTCGGAGGCGGGCAGCCCGGCGTCGGTGACGATCGCCTCGAACTCTGTGATGTCCGCGAAGCGGCAGAAGCTCGCGGCACCGAACTTCGTATGGACCCCGGAGAAGACCCGGCGCCTGGCGGCCCTGAGGACCTGGGCCTTGACCTCGCTGACCGCGGGGTCGGGGGTGGTGAGTCCGTACTCGCGGGAGATGCCGTTCGCGCCGACGTACGCCAGGTCGATGACGAAGGCGGACAGCATGCGGGTCGCCCAGTGGTCGACCGTGGCCAGCGTTCCGCCGCGCACCCGGCCGCCGAGCAGCAGCACGGTGATGTTCTCGGCGGAAGCCAGGGCACCTGCGGTGGCCAGCGAGGAGGTGACCACGGTCAGTGGCCGGTCGCGGGGGAGTGCGGCGGCGATGAGCTGCGGGGTGTAGCCCTCGTCGATGTAGATGGTCTCGGCGTCCCCGAGCAGTTCGGCCGCGGCAGCCGCGATCCGGGACTTCTCGGGGACGTGCATGGTGGTACGGAAGGCGAGCGTGGTCTCGAAGCCGGCGCTCTCCACGGGATGGGCACCGCCGTGGGTACGCCGGACCAGCCCGTGATTCTCCAGTAGATTCAGATCGCGCCTCACGGTCTCCTCTGAAACCCCGAGGTCGACTGCGAGCTTTCCGACGGCCACGGATCCGGAACGGCGTGCCGTTTCCAGGATCCCGCGTCTTCGTTCATCGGCGTCCACGGCGACACCTCCGTTTCACGGTTCTGCGCGCTGTGCCCGCGTCGGATGCTTCCCGGAGCCCGGCCCGTTGGGGCTTCGGTGGCCAAATTTCTACAGGGCGATTGCCCGTACTGACCAGGTTCGTCGTAGAGCATTTGATGACCGAATATGCCCGTTTTTCGGAGTGCAGGCCCCTGGTGATGCGGTGGAGAGCTCAGCAGCGCGGGAGGCTGCTGACCGCTCGCCGACTGCCATGTGTCCGTTCGATGCCCGTTCTTCCGACTGGATCCGGACAGTCGACCGGGATCCGGCGCAGAAATCCAGCCGCCTGCGGGGTCGGCTCCGCTGTTCTTCGGGCGGTGTCCGGCACCTGACTTGGTGGCCACGGCAAGAACGGTGCCTGGAGGTGGGCCGGGGAGGCGGCCGCCGACTGCCTTCGCTGGGGGCGAGTTGACTCCTGCCTGGTGCATCCCGCTTTGCGAAGATTTCGCTATCGCATGGATCTGGCAATCTTTCGAGCACTCGGCTAGCCGGAGAATGCCGGCTAGCCCGTTGACCTTGAGGTCAAGACTCGGTGGTGTCCACGATGAAGCGGCGACTGAGACTGATCTCGCTCCAGAGCAGGCCCAGGTCGGTGGTCACCGTCAGCTCGTACTCCCCCTCCCGCAACGCCCCCAGATCGATCACCCGGTGGTTTCCGACCCACAGGGTGGGAACGATCTCGCCGTTCAGCCTGGCCTCGACATTGCGCAGCGCCTCACTGTTCAGCGCCGCGTCGTCGCCGCTGCCGTCCGTGTCTACGGTGTCCACCGTGAGCGTGGCCTTGGAAAGCGCGGCGGCGTTCAGTACGCCGTTGCTGGGGATGCCGCGTATCCGGAGCTCCGGCTGGTTCACCGCGTTGGACACCGCGATGCCGCCGATCGTCAGGGCGGTGGCGACAGCGGCAACCAGGAGTGCGATGAGCATCCTGCGCAGGGACCGGGCTCGCACAGGGTCCGGTGTCTTCAGGGCCAGCCGCATCGACACGTCCTTCGAAGAGTTGCTGCTGTGGGTCGTCGGTTCCGCCTCTTCATCCCGCCGTGGCCTTTGCTTCGGCCTCCTGCACTGGCTTGAGGACGGACGGGCCCGAGGACACGGACTCGGACTCGCGGGTGTCCGGCGACGCTGATGGTGCCACCTCAATCGTCACGGAATCCAGTTCGCCCTCGCACGCGTCACGGTCTCGTAAGTGGATTCGGCAGGCCGAGGGTGATGCTCGGGCACTCCTCGTACAAGCTCACCGCCGACACGTACACCAGCGTCCTGCCGCAGCTCGAACTCGAGGCCGCTGACGCACCCGTGGCACTCGTCCCGCGCAAGGCGGCACAGGCAAGGGGACGAGGCCGACGGCGAGCAGCCGCAGAGGCCTCAGGCGGTCCCCGCAGCCGAGGATGCGGCTGCGGAGCCTCCCAACAGCTCGTCTTGAAAGGACAGTTGTCGCAGATCACCGACAGGCCGGGGCCGTCGAGGTCGCGCGGCATGGCCTCGGGTTCCGGGCTGTCGAGGACGTCCTCGGCCCAGGCGAGCGCCTGTTTCGTGACGTCTTCGTCGTACGCCTGCTGGTGGACGATGACCTGCCCGTACTCGCGTCTGTCCCTCCCCTCGTAGCGTGGAGTCCGTGATTGCAGGGGAAGTTGAGGTTCATGGGAACTGAGAAGCGGACGTTTGACGCCGAGTTCCGTGAGGGTGC
>NZ_BAAASJ010000062.1:0-4961 GCF_039532825.1 Streptomyces vastus
GCATCCCCGTCCGTGAGCATGCCACCGACGACCGGCATCAAGATCAAGACGCTACGGAGGGTGACTCATGCCCGAGTTACCCATTGCGTTGGGGGCGTGATCACACCGCCCTGGGGAGTTCCCTCCTCGGTCGGTGCGAATCGGCCGCGGTCGATCACGCCCGCCTTCAGCCAGCCGCGGATCAGATCCCTGGCGGGGAACTGGCCGAGCATGGTCATGAGGTGGTTGTGGTCGATGCGGTCGAAGGCCTCCGACAGGTCCGCGTCCAGGACCCACAGACGTTTCGGGTTCTTGCCCTTTACCGTCCAGAAGATCGCGGATATCGCGTCCTGGCAGCTGCGGCCGGGCCGGAAGCCGTAAGACCTCGGCTCGAACCGCGCTTCCCACTCGGGTTCCAGCGCGTTCTTCACGCGGGCCTGGAGGACCCGGTCACGGATGACCGGGATGCCGAGCGGTCGTTGTTTCCCGTTGCTCTTCGGGATGAATACTCGCTTGACTGGCCTGGCTTTCCAGGGTTTCGACGACCGATGGATCTCGGCTGCCAGCGTGCCTCTCGCCTTGGGGGTGAGGGCACGTTCCCCGTCGATGCCAGCGGTCATGCGACCACTGCTGTGTTGCGTCACCCGCTTCACGCTGATCAGCGTGTTGCTGCGGCTTCGCAGCATGAGCTTCTGCAAGTTGCGGACCTTCTTCCAGTCCTCTTCCTGCGTTGCCTTGAAGATCCTCTGCCTCAGCCGCCGTACGTTTTCCTCGCAGGTGCCCCAGTCGATGCCGTGCCAGTCGAGTAAGTCGTCCTCGGGTCCGTTCACCGCAGGCGAGGACGTCACGACAGGTGTCGTGATCTCCATGTTCGCCTCCGGTATCTAACTTGTCCCTCGGTTCCGGCTTCCTTGCAGTGGTGACTTCAAAGGCTCACCTGATCCACGTGGGCGCCCTTTCGGGCCGGGTCACCAGGGGCCCGTATCCGGCGAGTTATGCGAGAGGCGGGTGAAGGTCCCGCCTCCCGGTTTCCTCTGGCCTTTCGACCCACCGGCGTTCGCTTCTTGAATTATCCTTCTCCCACTGAGGAGTTGAGCCTCCCTTGCGGTCGGCCTACCTGGCTCAGGGCTTGGACCTCAGCGGGGTTTCCACGTTCCGCACCAGTAAGACGCGGCTGGGGTGGGCGCCTCCTATACCCCGGGACCAGCGGTGTCCTGTCTCCGGCGAGCAAGCACCGAAGATCACTTGGTGCCTCTCAGCACCAGGTCCTGCGACCGCCGCTTGCATGCCATCGTGCGGTCTTATCGTCACGGGGCCTCATCAGAGGTTCACTTGCGTTCGCCCGTCCAGCCTTCCCCTCGCCTGCAGCCCCCAGATGGCCTGGACACCCTTGGGCTTGAACGCTCAGCTCCACACCCCGCCGTTACCAGCGACGCATGTGAGCGCGGGGACGGGCCCGGACACTGGCCCGAAGTTCAGCCGATCGATACCTCCTTCACGTGGCTGTCCTTACTTACTTGGAGCGACCTCGTGTCGCACTTGCTCAGAGATAGTTGGCCACTGCGGCCTCGACGTCGTCACGGAGCTGCGTGGAGGCGTGTTTCTTGAGGTGGAGCCAGGTGCGCCCCCACTGCTTGGACGACTTTGCTGGCGCGGAGGGCAGCATCGCTCATCCTGTGACGATCACACCGGTTACTCTCGCCCTGATCAGCACCGGCGCTGGGTTGTTGGGGGCTGTCATCGGAGCAGTGACCACCCTCGCGTCGGCCAGCCTCACCCAGCGCGCGACCCGCGACCGCGAGAGCGCCTTCAAGATCTGGGAGCGCCGAGCCGACGCGATCGAGGAGGCGCACCGAAAGATGCTCGCCCACGGCAACACGCGCGACACCGCCTGGTCCCGACGGCAGGTGCCCAGCGGCTTCAGTCCTGAGACCTTCGACCCCGGCCACCAGGACGAGCAATACCGGCTGGTCGTCACGAAGCTGACGCTGTACACGACACCGGAGCTGGTGCAGGCGTACAGCAAGTCGAATGAAGCGTTCCTGATGTCACTGCGCGGCATCATGAGGTTGGAACTCGCGCTTGCAGCCACCGGCGCGGAGAGCGACAGGCCGAGGAGGCAACGGAACATCAACGCTGCGGTCGAGGTCGCCACCCAGACCATCGAAGAGTCCAAGACCGCCGACGAGCGCCTTGAAGCGGCGCTTCGTGGAGCGGCCACGCTGGCCGCTCCACGGTCCCGCCGACGTTAGCTGGCCTACTTCGCTGTCGGCAGCAGTCCCGGCCGAGTGCTCGGTACAAGGGAGTTCCGGCCAGCAGCCAGCTCCGGCACGTACTTGTAGAGCGTGGTTCGTGACACACCAAGCAGCTTTGCAATCGACGTGATCGTGTTTTCCGGGTCAGTGAGCAGGGCTCGCGCATGCCGCACCTGTTCCTCGGTCATCGCGGGCGGCCGGCCGATGCGCTCCCCGCGGGCCCGTGCCGCCGCCAGACCCTCGTGGGTGCCCTGCACGATCAGTTCCCGGATGAACTCCGCCAGTGCGGCGAATACGTGGAACACCAGGCGCCCGCCCGGGGTCGTGGTGTCCAGCGACTCGTGGAGCGACTGGAATGGCTGTGACGTCGTCAGTCGGACCCGGCGGGCCGGCTCGAGTTGGCCCCGTTTCGTGAAGATCGATGACGGCCGGAAGCGGTCCGCCGAGTGTCTGTCCACGCGGGACGGGGCCGGACCGGCGACCCGCTCTCGCCGTAGCAGCCGGGCTTCAGGGCAACGGTCCGGCCGGGCTGCCGTTCCCTTCGGGGTCGAGGGCCGTTCCGGCCTGCTCAGAGGGTGGGTGGTGGCCGAGGGGGCGCGCTGCCTCGTTCGGGCTACTTCCCGTGGCTGCATGGTGCGGGGCGGCTGAGGCTGTGGGGAGCCCTTGCAGGGCCGATGACCTGGGAGTGGAGATGAACCGGAAACGGACCGCAGCCGCAGTGGGTGCCCTCACGCTGGCTCTGATGTCGACGAGCTGTGCCTCGGAGACGAACGAGGTGCACCCCGCGCAAGGCGAGGTGGCCGCGCAGAAGGACGACCACCGCTTCGTGCCCGATTACGAGAAGGCCGAGAAGCGCACGGACTGGTCGGCCGAGAAGCTGATGCGCGACGCCGGCTTCCTGGAGGACCTCAGTGCGTACGCCACCAGCCTGGTGAAGCTGCCGCAGGACATCCCGGTCGGCGGGATCAGCTGCGGCGAGCCCAACCTCTACTGGACCTCGAAGGAGAAGGCCATCATTGCCTGCTACGAGGAGGTCACGGAGATGCGGGAGCTGTTCCGGGCCTCCGACAAGGCCGACCACCGGCCCAGCTCGTCCAGCTCCGTGGACGGGCGGGTGATCGGGGCGATGTCGGGGATGTTCTTCCACGAGCTGGGGCACGGCCTGATCCACCTGTACGACCTACCGGCCGTTGGCAAGGAGGAGGACGACGCCGACCAGCTCGCCGCAGTGGTGCTGATCAACGACGGGAAGCAGGGCCAGGAGTACCTCATGGACATGGCCGAGGCGTTCCGGCTGCTCGGCATCGTGGAGAAGCTGGGCGGCGGGGACAAGAACCAGGAGTCCGAGTACGCCGACGTGCACTCGCTGAACGAGCAGCGCTACTACAACCTGCTCTGCTACCAGTACGGGGCCCACCCCGAGCAGTACAAATCCCTGGTCGGCAAGGGCGGGCTGCCCAAGGAGCGTGCCGAGGACTGCCCCGACGAGTGGAAGCAGGCAGAGTCGGCCTGGACCCGCCTGCTCAAGCCGCACCTGAGGTAGGGCCTGGCGGAGCTGCTTCGCTACCGGTGGAGCACGCCGGGGACGGCGGGCATGTGGCGCTTGCGTACAAGGGGACCACTCGCGACGGCCTCGCGGTGAACCTCACCGAGTCCTGACGCCGGCGGTTCTCCCAGTCCGCCTGCCGGGCGATCACGGCTGATCGCGTAACACCCATGCAGGGCTTGGTTGTTGTGGACGTTCCGGCTGCCTTCGTCTCCGGAACGAACGCTGTGCCTCGTCAGCTCCTGAAGAACGTCGAGGGCTGGGGCCCGGGCCGACGGGGACGCTCATCGTGCATCTGCGGAACGACGAGTTGCCGGGTGCTTACGACGAGCCCCCTCCTTGAGTGGGGCCGTGACGTTGCCCAGTGGACCCACCCGAGACGGCTTCAGCAGGCCCCATCCGTGAAGGGACGGCTTCGTCCGGCCCCGTCCCGCGTGGACAGACACTCGGCGGGCCGCTTCCGGCCGTCATCGATCTTCACGAAACGGGGCCACTTCGGGCCGTCCCGCCGGGTCCGACTGACGACGTCACAGCCAGACTGGAAGCCGATCCCGCGCTTCCGTAGACCAGAGACGATCGAAATCAGGTCTTGGATCGAGCGGCCCAACCGGTCGAGGGAGGGCACCACGAGGGTGTCGCCGGGCCGGAGGTAGTCGAGGCACTTCCACGGTCCTCGCGCTCCGCGTTCTTGCCCGACTTCTTGTCGGTGAAGACCCGCACGCAGCCGGCCGCCTCCAGCGCCGCAATCTGTCGGTCGAGCAACTGCCCTTTGGTGGAGACGCGTCCGTACCCGACCCGGGCCCCGGAGGAAGTGGCAGGGAAGGCTTCCATCGGACTGGCAGCGTCTGCCCACTCAGCGGTAGTCGTCATGCACGGCACCGTACAGAGAGGGGCTCTTACGCGTTCCTGGACACCACGAGTTGTTGAACACCCTTGCTGGACACCGGAAGCCGATTCGCGCTCGGCGTGTCGACGTCTAGGCGTCGTTGTTCGGTTGTTGGACGCATCGCCGTCGAGGCCCCCGGGCCGCTCGAGAAGAGAGACCGAGACCGCCTGGAGCTGATACTCAACTGCGGGCAGTCCGACGGGTTCGGGCGGGCGGGCAAGCCGGGCTGGTCGCCGGGCCGGCTCGCACTGGTCACGGTGCTGCAGAAGGCCACGAACCTCACCGACCGGCAGGC
>NZ_BAAASJ010000063.1:0-23150 GCF_039532825.1 Streptomyces vastus
CTGGTGGCACGGCCGCCCCCTCGACCGCACCAATCATTGCCACCTCGCCAGACTCCAACTACGCCTCGTCGCATGACAATTGGAATTAACCACCAAGATCAGCTGCTTGTCGAAGACCTTCTTGCCGGCCGTGGTGAGCCCGTGCCCGTGGTGAGCGCTTTTGCCGACGTCCAGGCCGAGGAAGACGCCCACGTCGTCGATGTCGTACAAGCCGTCCTCCCGAACGGGGTTCGTGCGGTGCTGGCCGGGGCGTTGGCGTCGTATGCGCGCATCCACGTTATGCAGACCTGCCGCCCACCAGATGCCGGGCATTGCGCTCGGCCGGGCGGTAGTCGGACCTCTCATCAGCGTCTCCAACGGCGCCTCTCGGGCCCGGTGGCACCACCCCCCAGGTCATCCCTTCGACAGGGGGGAACAGCCGAACGAAGTCCCTGTGCAAGGGCCCTCGATCAGAACGTCCGTGACGGGGCGGGCGATCGTTTGGGGCCCGGTGCCGATGACATGACGGTGGTCGGCCACTCGGCTGAGAGCCGGCCTTGAGCCGCGTTTCTCGGCGCGGTGGTGGGGGCCAGGGCGGCACCGGCAAGAAGTCAGGTTCGGTGGGAGAAGAACGTGGGACGTCAGTCCGTGATGACGGCGTCGCGGTTGATCCACTCGGGGCTGTGGGCCGCCTTGTGCAGGAAAGCGGCGACGTCCGCGCGGCTGATCTTCGGGTTGCCCTTCATCGGGAGACGGTCGCCTGCGCGGTAGGTGCCCTTGACGGGGCCCTTGGTCAGCAAGGTCGGGTACACCAGCGTCCAGTCCAGACCGCTGGAGCGGATCGCCTTCTCGGAGAGTTCCTTGTTCGCGTAGATGTCCCGGAGGAACGTGCGGTACATGATCTTCTGCACCGCGCTCGCCGACTGGTAGGTGTCGCCCACGCCGAACGAGGACAGCCAGACCAGACGTGATACTCCCTGCTCCTTGGCCGCGTCGATCACGGCCGCCGCGGCGCGGGTGAACAGGTCGTCGGCGCGCACCGATGTGCTCCTGCCGAGAGCCGAGATGACCGCGTCCTGGCCGATCATGGCCTTGGCGACGTCCTTGTGCGAGGTGGCGTCTCCGGCGACCACGTTGACCTGGTCCGCCAGGTCCTCCAGCGCCTCCGGTCTGCGGGCCAGGACGGTGACGGTGTCGCCGGCCGCGATGGCCAGGTCGGCGACGTGGCGGCCGGTGGGACCGGTCGCACCGAGGATCAAGATGTTCATGGAATGCGTCCTTCGTACGAGAAGTGGGAGGGAGCCGGACAGGCCACTGGGGCGGGGCCTGTGCGGGCAGGGCCGGCAGGGGACCCATCAGGGGGTCAGGCCACCACGCGGTCGGCGGTGAGCACGCGGGAGGCGTCGGTGAGCAGGGTGCGCAGCCGTGCCGCGGGCAGCGGGACGCCCGGTCGGCGGGGGGCGGCGTCTGCGGCGCAGTGCCGGAGCGGAGGGCCTCGCCCACCTGGGCCCAGAAGGCCGTGATGTCGGTGAGGTCGGCGAAGTACGGCACCGCGTAGGCAGCGGTGTCCGGCTCGAAGCGCCAACTGTCGGCCAGCGAGCCGGCGTCGACGGTGTCGAAGCCCAGCCGGCTGATCAGGTCCGCGGCGTCCGCCTTGGCTTGTGGGTCGTCGCCGGCGATGGGCAGGGCGGTGCGGTCGGTGGCGCCCGCGGGGCGGGCGAGCGCGGTCGCCGCCTGGAGCGGTGTCGTCCACGTCGCCTTCGTCGTGGACACCTTCTCCCGGCGCATCGTCGGCTGGTCCGCCTCCACCTCCAGGGAGACCCAACTCGTCCTGGATGCCCTGGAGATGGCCTTGTGGCAGCGCGACCGCGAGAACCGCCGACAGCCGGCGGCGCGACCACGAGTCCATCGACTGCGACACCGTGTAGTGCGGGGCATGCGTCGACTGGCGAGAGTGATCCCCCAGTCGGCGTAGTACCGATCCCTCAGTCCGCCGGTGGGCGCCGCTGCGGGATTCCGAAGGTACTGATGTCGATCACGGTGCCGGTTGTGATGACCGATTCGCGTGACGCCAGCAGGACGTACGGTCCGACGGCGTCCTGCGGGCGCACTGCCCTGCGCAGCGCGGAGTGCTCGGTCAGAATTTGATTGATGGGCAGCTCCTGTGTGAGTGACCGGTCGGCCAGACCCATGGCGTCCGGTCCGCGCAGGTCGGTCGCCAGGCCGCCCGGCGCGACGGCGTTCACCCGGGTGTACGGGGCCAGTTCGTAGGCGAGCTGGCGGACCAGGCCCAGGGCCGCGTGCTTGGCGGCGGTGTACATCGGCCCGCCACCGCCTGGGTAGAACGCAGCGTTGGAAAGAGTGAACACGATGCTGCCCGAGGCCCGTCGCAGCAAGGGTGCGGCGGCTTTGGCCCCCAGGAGGTAGCCCTTCACGTTGACGGCGAACAGTTCATCGAAGCCGTCTGCCAAGGCGTCGGCGGGGGTGTCGAGCAGCGAGCGGTTGAAGTCCCACAGGCCAGCGTTGCCGACGAAGGTGTCCAGACCTCCGAACTCCTCCTCGGCGACGGTGCAGGCCCGCACGTTGTCGGCGAAGGAGGTCACGTCGCCCGACACGGTGCGCACCGCGCCTTTGAGGTCCGCGGCGATGCCGTCGAGCTTGTCCTTCGAGCGGTCGAAGACGACCACGCGGGCGCCCTCGTCCACGAAACGCTCGACAATGGCCCGGCCCAGTCCGCTCGCCCCGCCGGTGACCAGCACGGCGGAGCCCTCAAGCCACCCCATTCCGCACCCCTTCCGGTTGTGCAGCCGTGCGCGCCGTCCGGTCGTGGTCGATGAGGACGAAGACGTCTCCGTCCTCGACCCGGACCTGGTGCGTCCGGAGCGCCTGCGTAGCTGGCGGGGCCAGGACCGCGCCGGTGCGCAGGCAGAATTTGGCCATATGCAGGGGACATTCGACGGTCTTCTCCTCGATCCATCCTTCGGCGAGGGAGAAGGTCTCGTGGCTGCACGTGTCGTCGACGCAGAAGAGTTCGCCGTCGGACCGGAACACCGATACGGGTGGCGTGGTATCCAGGCGCAGTGCCTGCTCGTCGGGGATGTCGTCGACCCGGCAGACTCGGGTCCACGACCCGGGGAAGTGATCGTTCATAGGAACACGCTTATGCTCGGGGCCGGCAGGGTCGTCGTGTCAAGGACGATCGTCCGGCGGGCGATTCGGAACCCGGGGGTGCCGGCTGTACGGCGCAGGATGTCGGTGCGTTCGCCGAAAAAACTGTCCTGGTGGCGTTCGAGCCTGCTGCGCAGCACATGGAAGTTGGAACGGACGCGGAGTTCACCGGTCTCCAGCTCTGTCACGCGGATGTTGGTGAGCAGGCGGCGGGTTCGGGACGGCGGTTCCTCCGACCAGGACTGTCCGGACGTCAGGCGCCGTACGCGCCCGGCGAGGAAGTTCTTGTCGTCGTCGAAGAACGCCGCGCCGTCCGGCCCGGAGACCTCCGCGTCCCGCTCGCGCATGGAACGCGTCATGCGGGTGGGAAGCCAGTAGTGCACATCGTCCGTGAACAGTTCGATCCACTCGGTGTACCGGTGGTCGTCGAGCAGTTCGGCCTCCGTATAGAGGAACTGCTCCACCTCGTGCTGGGTCGCCTGGTCGACGGGAGACATGCTCACGGCTGGGGTGGTGGTCATGCTGACGGCACCTCCTCGTTCTTCATCCGGTCGGCGTCCTTGGCGGCGATCTCCTCCCAGGACAGTCCGGACATCAGGTCGGCCCACCGCTGGTACATGCCGCGAGCCGCCATCTCCTGGTACATGTCGCCGGCGGTGCGGCCGGGCAGGCCTTCCGCATCCCACCGCTCGTGGCCCAGCCCCATCTGGGCATTGAAGTAACTCTGTCGGGCGACATGCCCCCGCAGGACCTGCTGGATCTCCGTCCAGTTCTCGCCGTCGTCGGTCTCGAAGATGCCGGCCGGGCTGAAAGTGCGGACGGTGTCCAGCCGCGCCTCCTGCTTGGCCTTCTCCGGCGCTCCCTTGGGCAGGTAGCTCCAGGCCCACACCTCTATCTGGCCCGCGCCTCGCGGGTGCCAGACCCGCATGGTGTTGTTGATGGACAACCAGGAGAAGTTCGGGAAGACGGTGTTGTGCCCATCGTGCAGGGCCCGCTGCTCCCCGAGGCGCTGGTAGACCTCCTCCTGGCTGCTTCTCATGTAGGCGTCCCAGTTGCCGCCGATTCTGGCACTCTCCAGGCTGGTACGCAGGCCGAAACCCGATCCGTGCCCATTGCCGGAGAACTGACGGCCGGGCGGGGTAACGTCCACGGCCTGCCGGATCTCCGGATCTGCGATGAGCGCGACGAACGCCGAGGAATGGGAGACCGGCACGTGGTACATGTCGCTGGAGAACTGCTCCGCGGCGAACTTCCAGTTGCAGTCGATGACCCACTTGGTGGGGCCGGGAACGAGGGTGAGGCCCTCGTCGAACCGGTCGGCCATCGCGTCGAAGTACCACGCCATGTCGCCCAGGTATTCCTCGAAGGGCGGCACGTCCTCGTCCCAGGTGCCGAAGTAGAAGCCCTTGTACTGGTGGATGCGAGGAACCTGTCGCGGGCCCCACTTCGACTTGTCGATCTCGCCGTGGTAGGCACGTTCCTCCATCGGCACGTTCACCAGTTCACCGGCGATGTTGTAGGCCCAGCCGTGGTAGGTACAGGTGAAGGCCTTGGCGGTGCCCTCGTCGACGCGACAGATGCGCATGCCGCGGTGCCTGCACTGGTTGAGAAAGGCCTTCACCGAGCCGTCCCGCTGGCGGACCACCAGAACGGGGTCCTCAGCCATGTACGCCTGGACGAAACTTCCGGGCCTCGGCAGCTGGCTGTCATGGGCCAGGAAGAGCCAGGAGCGGGCGAACACCCGCTCCAGCTCCAGCTGGTAGATCTCGGGGTCGGAGTAGATGCTGGGGTGGATCAGACCTTCGTCGGACCGGACCAGCCTGTCGATGTCGAGCATGGGTGCTCCCAGGTGTCTTTCAGGAGGTGACAGGGGCGGACGGTGGCGTCAGGAAGCGGTGCCCCCAGAGGCTGATGGCCCCGTAATGGCTGACGGTCCACTCCTCGTCGTCGATGACTCGGCCGTTCCAGCCGTACTCGATGTCGAACCCGGAGGGGGTGGTGAGATACACGGAGGTCATACGGTCGTTGGTGTGTTCGCCGAGGGTCATGGAGACCCGAACGTCGTGTTCCGCCGCGATGTCCGCGGCTCGACCCACCGCTTCGAGTGTGGACACCTCCAGCATCAGGTGTCCGAGGCCCGAGGGCGGGGCGCCCGGGATCGAGGCGAAGGCGGCCGAGTGATGCCGTGGGTTGCAGTGGAGGAAGATCGCCGGCTCCGGACCGAGTGCGATGGTGTCGCTCAGCCGGAAGCCCAGGTTGTCGATCCAGAAGGCAGCGGACTTCTCCGCGTTCCCGGTGAACAGGAAGGTGTGTCCGATCCCCATGTCGCCGTACGGTGTCTCACCGGCCACGAAGGAGACTCCGCGGGGGGAGACGAAGGCGGCGGCGTCGACGGTCGCGCCCCAGTACGCCTCGATGCAGTAGCCGGCGGCATCGCGGAACGAGACCAGCTGCTGGACTTGGCGCCTCCGGGCCAGTTCGGGGTCCTCCCTCACCTCCACGCCCTTCGCCCGCAGCTCATCGGCCAGCCTCTGCAGGTCCTCCCGTGACCTGACCTCCAGGCCGAGAGCCTCCAGCGAGTCCGGCCCGGCGGGCTCACCGGCCTCGACGGCCAGGCGCCAGGCACGTTCGTCGTTCCTGAAGAGCAGGGTGTCCGGGTCGGACGAACGACCAAGCTGAAGGCCCAGCACCTCTGTGCCGAATTGCTTCCAGGGCTCCAGCGGGCCGCGTACGACAACGTAGCCCAGCGAATTCACGGTACTCATGGCTCACTTCCGGTCGTGGGGTCAGAGCTGCCCGGCGAGGAACGCCCGGGCCACGTTGTTGAAGGTCTCGGCCTGCTCGATCTGCGTCCAGTGGCCGCAGTGCGGGATCAGATAGAGCCGGGAGTTGGGGACGCGGCGCACGAACCACTCGCTGCCCTCGGGCGGGACGATCACGTCCTCGCGCCCGTGCACGAACAGCACCTCGTTGGGAATGCGCTTCAGAGCGATCTCAGGCAGACCCAGGCCCGATCCCGGGGCCATTGTGAAGGTCTGCCGATGGGAGCGTTCGACCTCCGGACGCAGGGCCGTCGCCAGGCGCTCCTCGGCGATGGCGTCCAGCCGATCGCCGAAGAGGTCCGGGTCGTGGAGCATGAACGAGATCAGCTCGGCCATCGCCCGCGGGGTAGGGTCGTCATAGAAGCTGATCAGCCGGAACATGGCCGGAGTGGGTGCGCCCATGTTGCCGGCGCCCGCGGCGCCCATGCCGATGGCCTTGCCGAAGCGTTCCGGCGCCCGTGCCAGCAGGTGCAGTGCGAGGGCGCCGCCCAGCGAGTTGCCCACCAAGTGGACACGGTCCAGGCCGAGTTCGTCGAGCAGTGCGAGAACCGCGTCCGTGTTCTGCCGCAGGCGGGCGCCGGGGGCGGTGTCCGGGTGGCTGGAGTCCCCCCACCCGATCTGGTCGATGACCAGACAGTCGTACACGTCGGCGAAGGCCTCGATGGTCTGGGCGAAGTTCGACATGCCGGTGGCCCCCGGCCCGGAGCCGTGCAGGAACAGGATCGCTTCCGGATTGCCCTCGCCGGCCCGGTTGAGCCGGATGGTGTGTTCCCCGACCTTGACATCGGTGTGGATCGTGGTGGTCATGCGGGTGCTTCCCTTCAGTGAGTGGTCGCCGCGTCGGCGGCGAGATCGAGGGCGACGTCGACGATGAGGTCCTCCTGGCCGCCGACGAGTCGGCGCCGGCCGACTTCCACGAGGACATCGCGTGTGTCCAGTCCGTACGTGGCGGCGGCCCGTTCGGCATGGCGCAGGAAGGAGGAGTACACCCCGGCGTAGCCGAGGGTGAGGGTCTCGCGGTCGACGCGGACCGGCCGTTCCTGCAGCGGACGGATCAGGTCGTCGGCGGCGTCCATCAGCCGGAACAGGTCACCGCCGTGCTGCCAGCCCTGCAGGCCGGCGACCGCGACGAACGCCTCGATCGGGCAGTTCCCCGCTCCCGCACCCTGACCGGCCAGGGAGGCATCGACGCGGGTGACCCCGTTCTCCACCGCCACGACCGAGTTGGCCACCGCCAGGCCCAGGTTGTGGTGGGCATGGATGCCCAGCTCGGTACCCCGGTCGAGGACATCGCGGTACGCCCGCACCCGGTCGCGGACCCCGTCCATCGTCAGGCGGCCGCCGGAGTCCACCACGTAGACGCAGTGAGCGCCATAGGACTCCATCAGCTTGGCCTGCCGGGCCAGTTCGGCCGGCTCGGCCAGGTGCGACATCATCAGGAACCCGGAGACGTCCATGCCCAACTCGCGGGCCAGCGAGATGTGCTGGGCGGAGATGTCCGCCTCGGTGGCGTGCGTGGCGACGCGTACCGACCGCACGCCCAGGGCCTGGGCCCGGCGCAGGTCTTCGGTGGTGCCGATGCCGGGGAGGATGAGGGTGGTGAGCTTGGCCGTGGTCAGCACCTCGGCCGCGGCGGTGATCCATTCGTCGTCGGTGTGGGCGCCGAAGCCGTAGGTGAAGCTGGACCCGGACAGGCCGTCGCCATGGGCGATCTCGATGGCGTCCACGCCGGCGGCTTCGAGCGCCGCGGCGATGGTACGGATCTGGTCGACGGAGTACTGGTGCCCGATGGCGTGCATGCCATCGCGCAGGGTCACGTCCTGGAGGTAGAGGCGCGTCATGCAGTCACTGCCGTCTTCTGGGCGCAGATGCGCTCGCCGACCCGCAGCGCGGCAGAGGTCATGATGTCCAGGTTCCCCGCGTAGGCGGGCAGGTAGTGCGCGGCTCCCTCGACCTCCAGGAGCACGGTCACCTTCCAGGCGGCACCGCCGTCCCGGTCCTCGGGGCGCAGTCGTGTCCTCATCCGGTCGTCGACCGGCTCCACCTGCACGTGGTGGCGCATCCGGTAGCCGGGGACGTAGGTCTGCACCTCGGAGACCATGTCCTGCACGGATGCGGTGATCCGATCCGGGTCGGCCGCACCGCACAGGCAGATCACCGTGTCCCGCATGATCAGCGAGGGTTCGGCCGGGTTGAGCACAATGATCGCCTTGCCGCGCCGGGCGCCACCGACCAGCTCGATGGCGCGGGCGGTGGTCTCGGTGAACTCGTCGATGTTCGCCCGGGTGCCCGGGCCCGCGGACCGCGAAGCGATCGACGCGACGATCTCTGCGTAGGCCACCGGAGCGGTACGGGCGACGGCGGCCACCACAGGGATGGTGGCCTGCCCGCCACAGGTCACCATGTTGACGTTCGGGGCGTCCAGATGGGAGTCGAGGTTGACCGCCGGCACCACATACGGTCCGAGCGCCGCCGGAGTGAGGTCGACGACCCGCTTGCCGTGCGCGCGCAGCACCGCGTCGTGGTGGTGGTGCGCCTTGGCGGAGGTGGCGTCGAAGACGATGCCGATGTCCTCGAAGCCGGGCAGGGCGACCAGGCCGTCGATGCCTTCGGCGGTGGTCGCCACGCCGAGCCGGCGGGCCCGTGCCAGGCCGTCGGAGTCCGGGTCTATGCCGACCATGGCCGCCATTTCCAGGTCGGAGGAGGTACGAAGCACTTTGATCATCAGGTCGGTGCCAATGTTGCCCGAGCCGATGATCGCGACTTTCGCTCGTTCTGTCATGATCGCTGCCTTGTCGTCACGCTCACCGTGCCGAGCCCGGTGATGCGAGTGTGTATGTCGTCGCCGTAGGTGAGGTCGACCATCGGGCCGAGTGCTCCGGTCAGCACGATGTCCCCGGCGCGCAAGGGCTGTCCGCGGTCGCACTGGGCGTCGGCGAGCCACACGACCGCGTTGAGGGGATGCCCGAGACAATCGGCGCCGCTGCCGGTGGAGACCGTCTCGCCGTGCCGGGTCGTCTCCATCCGGCAGGCCCGCAAGTCCACTTCGCTCAGCGCTACGGGGACCGAGCCAAGCACGTATGCGGCGGCCGAGCCATTGTCGGCGACTGTGTCGAACAGCGTGATGTCCCAGTCGCGTATCCGACTGTCCACGATCTCCAGGGCCGGCAGCGCGAAGGCGGTGGCCCTGATGACGTCGGCGGCAGTGTGCCGCCCCCGGTCGAGGTCGTGCTCCAGCACCAGCGCCACCTCCGCCTCGACGCGCGGCTGGATGAAGAGGGCGCGGTCCAGCTCTGCCCCGTCCAGATAGGCCATGTCAGCGAAGAGGATCCCGAAGTCAGGCTGGTCCACGCCGAGTTGGCGTTGCACGGCGGGTGAAGTGAGGCCGATCTTGTAGCCGGTGCGGCGGCGGCCCAGGGCCTGCCACCGTTCGCCGTTGCGTCGTTGGATGTCGTACGCGGCGGCGGCGTTCGGGTCCTCGACATCGCTCCGCACCGGCGCGACGGCATTGCGGAGGCGGGCCGCCTCGTCCAGCCGGTCCGCGATGTCGGCACGGCGCGAAGCCGCACTGTCGTGCTCCCACGACGCCGCTTCGGCGTTCACGGTCGATTGCGTCATTGCTGCGACCTCCTCTGCGACGAGTCTTGACGGGAAAGGACCCGGCACGAGCGGAGCGTTCCGACGGCCGGAACGGCAATTCGTCCGCGGTCCCTTCGTCCACAGGCCGCATGCCGTCGGCCCAGCCCTTCTCGCCTCATGAACGGACCTGTGGTCGGGCGAGCGCGCGCAGCTCGATGGCCGGATCACGCACGGCGTCGGCGGAGACGGGTGTTCTGCGCTCGATGAGCCGTCGTGCCAGCGACAGGTCCCCCGCGGCGTCCATCCCGGCCGCGGCGGCGATGCTGCTGTCGCGGGCCAGCCAGAGCGCCGTGAACCGGCTGGGCGAGGCACCCGGGCGGAGCAGCAGTTCGTCGCCCTCCTGCGGTCGCCCGAACATCTGCAGCGTGAGCCCGTACTGCTCGGACCAGAAGTACGGCAGCGCGTCGTGCACGTGTGTGTCGCCCGCCATCCGGCGCCCGCGACCGCCCCCTGCCGCTGCGCGTTGTCCCAGTGCTCGATGCGGGCACGCTCGCGCAGGCGCGGATGCGGCTGGCTTGTCACGTCGCCGGCGGCCCAGATCCAGGGGTGTGAGGTGCGGCCCTGCTGGTCCACCACGATGCCGTTGCGGGTGTGCACCCCCGCGTCGGTCGCCAGTTGGTCGTTGGGCAGGCATCCGACGCCCTGGACAACGGCGGCCGCGGGCAGCCGCTCCCCGGTGGACAGCAGCACTTCGGACACGGCTCTCGTGCCGAGCAACGCCTCAACGGTCACGCCCGTCAGTACCCGTACGCCCGCCTCGCGATGGAGGGTGGTGACCAGTTCGCCGAGGTCGGGGCCGAGTGCCGCGGCCAGCGGCACGGAAGCGGTCTCCACCACGGTGACCTCGCGGCCGGCGGTGCGCGCGGCGGCGGCTACCTCAAGACCGATGAAGCCGCCGCCGACTACCACGAGAGGCCCGCCGGCGGCGATCGCGCCCGCCAGCCGGCGTGCGTCGTGGGCGTCCCGCAGGGTCAGCACGTTGTCCAGCTCGGTCCCGGGCACCGCCAGGCGCCTCGCCGACAGCCCCGTGGCCAACAGCACTCCGTCCGCCCGCAGCCCGCTTCCGTCAGCGAGCAGCACCGTGCCCGCCGCGGGGTCCAGCGCGGTCACCCGGGTGCTCAGACGGAGGTCGATGTCCGTGGCCCGGTAGGTCTCGGCGGGCACAATCGGGCGCAGCTCCACACCCTCCTCGCCGCCGATGGCCTTGGACAGCGGAGGGCGCTCGTAGGGCAGATCGCGACCGGCCTCCAGCAGCGTCACCCTGCCGTCGAATCCGCTTCGCCTCAGCGAGAGCGCAGCGGCGACTCCGGCCGCGCTCCCACCGACGATCACATGGTGTTTCCTGGCGCCCATTGCCGCCTCCACTCGGTCGCGCACCGCAACTGCTCTGCGGTAGGTGTGGGGTGACGCTAGGCGGACCAGCAGGCGCGTCGGCCAAATCGTCCCGGCCCCCGGAACGGACCGGCCGACGGCGCCAGAGCACTGGATACGTTCCGGGCATGCCAGGTTGTAAGAGTTTTCCGACCGCCCGTCCCAGTCGTGTGCTGTTCGCACTGTGCTTCGCCGGAACCAGCGCCGGTGCCGTGCAGTCGGTGGTGGTCCCCGTGCTGCCGGACATCGCGGAGCAACTGCACGTGTCCGCGTCGACGGCAAGCTGGGCGGTCACCGCCGGACTACTCGGTGCCGTGGTCATGGTCCCGGTTTTCGGGCGGCTGGCCGATCTGCGCGGTGGGCGCGGCGGGTTGCTGTGGAGCCTGGCGCTGCTCACCCTCGGCAGCGTGTTGTCGGCGCTCGCCCCGTCCCTCGCACTCCTGCTGGTTGGGCGTACGTTGCAGGGGGCGGCCGGGGCGGTGTTCCCGCTGACGATCACCGTGCTCCTCCGCGAGGTCACCGGCGGGCGCCTCCCCTCCGCCATGGCCCTGGTGGGGGCGACCCTGGGCGTCGGCGGCGGCCTCGGGCCGGTGCTGAGCGGACTGCTGGGCCAGTACGTGGCGGACTACCGGGCGGTGTTCGTGCTGTGCACAGCCATCGGAGCGCTCTCGATGCTGTGCGTGGCACTGCTGGTGCCGCGTCGCCCCGTTGTTCATACCACCGGAGGGGTGGATCTCGCCGGCGCCACCCTCCTCGCTACGGGCCTGGTGCTGGTGATGCTGCCGCTGTCCCAGGGATCCAACTGGGGCTGGGCATCGCCGACGGTCCTCGGCTTGCTCGTGTCGGGGGTGACCGTGGTGTGGCTCTTCGTACGGATGGAGCGCAGCCGGTCGGAGCCCCTCGTCTCCATCGCCCTGATGCGCCACCGGCCGATCATGGTCCTGAATCTGCTGTCCGCCGCGGTCGGGGCCGTCATGTTTCTCGTCCTGCTCGGCGTCAACCAGCTGGTACGCACTTCGCCGGATGCCGCGGGATACGGTTTCGGTGTCACGTCACTGACCGCCGCGGTGGTGTACCTGCTGCCGATAAGCGCCGCCTCGCTCGTGGCCGGGCTCGTGGGTGGCCGGCTCGTGGCCCGGTTCGGAGGCCGCGCCACTCTGGCCATCGCCGGCGTGCTCGGCACCGGCGGGTTCACCTCTCTGGCCTTGGCCCATGACCGGGCATACGAAGTGATCACGGCGGGAGTCGCCGTCGGCGTCATGCTGAGCCTGGCCTACGCCGCGACGCCTACCCTGCTGACCCGGTTCGCGCCGGCGTCGCAGACGGGGATGGCCAACAGTGCGAACGCACTGACCCGATGGATCGGCGGCGCTGCCGCGAGCAGCTTCGTCGCAACCGTGCTGGCGTCCTACACTCCGGCCGGCGGGGCGCCACAGGAGACCGCAATCGTTGTCATCTTCGCCGTTGGCGCGTTGGTCTCCGTGACCGTCGCGAGCCTCGCCCGTCTTGGCCTGCCGGGCCACGAGCCGGACACCGTCGGGGAGTTTCAGGAGTCGGAGCCGTCAGTGACTCACGGCTGAGCGGGCGTCCGCACGCTCCCGGACGGTCATCAGGATCATCCGCCGCAACTGATCCATGCCCATGCGAATACTCGGCTGGCGGCGACCGCCCGCGGCGACGACCAGACCGGCGGTGAACGCCACACTGAGGCCGGCGAGTTCGTTGGCGCAGCGCCTCGGGTTCACCACCCCGCAGCGGCGCGCCACGGGTTCGATGACGGCCACCAGCCGGTCCACCGACCGCTGTAGGTTCTCCGCGAGGATCTCGGCCAGTTCCCCGCTCCTGTCCTGTTGCAACTGCAGCAGGCACATCAGCCGGAAGAGCGGCAGCCGACTCTCTATCGCGGAGCCGGCGGCGTCGTAATACACGCCCAGGCATTCGAGTGGGTCGCTGGCCAGGTCGTCGACCGCGGGCAAGGTATCGAAGAATTCGGCCGTACCGCGCTCCAGCACCGCCTTGAGCAGTCCGGCCTTGTTGGTGAAGTGATGGTAGATCGATCCCACCGGAAATCCCGATGCCCGGCACACCTCGCTGATTTTCACGTCCGCGTAGCCCCGCGAGCCGAAGAGGGTCTCCGCGGCATCGAGAATCCGCTCCCGGTTGGACCTTGTGGACCTGGCCGTGTTCACATGCGTCCCCTAGCCTGCGCTCGCTACGACATCGACGACAGGACTGCCCAGCAGTGCTCTGGAGATCGCCGCGGATGTCTGCCGCAGCAGATTGACCAGCACCTGGCCGCTGCCCTCCGAGGCTGGAAAGCCTACCGACACGGCCGCGACCGCACGATCCTGGACCAGCACCGGAACCGCCACGCACGCGAGCCCTTCGACGGCTTCCTGCCGGTCGACGGCGAAGCCGGTGTGCCTGATGGAGAACAACTGACGGCGTATCTCGTCAGCGGATGACGCGGACCGGGCGGTTCTGCGAGGCAGCGGGCCGGACAGCACGTCGGCGACGATCTGCTCACCCGAAAACGCGAGCTGAGCCTTCCCGACCGCGGTGCAGTGCGCAGGGAGCCGCCCGCCGACCACGGCGGGTGACGACAGGCCATTGCGGCTGCGCAGCTTCTCCAGGTACACGACATCACCATCGCGCAGGGTCGCCAGGTGCAGAGTCTGCCCCGTGAGGCGGTGCAACGCTTCGAGATGCACCTGAGCGGCGTCGCGCAGCGCCACCTCGGGCGGGAGGGTGCCGAGCGTGAACATTCGCAGACCCATGCGGTACCCGCCACCGTGCTGCTCCACCGCTCCCACCTCTAGCAACATGGTCAGCACCCGATGGGCTGTCGACTTCGGCAGTCCGCTGCGTTGCACGATCTGCGCCAGCGTCAGGACTCGTCTGCTCTCACTGAACGCGCCAAGGACGTCGAACGCCTTCCACAGGACCGAGGGCGCCACAGGTGCGGCGTCACCGGAGTGTGCTGGTTGTGTTGCCTGCCGCTTCGCCATGCCCGGCCCACCTTAGAATAATGACTCTAGAATCTAGATTCTAGTAGAAGTTACAGCGGCATGGCACGCGGGTCAACGGCGGGATTCCCGATGGATTAGCAGGCGGGGCAAGCACCAGCCGACCCTGCGCAAAGGGCGCGGGCGCTTCCTGGGCGTTGGGGGCAATGGTGACGGGGTGTCTGGCCTGCGGCTGTTGGAGGTTCGCTGATAACGGTGGTGTGGTGTTGGTGATGGTTTCTGGCATCTAAAGGACTGGTGCAGGTTTGCGCTGGTCAGCGGTTTGCTGTGCGGTCGGTGCCTGTCAGTCCTGCTACCGGTCCCCGCCGGGCAGCAAGCCGCGCAGCTCGGCCCGGAGGAATGCCGCCATGGTGAAGCCATCCCGGATCTCGTCTGCCGCGATCGCCGCCCGGAGTCGGGACACCGGCCACCACTCGAACTGGTCGATCTCATCGTCGAGGGCAGCCAGATCCCGCTCACCACTGACCGTGGCTAGCCACAGCCGCACTGAGCCGACCATCAGCCCGCTGTTGGGCATCACCGTGCCCAGGTCCGTCCATCCGTCTGCAGCCAGGCCGGTCTCCTCGCGGAGCTCCCGTACGGCGTCCTTGATCGGGTCGTCCGCCGACTCGCCGAATCCCCGGGGAAGTTCCCAGACATCCGCGTCCAGCGCGACCCGGTACTGCCTTACCATCCCCACCGATTCGCCCCATAGGGCCATCACCACTGTCCCGGGCGTGCCGTCGGACTCCACCAGCCGCAGGTATTTGAACGTTTGGTCGGCGAACTCCACGTCGTCCAGGTACACCGACAGCCACGGGGCGTGCGCGAACACGGGCTCAGCCGCGCGGGAGATCTTGTCGGGCCGCATTTCGGGGTCACCCTTCGGTCGGTACGGTTGCGTCGGGCCAGCATGGCCCCAATCGTCATGCCAGCGGGGCCCTCGATTGTCCGAGGGCTCTTCGAGTAAGGTTCCGGCGCTAGCTATCGGTGGCATCCTGATCAGCGATGAATTCCTGACCTGCCTAGTCGAACGGAATTTCGCAGGCGGCGCTCGGTGAATTGGTGGAGAAGTAGGGCCGTCTAGCCACTCAATCCTGGTAGGCGGCCAGTCGGTCTCGGCGTCGCTGTTCTTTCAACTCGGGTATATTTCTTCCGGATCGAGAGCAGTTGGAAGTGGTCACGACGGTAGACTTAAGTACGCCTAGGTGTGCGGTTAGGGGGAATCGGGTGTTGGTGGGCGGGGCGATTAGCTTCGGCACTGTTGTCGGGTGGTGGTTGGCGACTAGGCACGGATCCGGGCTGATGCTGTGGCTGGGGCAGGCGGTTGTGGTAGGAGCGGGAGCTGGAACGGTCCTCCTCGCAGCCGGACCGGCCGGAGTGGTACCGGCTGCCGTCGGCCTGGCCTTCGGCGCCGGTCTGCAAATACTCTTCCGTGTTCTCGTACGCTCAGTCATCGCATCGGCGGGCACGTTCAAGGGGGATGGGTGACATACGTTGAGTTCGGAGCGATGTCCTTCGGCATGGTCATCGGTTGGTTCACCTATTTCGTGAATAGGTATCGGCCTAAGGTTGCTATCACCGATGTGCTCGCCATTGTGGGGGCGCTGGGCGGAGGTACCATCCTGACACTTTTCCCGGAGGAGACACAGTTGTTCGCGGCGTACGGAATCGGTCTGGCGATCGGTTTCTTCGGCTATTTCCTGTTGCTGGTCGTGCTTGTGCTGCGAAGCAAGGAGTGGACCATGGAGTGGTTCCTGGATGGGCGGCGACCGGAGTTGAAGCCCGGCCAGGTTTCCTCGGACGCGACGCGTACCGGCCGTCCGATGGGGGGTGAAGGAGCCACACGTGTCCACTGAGGTGGACATGCGGCAGGGGTCACGCCTGTCTCATCCGCAGATGAGGCGGGGCATATGCCACATAGATCAGGCCGAGCGGATTCTGCTGGGACAGCAGGGCCAGCCTGGCCGCGCGCATGGCGTAGGCGATCGACGAGCGGTTCTTCATGAAGTGGTGGAGCACTGAGTCAGCGAACTCGGCGGCTAGTGACTCGTAGGTGATGATCTCGGTGCCGATCAGTCCCGAGGCGCGGGCGCGGTGGACGAAGGCTTTCACGAACGACATCGCGTGGTGAGGTTCGACGGCGGCGGTGCGGCACCCGTTCAGGAAGACAAGTGGTCGGCTGTCCGGCCAGAACATCCGGCCGTCGGCGATGAGATCCCAAGGGATCGGCGCTGTGGCATTGTCGCCGACGCGAAGCATGGGATTACCGTTGATCACCTCGCCATGGCAGAAGAAGTACAGCAGCTGCGGGACGCTGCTCTCGCGCAGATGGTCCAACAGGTCCTGCCGGCGGGCGAGGATCGTTCCCAGGTATAGGGACCGGACGTGTTCCGTGTGTGGACCCGCGAGATCCTCGGAGATTCCGACGACACATCGGGGCCGGTCGGTGTACCGGATGCAGTGGCCGCCGTGTGCGGGAGCCCACGGCGTTTCCTCGAAGACTGGCGCCGTCGACTGCGGAAGCCCGATCTCGTGGCGGTAACCCCAGAAGCCGCTGGGGCACACGACCGAGTCATCGGCGTACGAGGGGCAGTCGCCACGGAAACATGGGCTGTCCGCCAGGTCGTTGCCCGTCTGGAGCACGTAGTTGGACTCTTCACAGAGGTGTACTCCCTCGCTGTTACCCCAGTCGAGGGGATGGTCGTAGAACAGCGCTGCCGGGACGACTATCCCGGCATGGTCCTTGCTGGCGATCTCGATCACGCCGGGTTTCCGCAACCGGGCCGCCAGTTGCAAGATCGGAGCCGTGGTATCCGCCTTGGTAGAAGCAGTCTCAGCGAACTCCCCTCCGATCGCCGTCCACAGCCGGTATCCCTTGCACGCCAGGTCGATCAGGTCCTGATCGTAGTCCGATGGCACATTGCCGTCGTAGCGGAAGTGGGGGCCTGAGCTCTCCGGGTCTGTGGATCCCCACGAGGCCTTGCGTAGAGCACCTCGTGTCTCCTCGATGATGTTCTCGAGCTGGCGTTCATCGAGAACGGCCTGTGTCTTGACTTCCCCTTCTGCTCCCAGGAAGCGGAAGCTGTGCGTGCCGTCACCGTTGTCGTTGACGAAGACCGACAAGGTCAGAGGCCGGACGTCCGCGAGATCGCGGGGATCGGGCGCGATTCCGGACGTGTAGTCGATCTGTGCCGTGAGCGCGTGAGCCCGGACTGGGGCCGCAGGCTCGACCTGCATTTCGACAAGCCGGGATTGGAGCAGCGTCTGGCGGTAGTAGAGATGGCAGCGCAACCGGTATCTGCCGGGTCGTGCGGGCGTGCGGATCGGGAAGAACAGGCGTGTGCCGACGCTCGGGCTGCCGGCGGGCCTGCTGAGGACTTCGAGCTGGCCGTCCCGCTTCAGTTCAAGCTGGCCGATGTCCTGCCCGTCGAGAATCTCGATATGGCCGGGAAAGCTGAACAGCGCCACCGTCAGAACTCCGGTGGGCAGATGCACCGGCTCCGGGTTCCGCTCGATGCTCCCTTCGGCCACCCCCTCGGCGACCTCGAACCAGAACAAGTACGGGGCGTCGGGCTCGAGGCACCGATCGCGGTCCAGGGGAGCCTCCGGCCATGCGACCTGCGACACCCCCGTATTGGCATAGCGGCTCCAGCGGCTGGGAGCATCGTCGCCGAGTAGGCCTGGCAGTTCGGGGGCTCCACTGGACTGGTCTGACTCGGCTCGCGTGGTGTCGATGTCTTCGGGCGGGAGCGGCAAGGGGGGCAGCCAGCTTGCCCCCACCGCACGGTAGCGCTCGGCGAGGCGTGCGATCGTCCTGTGGCAGACCTCCATCACGACTGAGTCGTCGAGGGCCGCGGCGATGTCACCCGCCCGTGGGAAGCTCGGGTGTGATGCCTCCAGCTCCGCCGCCACCGACGGCCAGGGAGTACGCACGCGCGCTAGTTGGGCCAGCCGAGTCCCCCAGCGGGTATCCAGCCGTCCGGCAAGCGCCGCGATCCGCGACCGGCTCCCGTCGTCCAGGTGGGGCACCACCCTGGCCGCCAAGGCGGTCGCGTACCAACTGGCTTCGGCGCGCGCCGCCTCCTCAATTGCCATGACCGACCGCCACCGCGCGTCAGCGGAATCAGAGCCGGGCAGAAAGGGAAGCAGATACGCGACTTCCTGATTGGTCAAGTCATGTAGCGGGGTGTCAGGCGGCGCCCCGAGCCGGTGCAGCCCGGTCGCGAGCGACACGGGGGCTTCGGACAGGCTGAAAAACAAATCCTCTCTGCTTGCCATCCGGGCGGCGTACACCTCGTGTACGGCCTCGCTGATCACCGGCCATCCGGTGTGGGGCGCCATCTCCCCGGCCGACGCCGCCACCTGGGCGACCGCTGACAGATCGGTGACGGCGCAGCGGGCGGCAAGCCAGCCCAGCAGCGACGGTTCCGGCTGGTCGGCGTCGAGGAGCAGCTCCAGACTGTCCGTCACTCGCCGTGCCTTCCTGCGGCGCCGAGCGAGCGAGCCAGGTCGCCCAGGTATTCGCCTGCGGCGAATGAGCGGTCCAGATCCTCTTCGGACAGCTTGTCCAGGGCCATGGTCTGCACGCGTCCATCGTTGCCCGATCCCGCGGGGATCGCCAACCGACCGCGCTCGACCGTAACCACGTGCGGCAGGGACGCCTGCAATTGGGCGAGATGGGATTCCCAGGCATTCCGCAGCTCCTGGTCGACCGGCTTGTCGAGGAGCACCAGCCGGTTGAGCTCCGTACAGGAATCCTGCCATGCGTGCCGACGCTCATCGTCGGCCACCAGCGCCCAGTACGCCTCAAAGACCTTGCGCAGGGGAGCGACCGACAGATTGGGCACCGTCTCAGCTGCTGCGAACATCCCTGCCATACGAAGGGAACGCTGATTGCCTTCTGGACGCTCGCCCCTCGCCAGCCGGGTGTCCTGGATCAGCGCCATCGAGAAGGCGTTGACGTGCTTCAGCTCGTCCCGGCCGTCCACGCGCGGAACTGACGACATGTACTCGAACCGCGCAAACGCCGATTCCGCCATCACCGCGTTGTACAGGGTGTCGACCAGCTCCCGCAACTGGTCGCCGAGCAGCGGATCCTGCCCGGCCAGGTCCGCTCCGCTGTGCACCCAGCCCCGGTTGACCGCATCGGCGCCCCTCTCCCTCACTGCTGTCTGCAAGCGCAGGGCGGTTTCTTCCGGACAATCGTGCCCGGCCGCCAGTTCAGCGACTTTCTCCGGAGGCAGACCGATCAGGTGCTCGACGTAGTTCCGAAGGGGAGTCTGCGGAGCACAGGCCTCTCGGCTGCGGTCGTACTCTGCGGACCCCTCGAAGTAGTTGCCCAATCTGAGGATCATGTCGAAGGAGCGAGCCAACTGGGGATCCTCCCGGATTTCCGCTGGCAAGGACCACGTGGTGCCGCCACCGGCGCTCTGTTCCAGTACGTCGGCCAAGGCGTGCCGGACCTGGGGCAGACGGTCGATGGGCTCCCACGCCGAGAGCTTGAAGTAATTCCCGGCCTCTGGGTCGGAGCGGCGCAGCTGGTCGGAGCAGGCCGCGAAGAACGTGGGCTGCCGGAACCGATGCAGAACGAACGGACGTGCCCTGGCAAGCTGCTCCACCCCGGTTCCTGCCGCGCTTTGCTTCCCCGTCTCCTGCTTGGTCTGCTCCCAGGTCTCCAGGACAACATCGGCCAGATCGAGCATGCCCCGGGAGTCGAAGGCGTAGGTGTGATTGACGGACAAGGACCGACCTAGCAGCAGGCTCACCACGGCCTCGGCCTGAGCCTGCGCGAGATTGGGGTGGTCGTCGGGGTACCCGGCTGTGGCTCGGGTGGAGTCGAAGGATTCATGGAACACCAGCCTGTCCGGCATGGGCACCTCCGTGCGGTGGCGATATCTAAGCGGTGTCGGCCCGATGGAAAAGCGCGCCTGTCGAGCCGGCGCGCAGATGCAACAGTGGTACGGCGGGGGCGCCGGGCTGCCCAGTGAGCACGTAGTGCCGCAGCGCTTCGACGAAAGCGAGGTCCACAGGGACTCCGGCCAGAACCTGCGCGGTCAGCTCCTCGACCAGTGACTGAACGGTGTGGTTGTACACGGCGGTCCGCATGCCGACCACCGCCTCCACGCCGTGTCGCACGAGTTCCCGGCCGAGGCCTGCGGACCTGCATCCGACCAGAACGACCAGGCGCACCCCGGTGTTGGAGATCCGCCGTGCCATGTCGGACACAGGGACAGGACCTCCGGAAGGCAGAACCACCCCGTCAGGCCCGGAGTGGGCCCACAGGTGCAGGACGTCCGCCACCGTGAGGGCACGGTCGAGGTCCTCCACCGTGTTCACGATTTCCGGCATGCTGCTGACCAGCCGGACATTACTGCGCCGGGTACGGCGGCGCATCTGGTCGTAGGCGTCGTCCACCCCGATCAGCAGAACATCCCTCGTCCGTACCACCAGCATCCGCGGCCGGCCGGCACGGGTCCCGGAGACAGCACCGGCCATGTGGCTGGTGCCCGGGGCGACCACACGGACCATGGTGACGGGAGGGGCGTCGAACCAGCACAACGGCCCCCCGGCAGGGTGGAGGAGCTCCCAGGGATGGTCGACGAGGTGACTGTCCTCGATCAGCCAGTTGATCCGGACGGGCTGGCCAGGATCTGTCCCACGGGCCCTGTCAATCTCCTGGTCGAGCCCGGCGAACCACAGTCGGTCGCCCAGCCGTCCGCCGAGGTCAACGGCCTCCGAAAGCCTGCCCACGTGATCACTACTGGCACCTTCCTGAAACCTGGCGAGCTCGGTGTCCGCAAGCACCGTGTTGCCTCCGCCCGGGAACCGGACCCGGCAGCCGACCTTCTCCTGGCCCACACACAGGTTCACCGTTCCGGCCGTCGAAAGTTTGCCTGTCTCCTCGCCACCCCGGTCAAAGCCGGCCATCCGTCCGCGGCCTGCAGCCACTGTCCGACCCGGGGCAGCGGCGACCACGGCGTAACTGCCCGGGGCCTCGGCGACAACGGGGGAATCCATGGGTGCTTGCGTGCCGGCACGGCCGAATACCACCACCCCGGCGTCGGAATACACCGCTGCCAACTCGCCGCTGTCGACCGCGGCTACCGACAGTGCACCAGAGCGGAGTTGCGCATAGTGCCGATTGCCGCGACGCGACAGCTCAGAGACGACGGCATCCGCCGCGGACAGTACGAGCGGCCCGTCCGCCAAGCAGGCCAGCAGCCGGTCACCCGCTTTCTCCCGCCGCCACCTCCGGCCGTCGGGGCAGATCACCTGGACCGTCCCGGCGCAGTCCAAAGCTGCCAGGCAGCCGTCCGCACCGACCGCGATGTCCCGAACCGGCACCTCGAACTCCAACAGTGGGACGGGGCTGCCGCCTTGAACGTCCTTTTGGTAGACGACCTCGGCGTATCGCCCGTAGACGGGGCTACCCCTCCATGTCGCCACCGCCAGACACAGCCGGTTCGACAGACGGCGCGGATCCCCGGCTTCCGGGCTCCACCAGTAGGCCCCACCCTGGCTGGCGACCAGCCAGCCCCGACGGTGCCGGACCAGCTGGTGGACCGTCCCTGTTACGCGCGAAGGGTCCCACTGCATCGCAGACCCCCTGCCGTCGTACTCCCGCAAGAGGCCGAGCCGGGTGCCCGCGGCGGAGCGACCGCGGTCATCTGGATCCAGGCCAACGGCGGTGATCTTGTCATCGGCCTCAAAGGTGGGGTCGTCGCTGCCGGACCGTGCCAGATCCCATTGCGTCAGCTCCCGGCCGTGGGCGGTCACCAGGGAGTCATCAGTCACGAAGGCCATGGCCGTGACCCGGCTCTCAACGCCTAGTTCGTCCGGTTCCGCATTCGGAACTGGTAGCGTGGTCCGGATTCTATGATCCGCACCAGTGCTGGCGAGCCGACCGCCGGGTGACCAGGCCAGCATGCGAACACCTTGGTGCCGCCAAACCGTCCGGACTGCCCCCTCACTGAGAACGCGTACCGATGTGTCCCTGTCGAGGGCAAAGGCAAGTTGGCCGTCGGCCGCCCAGGCAGCGCAGACAACCGTCCCGCCGAGGTTCTGATCGGCGCGCACTCGCCCTTCGTCGGGGGCGCGGCCAAGGACGGCCACCTGGCCGTCCCGCCAGACCGCGCTGATCCGTCCTTCGTCCACGGCGACGGCGATCACTTTGGATTGTCTGCGCACTGGTAGCTCGCTCCACTGGCCTCCCGGCTCGCACACCTGGATCACGCCATGTTCGTCCCCGGAGACCACAAGGCCGTCGTCGGTCACGGCGGCAGCGGAGATACCCGCTGTGTGGGGAAGCTTCGGCCAGGGCACGCTGCTGGTCGGGCCACGTCCCAGGAAATGTGCGTTCGGGCCGCCTGCAAAGATCCAGTCCGCGTTTGCCGCCACAGTCCACACCGCTGGGGGTAGATCACCAACGCGTTTGGTGCCTCCGCCCGGAGCCCATGTTTCTACGTCCCCGGATCCGGTTCCTAAGCAGATTCCGGTGTTGCTGCTCGCCATCGTTTGCGCGTCGCCGGACGCACGTCCGTCCAGCCGTGCCCTGCCGTCGCGTGAGCGCGAAGACCAACGCATCTGGAGGTGCGGCAGACGAGAAGCCGTGAGCCAAGCCACGGCCCAACGCTCGACCACCGGCATTTTCCATTCGACAGCGATCTCCAAGGTGGCCTGCGCGTATCGGACATACGATGGCACGTCCTCCTGGGCGGCTGGCCCGAAGCTCTGCACGCGTGCAGAGGCGTATTTGAGAGTCAGCGCCAAGTCTCGGGCCGAGGGGTCGTGGCCCGCCATCGATTCAAGAAGGCCCAGCAAGGAGGGCACATCGATGTCCGCACTCCCGCCTTTCCACGGCAGGGGCAGCCTGCCTGTCAACGGCATCACCTGTGAATCCCCCGAACCGTGACAGGCTGACATGACATCCGACCTGAAAATATAGCCCTGGTTAGGTCGATATATTGTGAGGATCGCGATTCAGGATCTTTGTGCGATTTCTCGACTGCCTCTCCGTAGCCCGCCAGTAACCGCAGCCGCTCTGGTTACACCGAATCATTTGATTGCGATGTGCCGGTTTGGTGTCAGTGGGTGGGTGTCAGTGACGGCGTGTCAGGTCAGGTTGTTTGCGCTGCTGGTGGGGTGTTGAGCATGGGGGAGTCAC
>NZ_BAAASJ010000064.1:0-1400 GCF_039532825.1 Streptomyces vastus
GACCGACCGGCAGGCCGCGGAGGCCGTGCGGGCCAGGATCGACTGGAAGTTCGCGCTGGGGCTGGAGCTGACCGATCCGGGCTTCGACTTCTCGGTGCTCTCAGAGTTCAGGGACCGTCTGGTCAGCGCGGATGCCGGGCGGTGGGTCCTGGATGCGATCTTGGCGGCGGCGCGCGATCGCGGGTTGGTCACCTCGGGTGGGAAAGCGCGGACCGACTCCACACACGTGCTCTCCTCGGCGCGGGAGCTGAACTGGCTGGAGCAGGTCGGCGAGACCTTGCGGGCGGCACTGAACGCGGTGGCCCAGGCCGAGCCGGCCTGGGCCACCGCGCATGTTCTGCCTGACTGGTTCAAGCACTACGCCACCCGGATCGAGGACTCCCGCTTCCCCAAGGCCCAGGCCAAACGCGTCGAAGTGGGGCGCCGGATCGGCGCGGACGGCATGCACCTGCTGCGCATGATCTGGGCAGACGACGCACCACCGGCACTGCGGGAACTGCCGGAGGCCGACACACTGCGGCAGGTATGGGTCCAGCACTTCCACCTGGTGGAGGACGAGGTGCAACGACGGGACCCAAAAGACCGCCCGCCGGGCGCGATGCGCCTGGTCACCCCGTATGACACCGAGGCCCGCAACGGCGGCAAGCGCGACATTTTCTGGGACGGCTACAAAGTTCATCTCACCGAGACCTGCGAGCCCGGGGCCGTGCACCTGGTCACGAACGTGACCACGACCGTCGGTGCCGTCGCCGACCAGAGGATGGCCGCTGTCGTGCACGCCGGCCTCGCGAGGCGGGACCTTCTGCCCGACGAGCACTGGGTCGACACCGGCTACACCAGCTCCGGCGCCCTGGTCGCCGCCCGCCGTGATCACCGAGTCGAACTGCACGGACCGATGAAATCCGTGACCGTCCCCCATGCCCGCCCTGACGCCACCCACGGGCAGGACGCCTTCACCATCGACTGGGACAACCAGCAGGTGACCTGCCCGACCGGGGTGACCAGCACGCAATGGCACCAACGCCGCTCGGAAGAGGGACTGCCGACCATCCGGGTCCGCTTCTCCCCGGCAGACTGCCGCACCTGCCCCCAGCTACGGGCCTGCGTCAACTCTCCCCAAGCCCAGCGCCGGGAGATCAACCTGCGACCCCGCGACGAATACGAAGCCCTCCAACAGGCCCGCATGCTCCAGGAAACCGACGGCTGGAAGGCCCGCTACAAGATCCGTGCCGGAGTCGAAGGGACCATCTCCCAAGCCGTGCAAGCCTGCGGCCTGCGCAGATCCCGCTACCGCGGCCTCGCCAAGACCAGCCTCCAACACCAGCTCACCGGCGCCGCCGTCAACCTCATCCGCATCAACGCCTGGCTCACCGACCAACCCCACGCACGAACTCGCACCA
>NZ_BAAASJ010000065.1:0-20626 GCF_039532825.1 Streptomyces vastus
CTCGCCCGTTCCAACCGCCCCCGGCGGCAGCATCAGTCCCACGAACGGCCCAACGAACCGACCGCCATCACGTCACGTGAACCACCGGCTGTAGTACTAGAACACCTGGAACCCCGTCGCCACAGAGCCGGCCACCCCATGCCGAAGGGGGTACTTCGCTGCCAAAGTACCCCCTTGTGCGGGCCATCGGACCGCGATTGCCGGCCCTCATCCCGTCAGTCCTCGTCGGCGAGGATCAGGTACAGCTTCTTCCGGGCTTCATTGATGACGGACAGCGCCTTCTCGCGCTGCTCCTTGCTGCCGGTCTTCCAGACCTGGCCGAACGCCTCCATCAGACCGAAACCGGCCTGCCGGATGTCGCTCAGCGCCTCCCAGTCGACCCCGCGCCCGGCCTCTTCCCAGGGCGCCTCGGGACCCTCGTCGGCCGCGGTGCGACCCGCCTCGGTGAGCGAGAACAGCTTCTTTCCGCCCTCGGTCGCGCTGGCGATCAGGCCTTCGTCCTCCAGCAGTTGGAGGGTGGGGTACACCGAGCCGGGGCTGGGCTTCCATGCCCCGCCGCTGCGCTCGGCGATCTCCTGGATCATCTCGTAACCGTGCATGGGCCGGTCCTTCAGCAGAGCCAGGATCGACGCGCGTACGTCGCCTCGCCGCGCCCTGCCCCGCGGACCGCCTCGCCCGCCGCGGCCACCCCATGGTCCCGGGCCGAAGCCCGGCCCAAAGGGACCGAAGGCGGCGCGGCGCCCTTCGAAGCCTCCCCGGCCATGCGGGCCGGGTCCGCCGTGTCCATGCCCAGGACCAGGTCCAAAGCCCGGTCCGAATTCCTCTCCATGGGAACGCATCGCAATCACTCCATTCCATCGTTGATCGGTCGCGATGCGTCAACGATATATCGAGATGGATCGCCTGGCAAGCCCCCTCCTGACAGCGCTCACGTCGGCACCCCGCCCCCGCTACAGCCCCACCTCCGGTCCACTCACCCCGAATTGGCCTTGGCCTGCGGCCGCGATCCCGGCCTAGCGTCAGCGTCATGCGGATTCGAATCGTCGACGCCTTCACCGACCGCCCCTTCACCGGCAACCCGGCCGGGGTCCTCCTCCTCGACGCCTTCCCCGACGACGCCTGGCTCCAGAACGTGGCCCTGGAGGTCAACCACGCGGAGACGGCGTTCGCCCACCCCCTCCCCGAGGGCGGCGAAGCCGACTGGGCACTGCGCTGGTTCACGCCCGTGACCGAAGTCGCCATGTGCGGCCACGCGACGCTCGCCACCGCGCACGTGCTGGCCACCACTGACGCCGCCCGGGGCGCCGTACGGTTCGCGACCAGAAGCGGCGTACTCATCGCCACGGCGAACGACGACGGGTCCATCACGCTGGACTTCCCGACCGCACCGCTCACTCAGGTCGAAGTTCCGGCGGGCCTGGCCGCGGCCCTGGGCGCCGAGCCGCTCACCGCGCACGACACGGGCCCGAACGTCGGCGACCTCCTGGTCGAACTGGCCGACGAGAAGACCGTCCTCGGCCTCACCCCCGACCACAAGGCCCTGGCCCGGCACTCCGAGCGCGGCATCATCGCCACCGCCGTCGCCGAAGATCCTTCACAGGGCCATGACTTCGTCTCGCGCTGCTTCTTCCCGAGGATGGGCATCGACGAGGACCCGGTCACCGGCAGCGCCCACACGGCACTCGCCCCCTACTGGTCCGAACGCCTCGGCCGCCCCGACCTCACCGGCCTCCAGGCATCCCGCCGCTCAGGCCTGGTCCACACCCGCCTCCACGGCGACCGCACCCTGCTCACGGGCCGCGCGGTCACCGTCATCGAGGGCGAAATCCACACGTGAACAGCACAGAAGGGGCGTACGACATCCTCGTACGCCCCTTCCAGACCCGTAACGTTCACACGGTGGGCAGCCACCCCACCTTGCCCGCCAGCAGCGCGTACCCCACGAACGCCCCGATGTCGAGCAGTGAGTGGGCGACCACCAGCGGCCCGATGCGGCCCCAGCGGCGGTACAGGTAGACGAAGACGACGCCCATGACCATGTTCCCGATGAACCCGCCGATGCCCTGATACAGGTGATACGAGCCGCGCAGCACGGAGCTGGCCATCAGCGCGGTGCCCGGCGTCCACCCCAACTGCCCGAGCCGGCGCAGCAGATACCCGACGACGATCACCTCCTCCAGGACGGCGTTCTGCACCGCGGAGAGGATCAGCACCGGGTACTTCCACCACACGTCGGGCAGCGATTCGGGAACCACCGTGAGATTGAAACCGAGGCCACGGGACGCCAGGTAGAAGGCGATCCCCGTACTGCCGATCACCGCTGCGATCGCCGCACCACGGCCCAGATCCGGCCACGGACGGGTGCGATCGAAGCCGATGGTGCGCAACCCCGCCCCCTCGCGGAGCAGCAGGTGCGCGACGAGCAGAACCGGGACCAATGCCGACGTGATCCCGAACAACTGCCAGGCCAGATCAAGCCATGGACGCCCCGGTGCCGCCGAGGCGTTCAGATTGGCTGCCTGATCCTTCAGGCCGCCGGGCTTCGTCACCGACCCGACAAAGCTGATCAGCGCGGAAACCCCGCTCGCACCGAGCGACACCCCCAGCACGAGCAGCATCTCATCGCGAAAAACTCGTCGCGCCGGCTGCTCCGCCGGAAAAGAATCGGCCACCGACCCCGCCTCCGCCTGCACACGTGCCTCCAGTTGTGTAATCCCGTCCCATCCCCGGGCAGCCGTACGGCTCACGGCTCACGCAGGCTCAAGCAGGGGAGGGCACCACCGCATGGGACGTCACAGCTTGCCTGACCGGCGCGGGAGGAGCACAGCCGACCCCCGTCCACGCGCGCGACGCCGCAAGGTGGCGATCGCGACCGCGCTCGTTCTCCGTCGCCGGGGGCACCGTGGCGGCAATCGAGGGCGGGCTGCTGTCCCTCCGGCCGCCCTGCGGCCGAGGCCAAGTCGGATCGCGGGGTCACACGAGCGGGATCGCCGGCTCCCGCAGCCCCACCGGCCAGGTGTGTACCGGCTCACCGAGGTGCATCAGCTCGCAATAACGTTTCGTCATGGCGGCCAGCGCCGCCCCCCGGTCCATTCCGGTCTCCAGCGCCCGGTGGAACGTACTGGCTTGCCAGGACGCCCCGTTCACCCGGCGTCTGCACCGCTCCTCGATCACCCCGAGGTAGAGGTCCCGGTCGGCCGGCTCGACACCCCACGCGTCCAGGCCCGCCTCCGCGAGCGGCAGCAGCTCGTCCAGCACCAGCTGCACCGCGGGCACCCGCGTCGTCCCGCCGTACCGGCCGCGCCGCGGCCACTGAAGGTGCGCGTCGATGCCATACCGGCACGCGTGGTCGAAGTTGGCGGCGGCGGCCTCGAAGGGCAGCCGCGTCCACACGGGCCGGGCGTCCTCGGCGAGGGCGCGTATGAGCCCGTAGTAGAAGGCCGTGTTGGCGATGACGTCGGTGACGGTCGGGCCGGCGGGCAGTACGCGGTTCTCGACGCGCAGATGCGGAACGCCGTCGTCGATGCCGTACACCGGGCGGTTCCAGCGGTAGATGGTGCCGTTGTGCAGCACGAGTTCGCCGAGCCGGGGTACGCCGCCGTCATCCAGGACACGCTGCGGATCCTCGTCGTCGCAGATCGGCAGCAGCGCCGGGAAGTAGCGCAGATTCTCCTCGAACAGGTCGTACGCCGACGAGATCCACCGCTCTCCGAACCAGGTACGCGGACGCACCCCCTGGGCCTGCAATTCCGGCGGACGCGTGTCGGTGGACTGCAGGAACAGCGGCGGCCGGGACTCGCGCCACAGCTCACGGCCGAACAGGAACGGGGAGTTGGCGCCGACCGCGACCTGCACGGCGGCGATCGCCTGCGCCGCGTTCCACGCGTCGGCGAAGCGGCCCGGCGTGACCTGGAGGTGCAACTGCACGGAGGTGCAGGCGGCTTCGGGCGCTATGGACGCGGACGTGCAGCTGAGTCGCTCGACGCCGTCGATGTCGAGTGTGAAGTCCTCGCCGCGGGCCGCCACTATCTGGTCGTTGAGCAGGGTGTAGCGGTCCACGTCGGAGAGGTTCGCGGAGACGAGGTCGTCGCGTGCGAGCGTGGGCAGAATGCCGACCATCACGACGCCCGCGTCGACCTCGTTCGCTTTGCGATGGGCATATGCGAGTGAGGTGCGCAACTCCTCGGCGAGGCGGTCGAATACCCGGCCCCCCAGTCGATGTGGGGCAATGTTGACTTCCAGATTGAACATGGCGAGTTCTGTTTGGAAATCACGGCTGGCGATACGTTCAAGTACTTGAGCGTTCATCATGCGCGGCATACCGTCCGGGCCCGCGAGATTGAGCTCGATCTCGAGGCCCATGAGGTTCTTCGGGCGGTCGAACCGCTCCTCCGCCAGCAGCCGCTCAAGCCCCGACAGGCACTGCCGGAGCTTGCCGCGGTAGCGCTGCCGATCGGACAGGCCGAACGACGCTGCCTCGACCTTCTCCCCCATCGAAGCGTCCCTCCTCGGCTGGGCAGCCCGACAAACCGGCCGCTGACGTCCTGGGTCACGGGGGATGATGCCCAGGCAATGCGATCGATAACGTCCTGGACAGGCCCGCCGGCCGCTACCCTGGACGCAGGATCTCCAGGCACATTCACGCGGCATGAGGCAGTGCACGGTTTTCGGCCGGGCGATGACCTCTTCTGCGACGAGTTGCGGTCTCGTGAAAAACGCCGACGATATTTGGCCGACCGTTTCGGTGAGGTATCCCGAGGTCATCGCCGGAAACTCGCAGAGAATCGGGATCAAAGGCACTTATCGACGACCGAATTATGCCTAGCCCTTAATCTGCGCAACGGTTAGACGAAACACCGCCTGAACACGGGTCGTATAAACTTCTCGAACGAGGCAGAGAGTCGGCGCTCGTGGTCGCCGGACCTGTCGTCACAGTGACGTCATTCACCGAGAGGTGAGCCGCGCAGCGTCTGATGCGTGCGATCGCAAAGCGACAGAAGAACCTTAGATGCGAGCGTACGCGCCAGACGCCGCGCGACAGGCAGCACGGTGACCCCACAGGCCGGGAACCCCCGCCCCTCTGCCCCCAAGTGCTGACAGCGTCGTCCGCCACCGCTCTCGCGCCACCTGTGCCTGTCGAAGAGAGGCGACCCACCATGCCGCTGCATGTCCCTCCGGCTCCCGCGCCCGCTGTACGTACGGTCCTCACGGCCCTCAGTTCCCCCACCGCCGTCCGCGAGGCACCTACCCCGTCCCTGCGCAACGCCCAGGGCCCCGTGACACCCGACCTCCCGCTGCCCGTCCACGTGCTCGACCGGATCACCCCGGCCGGCGCCTCGGCCACCCGTCTCGCAGGGTGGCGCTTCCTCATCCGCAGCGGTGGGTCTGCCGTGGCGGCTGCCGAGACCAGGCTGACCCCCGACGGATGGGCCTTCTCCCACTTCTTCGAGGGGCCGTACGTCACGGCCACGGAGCACGCACTGCGCCAGGCGGAGACCATGACGCAGTCCTACCAGGCCCGCCTGCTCTCCGTACCCGAGCTCTACATGCTCACGCTCTGGCTGCACGGCGACTGCACCGCCGACGGCGCCGAAGGCCACCCCGCCGCCACCGATCTCCTGGTGCCCCTCGCTCCCGCGCCACCCGGCATCGCCGCGCACCGCCCGCACCGCGTGGCCGAACTGCTGTCCGTCCTGACCAACCGGCTCACCCCCGCCTCCACTCCCCCGCTGCTCGGCTCACCGGCCTGAGCACATCTCGGCTTCCGTGCCCCGCGGCCCCACTCCGGTCGTGGGGCACGCTGCTGCGCGCAGTGACGATGGGGGTCCCCCGCTCGAGCGAAGCCGAGAGTTGGGGGAGGGGACGCAGCGCACGCCCGGCCCATTCTGACTAGACCTATCCGACCATTCCGAACCACCCGAACAGGCAGCCCAGTTGGAATGAACCATCCGGACGAGTGGTGCGTCATCAACCTGTGAGGAGCGCCACATCGAAATCCCTGCGGATTGACGTTTATAGGGCAACACTGGGTTCCGTACCGACTGACAAACGGGGGGCGGCGATGAACACCACATCGCGCCGCAACGCAGACCACAAGACGATCACCGACCTCACTACACAGCGAGAGATCCCGCCAATGTGCCAGCACCAGCCACCGTGTCCGACAGCCGACTCCGCCGACCGGGAAGCAGCGCACCTCGTGGCGCACCACCCGGAGCAGGGATGGAGCCTGCTGTGCAACGGCGTCCTGCTCTTCGAGGACACCGGTGAGCTCCTGCCGGACGGCCGGATCATCGCCCCGCACCGACCGCCGGCCGACGCGCAGGTGATGACCGCCGCCTGAGCCGCGCGGGCGCACCACGGGCGACGCCAGGCACGCTGCTCAGACACTCAGACATATGAGGGGGCCGGCCCCGGGACATCCCGGAACCGGCCCCGACGTATGCCCGGACGCGATGACGCGGCTACTCGTCGTAAGCGTCCAGCGGCGGGCAGGAGCAGACCAGGTTCCGGTCGCCGTACGCCTGGTCGATCCGCCGAACCGGCGGCCAGTACTTGTCCGCGGCCGACACCCCTGCCGGGAAGACGGCCTCCTCACGGCTGTACGCGTGCTCCCATGTGCCGCCGAGCACGGCCGCCGTGTGCGGAGCGTTCCGCAGCGGGTTGTCGTCCGCCGGCCATTCCCCGGAGCCGACCCGCTCGATCTCCGTACGAATGGCGATCATCGCCTCGCAGAACCGGTCGAGTTCGGCCAGATCCTCGCTCTCGGTCGGCTCGATCATCAGCGTTCCGGCCACCGGGAAGGACATCGTCGGCGCGTGGAACCCATAGTCGATCAGTCGCTTGGCGATGTCGTCGACGCTCACGCCGGTCGCCTTGGTCAGCGGCCGCAGATCGATGATGCACTCGTGCGCCACGAGCCCGCCGGGACCGGTGTACAGCACGGGATAGTGCGGTTCCAGCCGCTTGGCCACGTAGTTCGCGCTCAGCACGGCGACCTGCGTGGCCCGCTTGAGCCCCTCGCCGCCCATGAGACGTACGTACGCCCAGGAGATCGGCAGGATCCCGGCCGAACCCCAGGGAGCGGCCGAGATCGGGCCCACGCCCGTCTCCGGGCCCGCGGCGGGCTGCAGGGGGTGGTTCGGCAGATACGGCGCCAGATGCGCGCGTACACCGACCGGGCCGACTCCCGGACCGCCACCGCCGTGCGGGATGCAGAAAGTCTTGTGCAGGTTGAGATGCGAGACGTCACCGCCGAAGCGGCCCGGCTTTGCGAGGCCCACCAGCGCATTCAGGTTGGCGCCGTCCACGTACACCTGACCGCCCGCGTCATGCACCTGCGCGCAGATGTCGGCGACGTGCTCCTCGAAGACGCCGTGCGTCGAGGGGTACGTGATCATCAGCACCGCCAGCTCGTCGCCGTGCTGCTCGATCTTGGCGCGCAGGTCCTCGACGTCGATCTCGCCGTCGTCGGCGGTGTTCACAACTACCACCTTCATGCCGGCCATGACGGCGCTCGCCGCGTTCGTGCCGTGCGCGGAGGACGGGATGAGGCAGACGGTGCGCTGCTCGTCGCCGTTCGCGCGGTGGTAGCCGCGTACGGCGAGCAGGCCCGCCAGCTCGCCCTGCGAACCGGCGTTGGGCTGGAGCGACACCTTGTCGTATCCGGTGACCTCGGCAAGCTGCTCCTCCAGCTCACGGATGAGCGTGAGGTAGCCCTGCGCCTGTTCGGCGGGCGCGAAGGGGTGCAGCTGGCCGAACTCCGGCCAGGTGACCGGCTCCATCTCGGTGGTGCCGTTGAGCTTCATGGTGCAGGAGCCGAGCGGGATCATGCCGCGGTCGAGCGCGTAGTCACGGTCGGCGAGGCGGCGCAGATAGCGCAGCATCGCGGTCTCGGAGCGGTGCTGGTGGAACACCGGGTGCGTGAGGTACTCGTCGGTGCGCAGCAGCGCGGTGGGCAGCGTGTCCTCGGCGGAGGCGTCCAGCGCCTCGATGTCGCCCTCGACGCCGAACGCGGTCCATACGGCGCCCAGTTGGGTCCGTGTGGTGGTCTCGTCGCAGGCGATGGACAGCTGGTCTGCGTCGACGAGACGCAGGTTGACCCCGCCCTCGCGCGCCGCTGCGACGATCTCGGCAGCCCTTCCCGGCACCCGGACGGTGAGCGTGTCGAAGTACGCCGCGTGGACGACCTCGACTCCGCCCGCCCTCAGTCCCGCGGCGAGGATCGTGGCGTACCGATGGGTGCGCTGCGCGATCGACCTGAGGCCCTCCGGACCGTGGTAGACGGCGTACATACCAGCCATCACGGCGAGCAGCACCTGAGCCGTGCAGATGTTGCTGGTCGCCTTCTGCCGGCGAATGTGCTGCTCCCGCGTCTGAAGGGCGAGCCGGTACGCCTGGTCGCCGTCCGCGTCCAGCGAGACACCGACGAGGCGGCCCGGCAGGTTGCGGGCGAACTTCTCGCGCACCGCCATGTACCCGGCGTGCGGCCCGCCGAAGCCCATCGGTACGCCGAAGCGCTGGGTCGTGCCGACCGCGATGTCGGCGCCGAGCTCGCCCGGCGAGGCAAGCAGCGTCAGCGCCAGCAGATCGGCGGCGACGGTGACGATCGCGCCCATCTCATGCGCCTGCTCGATGACGGCCTTGATGTCCCGTACGGCACCGGAGGCGCCCGGGTACTGGATGAGCACGCCGGTCACGCCGCGCTCGGCGACATCGGCCGGAATGCCCTCGCTGAGATCCGCGACGACCACCTCGACGCTGATCGGCTCGGCGCGCGTCTCGATGACGGCGATGGTCTGCGGCAGCGCGTCGGCGTCTACGAGGAAGACGCCGTTCTTGACCTTGCCCACGCGTCGCGACAGCGCCATGGCCTCGGCTGCGGCGGTGCCCTCGTCGAGCAGCGAGGCTCCCGACGTCGGCAGGCCCGTGAGGTCGGCGACCATGGTCTGGAAGTTCAGCAGCGCCTCCAGGCGGCCCTGCGAGATCTCCGGCTGGTACGGGGTGTACGCGGTGTACCAGGCCGGGTTCTCCATGACGTTGCGCAGGATCACCGGCGGCGTGAACGTGCCGTAGTAGCCGAGCCCGATCATCGAGTCGAGGACCTCGTTGCGGTCCGCGAGGGAGCGCAGCTCGGCGAGGACCTCGGCCTCGGAGCGCGCGGCCGGCAGCGCGAGCGCCTCGGCGTCCTTGATCACATCTGGCACCGCGGCGGACGTCAGCTCCTCGAGCGAGCCGTACCCCACCTGCGCGAGCATCTTGGCCCGGGCCTCGGTGTCGGGCCCGATGTGGCGCTGCTCGAAAGGGATTCCCCGTTCGAGCTCGGAGAGCGGAATGGGATGGGCGGTCATTTGCGGAGGCCTCCTGGTCTGACACGACCTTCGAGGGCACCACGGCGGGTGCCCGGACGGCCTCCCCCTCTGTCATCTCGACCTGAGAGCTTCACCGGTCCGCCGACTGTACGGCGTCCCGGCTTTCACCGTCGGTGAGAGCGGAAGCCGTCAAACACCCGCTCTGCTTTCCAGAGTGGCCTCGTCCGCGCGGTACGTGGGCCTGAGAGATTCCGGGGAGGATTTGCTCCTTCGGCGCCTCCGATGAAGCCTTGGAGGACTCTCCCGCACGGGGTCAGCGGCCGTTGACAGCGTACCAGCGGGCATCCCCCGAGTGGCCGCCCACCGCAAAGTGCCCTTTCGTAGTGCTTATGGATGCGTAGTGCTGACGGATGAGTTGTGACCAGATGGAGGGCCCGTGCAGACCGACATCGATCCGCGCAACCTGATCGGCCGCAAGGCGTTCGACCGCGACGGCCACAAGATCGGCACTGTCGACGAGGTCTATCTCGACGACGCGACCGGTACGCCGGAGTGGGCGGCCATACGCACCGGCCTCTTCGGCAGGGACGCCTTCGTGCCCCTGGAGCCCAGCGAACTCGTCGAGGGCACCTTGCGGATTCCCTTCGACCGCGCCCTGATCAAGGACGCCCCCGACTTCGGCGTCGGCCGCCACCTCTCCCCGGAACAAGAACTCCAGCTCTACCACCACTACGGCCTCGACGTAACACCCCCGCCCCCACCCCCGGACCGCGACTTCGGCCACTTGGCAGGCTCGGACGAGCCCTAGCGAAGTCCGGTGCGGTATTCCCAGCGGAGCGCTGTCGCCGAGGCTACGGTCTTCGCGAAACCAGCGGCAGCGGGTCCGCCGGCTCCAGTTCCGGATCGTCGATGCGAAAGGTGCGTACGCGCCCGGGTTCGGAGTCGGGCGTCTCGAACCGCACCGTGACCCGCCCGATGCCACTGCCCTGCACCCACCCGTGCCCGAACTCGGCATGCCGTACGTCATGCCCCGCAGCCCACCGACGCACGGCGGGCGCCTCCTGCTCATCGGCCGGCTCCTGCCCCTCGTCCTGCGCCGGATGCTCCGCCTCACCCGCGTGGGCCCGTGCCTCGGCCTGCGCCCGAACCTGCGCGAAGAGATCCTCCTGTGTGTAGTCGGCGAGCCCAGAAACCCCGACTCCCAGCAGCCGTACGCCTCCGGTGGTGTCCACAGACTCCAGCAGCCGCGCGGCCGCCTCCCGCACCACCGCGGCGTCGTCCGTGGGGCCCCGCAGAGTCTCGGAACGGGTCAGCGTCGAGAAGTCGTACCGCCGCACCTTGAGGACGATGGTCCGCCCCGACAGATGCGCGCCGCGCAGCCGCCGCACACACCGGGCGGCGAGCCGCTGCACCTCCATCCGCACCCGCACCCGGTCATGGATGTCCACGTCGTACGTGTCCTCGACGGACACCGACTTTGTGTCCCGCTCGGCCACCACGGGCCGCTCGTCGTGCGCCAGCGCCATGGCGTACAGCGCGATTCCGTGGGCCTTTCCGAGGAGCCGTACGACCTCGTCCTCACCCGCCTCGGCGATCTCCCCGACCGTCGTGATCCCGGCCCGCCGCAGATGGTCCCCGGTGGCCGGCCCCACCCCGGGCAATGTACGCACCGACATGGGAGCGAGCAGTTCGCGCTCCGTCCCCGGATCTATCACCACCAGACCGTCGGGCTTGGCCTGCTCTGAGGCGATCTTCGCGAGCATCTTGGAGGCAGCCAGCCCCACCGACCCGGTCAGTCCGGTGACGGCCCGGATGTCCGCGCGCAGCTTCGCCCCCGCCAGCCGGGCCGAAGCCTCGTCCCAGGCCGCTCCCCCGGCCTCCAGATCGACGAAAGCCTCGTCCAGGCTCAGCGGCTCCACCAGCGGCGACAGCCCCCGCAGCAGCCCCATCACCTGCTCGCTGATCTCCCGGTAGAACCCGAAACGGGGCACCAGATACGCGGCGTTCGGCGCCAGCCGTCTCGCCTGCGCCATGGGCATCGCGGAATGGACCCCGAAGACCCGGGCTTCGTACGAGCAGGTCGCGACCACGCCCCGGGGCCCGAGCCCGCCCACGATGACCGCTTTCCCGCGCAGGCTCGGCTTGGCCGCCTGCTCCGCCGAGGCGAAGAAGGCATCCATGTCGAGATGCAGGATCGTGGGCGCGGTTCTCACATCTCCGATGCTGCCCTACGCCACTGACAATGCCCCCGTACGCAGCAGCCTTCGCCTCTCGGTGCGCAGCCCTGGCCCCTCGACGTGCGGGACCCCGCTGTAACGGCTCTCTCAGACCGCGCGGTTGCGACGCCTCGCCAGCTCGTCCGCGGGATGGTGCCCGACGAGCGTCTCGCCCGTGTCGACACGCTCGCCGTGCAGCTGCGAGAGCGCGCTCTCCACGTCCCGCCAGACCACACCCACGGCGATCCCGAAGATTCCCTGCCCACCCTGGAGCAGCGCATGGACCTCGTCGGGCGAGGAGCACTCGTAGACCGTCGCCCCGTCGCTCATCAGTGTCATGCGCTCAAGGTCACGAAATCCGCGCTCCCGCAGGTGCTGGACCGCGGTACGGATGTTCTGCAGAGACACGCCCGTGTCGAGAAACCGCTTGACGATCTTCAGGACGACAACGTCCCGGAAGCTGTACAGCCGCTGCGTCCCCGACCCGTAAGCGGGCCGCACACTCGGCTCGACGAGCCCTGTCCGGGCCCAGTAGTCCAGTTGCCGGTAGGTGATGCCCGCGGCCGCGCAGGCCGTGGGACCGCGGTAGCCGATCTCCTCGGACGCCACCTCGCTACCGCCCGGCACCGCCGCCGGCCGCTGCTGCGGAGCGTGGTCGGCCGCGCCGCCATGCTGGGGATACCCCATGCCCGAGCGGAGCCGAGAGCTTGGGGGAGGGTACGGGCCGCTCCCCGCCGGACTGCGTCCGGGGGCTCCCCCAGCCGTACCGTCGCCGCTGCTTCTCACGCCGACCTCCGTCCCCTTGACCTGCCTTCTCGACGGTAGGCAGTCACGGGGGGTGCGTCAACGACCACCGCACTCGGCACGCCGAGTGATAATCACCCTAAGAGTGGTTTCCCGTGCCCCACCGCGGGGAAAGGCTAGCCGAATGCTCTCGGCGCGACCGCCGCACGCCCTGTCGTTCGGCGGTCCCGGAGGGTCACTGGATTTTCGTTCCGAAAGCCTGGGCCCCGGTGCTGGGGGTCGGGCCGGATCACTGGCTGTTGGTGCCGAAGTCCTCGGGCGAGATCTGGTCGAGGAACTCGCGGAACTTCTCCACCTCGTCCTCCTGCTCGTCCGGAATCGCGATCCCCGCGTCGTCCAGCACCCCGTCGCTGCCGTAGATCGGCGTCCCGGTGCGCAGCGCCAGCGCTATGGCGTCGGACGGCCTGGCGCTGACCTCGACCCCGCTGGCGAACACCAGCTCCGCGTAGAACACACCGTCCCGCAGGTCCGTGATGCGCACCTCGGTGAGCTCCTGGCCGACGGCCTCCAGCACGTCCTTGAACAGGTCGTGCGTCAGCGGTCGCGCGGGAGCCATGCCCTGCTGTGCGAAGGCGATCGCCGTCGCCTCCCCCGGCCCGATCCAGATGGGGAGGTAACGGTCGCCTCCCACTTCACGCAGGAGCACGATCGGTTGGTTGGAGGGCATTTCGACCCGGACACCTACGACGTCGAGCTCGTTCACACAGCAACCCTAGGCCGTGCTCGGCATCTTTGGGTAGTCGAGCACGGAACGGGTGGCGGATCCGGGCCCGCTCACATGCCTTGGGCTCAAGGCAGCCGCACTCCGAGCGCGGACTGCACCAGCGCGGCATGCAGCTTCACCGCGAGTCCCGCCAGCTCCCTGGTCCGCGCCTCGGCGTGTGCCCGGGTCTGCGGATTGCGGTGCAGACGCAGCGGGGCGACGACCTGGTCGACGAGTCCGGCCTCACGGTCGGCGGCGGCCTTAACGGCGCGCAGATGCCGCGGCTCGATCCCGAAGCGCCCGAGTTCCACGACAAGGCCGGCCACGGTCACCGCCTCGGCGTCGTAACCCCCGTCCGGCAGCGGCGTGATGAGGCCGTACGACTCCCACTCGTCGAGCTCCTGCTCACCGATCTCGGCGGAGGCCAACAGCTCGGCCCTCCCGATTCGCGCCGCGGTGGGTCCCTCCGGCTCGTCGGCGGCCTCGCCGTCACGCTGCCGTCCCAGCGACGGCAGCTGCACCGCCTCCCCGCGCTCCATGGCTTCCAGGTGTTCGCGGATCACCTTCAGGGGCAGATAGTGGTCCCGCTGCATCCTCAGTACGTGGCCCAGGCGCTCGACGTCTCCCGGGCTGAACTTCCGGTACCCCGACGGGGTCCGCTGCGGCTCGATGAGCCCTTCCGACTCCAGGAAGCGGATCTTGGAGATGGTGACTTCGGGGAACTCCTCGCGCAGCACGTTCAGCACCGTGCCGATACTCATCAGCCCACTGGCGGCGGCGCCGTTCCCGGCACCGCCGCTCGGTGTTCGAAGCATGGCCCTTCCCTGGGGTCCCCGGACAGATTCTGGGGAGGGTCAGATTCCCCGCTGGCTCGCGTAGAAGACCAGCCGGTACTTGCCGATCTGCACCTCGTCGCCGTTCGACAGCGGGACGGAATCGATCCGCTCCCGGTTGACGTACGTGCCGTTCAGGCTGCCGACGTCCGCCACGGTGAACGTGCCGTCCGGCTGCCGACGGAATTCCACATGCCGACGCGACACCGTCACGTCGTCCAGGAAGATGTCGCTCTGCGGATGACGGCCCGCCGTGGTCAGGTCGCTGTCCAGCAGGAAGCGGCTGCCCGAGTTGGGGCCGCGGCGCACCACCAGGAGCGCCGAGCCGAGCGGCAGCGCGTCCACAGCCGCCTGCGCCTCGGGCGACAGCATCGGCATCTGTGTCTGGCCGGTGGCTTCGGCGTCGTAGGCCTCGAGGCCCGAGATGGAGATCGTCGAGGTGGTCTCCGAGGGACGCTCGGCAGCCGCTCCGGCGCGCAGCGGCGCGCCGCAGTTGGAGCAGAAGCGGCTGTTCTCCGCGTTGCGATTCCCGCACCTCGTGCAGACCAGGGCCGACATGGACGGATCCTCCTGCCGCGGCTGTCCTGCCTGGGCATTGGACGCGTACGGATCGGGGGAGAACCCTCCACCCGCACTTGAGGTTGACGGTTCCCCGAAACCTATGCGGCCGGACTGGGCAGGGTCAACAGACGACGCGCCCTGACCACCGGGAATGTCACCACCCTGGCCACCGAGCTGATCTCGGAACAGCGGGCGCTCCCCCTGCCCTTCGGCATCTTCATGGCGCGACGCGCGATGCCGGGCAGTGGCACTGTCGCTGCCCTCTTTCGCGCTCTTGCCAAACCACTTCGCAAACAACTTCACGGGCGATTCCCCTTGACCGAAACAGACCCGCCCGTGGGGCAGGACGAACCCTGATTACACACACCGGTCGAGCCGGACATCTTCACAACGTCGGCATCCACCAGACAGTTTCCACCACGCACCACCCATTCGGTGCGTCGACCCCCCGCAACGTCATGCCCGCGACGAGCGGCCCGCATGCGCCCCCGCCTCACTGGGAGGACGACCGAGCGTAGTCAGGCTGCTTCGCTGGTCGCAAGGCATCAACGATGATCTTGTCGGAGCGCTCCACCGTGACAGTGGCCTGCTCCTTCTCCAGAGTCTGCACCACTCCACCGGGGATGTTGAGCGCCGGTTCGAGGTCCTGCGGCTTGCCGATGACCTTGAAACGATAAGGCGCGCTGATCTTGTTCCCGTCGACACTCACTCCACCCCCGCTCGGGTCCGTCAGGTACGTGCTGGCGACCACCCGTACGCCATTGACCTGGATCGCCTCCGATCCGGCCGCGCGCAGTTCCTGGATCGCGTCGAGCAGCATGTCGGCCTCGACCGTCCCCTTCGTGTCGTCGATGGTCAGCGTGATGCCGGGCCCCTGCGCCGCCACCGTGCCCGCAAGTATGCCGAGTTGCTTCTCCTTCTCGACCGTCTGCTTGCGGGCCTCCTCGGCCTGGTCGGAGCTGTTCTCCAGCTCGGTTCGCTGATCTTCGAGACCCTGTTCCTCCTCTTCCAGACGTTGAGTACGGTCATCCAGTTCATCGAGGATGCGTACGAGATCTTCCTGACGCGCTCCACGCAGCGCGCCGTCGCCGTCGCTGTTGGACGCCACCTGAACGGCCAGGCCGAAGCCGAGACCGAACAGCAGGAGGGCGACGATGAACTGCGCACGTGACAGGCGTGGCGGCCACAGACCGTTCAGCAGCCGCTGACGACCGGACAGTGTCGGCTCGGCCTGCTCCGGCCTGGTTTCCGGTGGCTCCGAAGCTTCGGTTTTCGGCGTCTGAAGAGCCTCGGTTTTCGGCGTCTTCGGCCCCTCAGCCGGCACCTCTTCGGGCAGCTTCTTGCTCAGCCGGTTCTCAGGGGCGGCCTTGAGGGCCTGCTCAGGGGTCTCTTCCTGGTTGCTCATCGGCCTCACGCCCGGAACACGTGCCGGCGGATCGCCGCGGCATTGGAGAAGATGCGGATGCCGAGGACGACGACGACGCCCGTGGACAGCTGAGCGCCGACGCCGAGCTTGTCGCCCAGGAAGACGATCAGCGCGGCCACCACGACGTTGGAGAGGAAGGACACAACGAAGACCTTGTCGTCGAAGATGCCGTCCAGCATGGCGCGCAGCCCGCCGAACACGGCGTCGAGCGCCGCGACCACGGCGATCGGGAGGTATGGCTCGACCACCGCCGGTACTTCGGGCCGAACCAGCAATCCAGCCACGACTCCCACGACGAGGCCCAGTACGGCGATCACGATGTGCCCTTCTCTGTGCTCGGTTCTGCTGTTCGTACGATCACGCTCGGCGCGGCGGGCAGCCGGACGTCGTCCTCGACGGAAAGGCCGGTCCGGATCCCGTAGTTCTCGTGCAGCGCCTCCAGATACAGCCCGTCGGCACTGCTGTCGAACTCGCTTCTCAGCCCCTTGCCGTCCCCCACCGCAAGCACGGTGTACGGCGGCACCAGCGGCTTGTTGTCGACCAGTATCGCGTCGCCCGCCGCCCTGATCGCGGACAGCGACGTCAGCCGCTGCCCGTTGATCGAGACGGCTTCGGCGCCCGATGCCCACAGCCCGTTGACGACCCGCTGCAGATCGCGATCCCGCACTCGCCCCGTGTCGGAGAAGCCCGACGTCTCGCGGGCGTCTCCGTCACCGCTCTGATCGGCTTCCTTCGCGTCGTCCACGACCAGCTTCACGCCGGGTCCGTGCACTTCGACCGCTCCCGACAGGATGCCGACCAGTTCGCCTCGGTCACCGCCGTGCTTCTTCAGCGCCTCGCGCTGCCGAGCGCTCACGTCGTCACGCAACTCGTCGACACTGTCCTCGAGCTTGTCGGCCACCGCGTTCTCGCGGTCGATGCGGTCGATGAGTTCCTCGCGCTCCTTGGCGACGACCGGAGCCTCGATCCGCGCCTGTGCCGCGCCCACGGTGACCACGAGGGCCGCCAGTACCAGTCCGACAGCGAGGCCAACCTTCGCCCGTACCGTCTTCGGCATGCCGCCGGCGTTCTCGGCCTTCTTACGGGCGGCCGCCTCCGCATATCCCTCGTCCAGGCTGTGGTCCATGACGTTGGTGAGCAGCGACATGGAGGCGTCCAGCCGCGGAGGGCGCGTGGGGGTGCTCCGAACGGGGGGGTGCTGCGGCATGCCGCACATCGTCGCACGTCGCGACCGCCACCTCCGAATGGCCCCACCGACGTGCCGAACGGGCCCCAGCGGGGGCACCGTTCGGCACGCGCGTGCTCAGCGCCCGGCGCTGTCCACCACAGACGACCACTCGTCGAGCAAAGCCTGGGCGGACGCGTCGTCGGGCCCCTCGGCCCACAGATGCGTGACGGCCTCCGCAGGATCGGGCAGCACCATCACCCAACGCCCGTCGGTCTCCACGACCCGTACGCCGTCGGTTGTGTCGACAAAGCGATCCCCAGCTGCCTCCACAACCCGCCGCATCACCAGGCCCTTCACTGCCCAGGGAGTCGCAAGATCGCGCTTGAGGACATGCGCCCGCGGAATGCGCGCATCGATCTGGCTGAGCGTGAGCTGAGTGCGCGCCACCAGACCGATGAGTCGCACAAAGGCCGCCGTACCGTCGAAGACGCTGCTGAATTCCGGCACGATGAACCCGCCGCGCCCATCGCCTCCGAAGATCGTCGAGTCGTCGCGCCCGACCCGTGTCAGATCGTCCGGCGAGGTGGTCGTCCAGTCGACCTGAGTGCCGTGGTACGCCGCTACCTGCTCGGCGATCCTCGTGGTGGTCACCGGCAGTGCCACCCGCCCGCTCCGCCGCTCGGCGGCCACCAGGTCGAGCATCACCAGCAGCGCCCGGTCGTCCTCGACGATCCGCCCCTTCTCGTCGACGAGTGAGAGCCGCTCACCGACCGGGTCGAACCGCACCCCGAACGCGGCCCGCGCCGAGGCCACGATCTCCCCGAGCCGCACCAGCCCCGACCTGCGCGCATCCGCCGTCTCGGTAGGCCTCCGCTCGTCCAGACCGGGATTGATGGTCAACGAGTCGACACCGAGCTTGCCCAACAGGCTGGGCAGAACCAGTCCGGCGCTTCCGTTCGAGGCATCCACAACCACCTTCAGCCCGGATTCAGCAATCCCGGTGGTGTCGACATTCCTGAGCAGGGAGCCGGTGTACGAGTCGAAGACGCTGGCCGGAAAGTGCAAGTCCCCGATCTCGCCCGGGAACGCACGCCGGTACTCCTGCCGCGCGAAAACCCGGTCGAGCTTTCGCTGACTCGCCTGCGACAGATCCGCCCCACGCCCGTCGAAGAACATGATGTCGACCGAGTCCGGGACCCCCGGGGTCGTCCGGATCATGATCCCGCCGGCGCTGCCCCGAGCGGTCTGCTGCCGCGCCACCGGCAGCGGTACGTTCTCCAGGTCCCGTACGTCGATGGCGCTTGCCTGGAGCGCCGAAATGACCGCCCGCTTCAGCGCACGAGCACCCCTGGAGTGATCGCGGGCCGTCGTGACCGTGGAGCCCTTCTTGAGCGTCGTCGCGTATGCCCCCGCGAGGCGCACGGCGAGCTCCGGAGTGATCTCCACATTGAGAATCCCGGACACCCCGCGGGCACCGAAGAGATGTGCCTGACCGCGGGACTCCCAGATGACCGAGGTGTTGACGAAGGCGCCCGCCTCGATGGTCTTGAACGGGTAGACGCGTACGTTCCCCTGCACGATCGATTCTTCCCCGACGAGGCACTCATCGCCGATGACCGCGCCGTCCTCGATACGCGCGGCCCGCATGATGTCCGTGTTCTTTCCGACGACACAGCCGCGCAGATTGCTGTGCTGGCCGATGTACACGTTGTCATGAAGAACGGCTTTGTGGAGAAAGGCCCCGCTCTTCACCACGACGTTCGAGCCGACAACGGTGTGCTCGCGGATTTCGACGTCGGCCTCGACCTTGGCGTAGTCCCCGATGTACAGCGGCCCTCGCAGCACTGCGTCGGGATGCACCTCGGCGCCCTCTGCCACCCACACGCCCGGCGAGATCTCGAAACCGTCGAGCTCGACATCGACCTTGCCCTCCAGGACATCGGCCTGCGCCTTCACATAACTCTCGTGTGTACCGACGTCCTCCCAGTATCCCTCAGCGACATAGCCGTAAACCGGCTTGCCCTCCTTCATCAGCTGCGGGAAGACATCACCGGACCAGTCGACGGAAACATCAGCCTCAACATAGTCGAAGACTTCGGGCTCCATGACATAGATGCCCGTATTCACGGTGTCAGAGAAAACCTGCCCCCAGGTCGGCTTCTCGAGGAAGCGCTCGACCTTTCCCTCGTCATCGACAATGGTGATGCCGAATTCCAGCGGATTGGGGACCCTCGTAAGACAGACAGTGACGAGTGCACCCTTTTCCTTGTGGAAATTGATCAGATCGGTGAGATCGAAATCAGTCAGAGCATCACCGGAGATCACAAGGAAAGCGTCGTCCTTCAACGCCTCCTCGGCGTTCTTGACGCTGCCGGCAGTACCGAGTGGCTTCTCCTCATTGGCATAGGTGAGCTCCATTCCGAGCTCTTCACCGTCGCCGAAGTAGTTCTTGACGAGCGAAGCCAGGAACTGGACAGTTACGACGGTCTCGTTGAGCCCATGCCGCTTGAGCAGCCGCAGCACATGCTCCATGATTGGGCGATTGGCCACGGGCAGGAGCGGCTTGGGCATGCTTGAGGTCATAGGGCGAAGGCGTGTGCCTTCGCCTCCGGCCATCACGACGGCCTTCATGTCGGAAGCGTCCTCCTTGAAGAGATGACGGTCTAGCCGACTTCACCCGTCCCAGATTGTCCCGCACATTCGGTCTGCGGGCCATCAGAGGCCACTACGACTGCCCATTCGGCGAGCTCAATCGGCCATGGCGTCCGCGCGGACAAGGCGGCGGACCTGAACCACGTAGAGGATCCCTGCCCACCAGTAGAGCGTTGTACCCCATCCTGCGAACGCCCATCCGAAAATAGCAGCGAGTGACGCGATCCATCCACTTCCGTCACTGAGCAACAGCAACGGGAAGGCATACATCAAGTTGAACGTAGCTGCCTTCCCAAGGAAGTTCACCTGCGGCGGCGGATAGCCATGGCGCCTGAGGATGCCCACCATCACCAGCAGAACCAGCTCTCGCGCCAACAGGACGGCAGTCAACCAGAGTGGCAGAATCTCGCGCCAGGTGAGACCGACCAATGTCGACAGAATGTAGAGCCGGTCGGCCGCGGGGTCGAGGAGCCGGCCGAGACTGCTGATCTGGTTCCAGCGCCGGGCGAGCTTGCCATCCAAATAGTCGCTGATGCCGCTCAGCATGAGCACCAGAAGCGCCCAGCCGTCGCTCTTCGGCCCGCCGAACTCAGGCCACAGGATCAGCCACAGGAAGACAGGTACGCCGACAAGACGCGCCATGCTGAGGATGTTCGGGATGGTGAGGACCCGGTCTGTCTGGACGCGGGTCTCTTGGACCTCCACCCGGGGGCCTCCTGTGGGAGCGTGCCAACGTTGCCACCTGACCTTACCCGCAGGCATCTCCCTGTGGCGCGGAGGGGTTCGGGTAGCACAGGGGAAACAAGAAAGCTCCGGTCCTCGGACTTATCGTCCGAGGACCGGAGCTCTACATTTTGTTCGGCGGTGTCCTACTCTCCCACAGGGTCCCCCCTGCAGTACCATCGGCGCTGTAAGGCTTAGCTTCCGGGTTCGGAATGTAACCGGGCGTTTC
>NZ_BAAASJ010000066.1:0-27298 GCF_039532825.1 Streptomyces vastus
CCGGTGGCGTCGGTGCAGGTGGTCTGGTGGGAGGCCCGGCAGGCCACGTCGATTCCCAGGTGCAGTCTCACAGCGGTGTCCCGTCTTGGCGTGACAGCAGTTGGTCCGTGTCCGGGGCCTTCCGTCACGGCCCGCAGGGCACGCGTTCCGCAGGGTTGTGCTGACCGGACATTCGGTAGCAGTGGTCCACGCTCGCCGCGGCCACGGGTTCCCAACAGGGACGCACGCGCGTCGGGGGGTTCAACCAGCCGTCGATCAACGTGGAGAAGTCGTCTGTCAGCAGACGCTTCGGTCAGTGATCCAGCCGTGCCGGAAGAACCGGACCCGACGCACCCTACGCAGCCCCCGAAGATCCCGGAGAGCCGACACCGAATCTAAATGTCAGTGCGGCGCCGTAGGGTGGACGCGCTATGACAGAGCACTCACTCCCCGAACTCCTGCATGCCGCCGTCACAGCCGTCGGCGGTACGGAGCGCCCTGGCCAGGTGACCATGGCCGAATCCGTCGCGGAGGCCATCGACGCCGGCTCCCATCTGCTGGTCCAGGCCGGCACGGGTACCGGAAAGTCGCTGGGCTATCTCGTACCCGCGCTCGCACACGGCGAGCGTGTCGTCGTGGCGACGGCCACCCTGGCGCTCCAGCGGCAGCTCGTGGAGCGGGACCTTCCGCGCACGGTCGACGCGCTGCATCCGCTGCTGCGTCGCCGCCCCGAGTTCGCGATGCTCAAGGGCCGGTCGAACTACCTGTGCCTGCACCGTCTCCGTGAGGGCATGCCGCAGGACGAGGAGGAGGGACTCTTCGACCAGTTCGAGGCGGCCGCGCCCACCAGCAAGCTGGGCCAGGATCTCTTGCGGCTGCGGGACTGGGCGGACGACACCGAGACCGGCGACCGCGACGACCTCGCCCCCGGAGTCTCCGACCGGGCCTGGTCGCAGATCTCCGTGTCGTCCAGGGAATGCCTGGGCGCCTCGAAGTGCGCGTACGGCGCCGAGTGCTTCGCCGAGATGGCCCGAGAGCGCGCCAAGCTCGCCGAGGTCGTCGTCACCAACCACGCGCTCCTCGCGATCGACGCCATCGAGGGTGCCCCGGTCCTGCCGCAGCATGAGGTGCTGATCGTCGACGAGGCTCATGAGCTGGTCTCGCGCGTCACCGGAGTCGCGACCGGCGAGCTCACTCCCGGCCAGGTCAACCGCGCCGTGCGCCGTGCCGCGAAGCTCGTCAACGAGAAGGCCGCCGACCAGCTCCAGACGGCCGCCGAAGGCTTTGAGCGCCTGATGGAGTTGGCCCTGCCGGGGCGCCTGGAGGAGATCCCGGAGGACCTCGGGTATGCGCTGATGGCACTGCGCGACGCCGCCCGTACGGTGATCTCGGCGCTGGGGACGACACGCGACAAGTCCGTCGGTGACGAGGACGCGGTACGCAAACAGGCACTGGCCTCCGTGGAGTCGATCCACGATGTGGCCGAGCGGATCACGAACGGCTCCGAGTGGGACGTCGTCTGGTACGAACGTCACGATCGCTTCGGCGCCTCCCTGCGCGTCGCGCCGATGTCCGTGTCGGGTCTGCTCAGGGAGAAGCTCTTCGCGGACCGTTCCGTGGTTCTCACTTCGGCGACACTGAAGCTCGGCGGCGACTTCAACGGAGTTGGGGCGTCGTTGGGGCTGGCTCCCGAGGGCACGGAGGATGAGGACGTTCCGCCGTGGAAGGGCGTCGACGTCGGCTCACCCTTCGACTATCCGAAGCAGGGCATTCTGTACGTCGCCAAGCATCTGTCGCGTCCCGCGCGTGATGGCGATCGCACGGACATGCTGAACGAGCTGACGGAGCTGATCCAGGCGGCGGGCGGCAGGACGCTCGGGCTCTTCTCGTCGATGCGGGCCGCCCAGCTGGCGGCCGAGGAACTGCGCTCCCGCATCCCCGAGTTCCCGATCCTCCTCCAGGGCGAGGAGACCCTGGGCGAGCTGATCAAGAACTTCGCGGCCGACCCGAAGACCTGCCTCTTCGGCACCCTCTCGCTCTGGCAGGGCGTCGATGTCCCCGGCGCCAGCTGCCAGTTGGTCGTCATGGACAAGATCCCCTTCCCACGCCCGGACGACCCTCTGATGAGCGCCCGCCAGAAGGCCGTCGAGGACGCCGGGGGCAACGGCTTCATGGCCGTCGCCGCCACGCATGCGGCCTTGCTCATGGCCCAGGGCGCCGGCCGCCTCGTACGAGCGATGGGGGATCGCGGCGTCGTAGCCGTACTGGACCAGCGTCTGGCCACGGCTCGTTACGGCAGCTATCTGAAGGCGTCACTGCCCGATTTCTGGTACACGACGGACCGTAACCAGGTACGACGGTCGCTGGCCGCGATCGACACCGCGGCGAAGAAGGCCGAGGCGGCGGAGGAGACGGGGGAGTAGCAGAACTCCCCGCGCACACCGGCTCGGGCACAAACGCGAGCCCCGGAACCGGCGCAGGTGGTTCCGGGGCTCGGATCAGGGGGCGGAGGTGTGCCGCCCGCGGCTGTGCTCACACTCGCCGCAGCACCGCCACGACCTTGCCGAGGATGGTCGCCTCGTCGCCGGGGATCGGCTGGTACGCGGAGTTGTGAGGCAGTAGCCACACATGGCCGTTCTCGCGCTTGAAGCGCTTGACGGTGGCCTCGCCGTCCAGCATCGCGGCGACGATGTCGCCATTCTCGGCGACCGGCTGGCGGCGGACCGTCACCCAGTCCCCGTCGCAGATCGCGGCCTCGATCATCGAGTCGCCGACGACCTTCAGGACGAACAGCTCGCCGTCCCCGACCAGCTGCCGGGGCAGCGGGAACACGTCCTCGACCGACTCCTCGGCGAGGATCGGGCCACCGGCGGCGATCCGGCCGACCAGCGGGACATACGACGCGGCCGGCTTGCCCGCCGTGTCGGTGGGCTGGACCGTGGACTGGTCGGATCCCCGGACCTCGTAGGCGCGGGGTCGGTGCGGGTCGCGCCGCAGGAAGCCCTTGCGTTCGAGTGCCATCAGCTGGTGTGCGACCGAGGAGGTGCTGGAGAGGCCTACGGCCTGCCCGATCTCCCGCATCGACGGCGGGTACCCGCGCCGCTGCACGGAGTCCCTGATGACCTCGATCACCCGGCGCTGCCGGTCGGTGAGTCCGGAGCTGTCCGCCCGGATTCCGGGAGGTCGGCCCGGCAGGGAGCGCGTGGGCTTGGGCCCCTCCTGATTCAACGCTTCATTCATGGCATGCACCGGCTCGAGTCGGCCCTGGGAGCGGTCCTGGGCAGTGATGGTGGCACTGTCTGCGGTGGTGGTCACGGTCGGCCCCTCTCGTTCGTCTCCCTGCTGGACAACGGTAGTTGCTTTCGAAAGGTTGCGCCAAACACACGTTCGAGTGAAAGATTGCGAATCACCTGGCGTGATCATGTGCTTGGGTGTATGGCCAACACTGCACCTGGCGGACAAAACGGCTGATTTCTGTACTCTTCGCCGCCGGGACGACGACCTCGTGGGTCGGCGCCAAGTCTGCCATCCGGTATCCCGTCAACCGAATACCGGCCCCTGCCTGCGGCGCCCACGTTATCCCTGCAGGCCCCGGCGCCGGTATGGGTGTGCGGCACATGTCGAGATCGGTGTGGCGTGCGTGCTCGGAAGGAGCGACACGCGCGAGCCTGGGAAAATTTACGGCCAAACCCCAGATCTAGTGGTTGGATGGCAACAGCAGCCCAGAAGTTGTGGTCCCCCGGCTCCTTCGGGGTCTGATCATCGCCTATGCTGGGGACTGCTTCGAGGGGCGCAAGTGGCCTGTCGAGGCTATTGAGTCGTGCTGTGAAGGAGGGATGGAGTTCGATGCACTGCCCCTTCTGCAGGCACCCCGACAGCCGCGTCGTCGACAGCCGTACGACCGACGACGGTACGTCGATCCGCAGGCGCCGCCAGTGTCCTCACTGCTCCCGTCGGTTCACGACGGTGGAGACGTGCTCGCTCATGGTGGTCAAGCGGTCCGGAGTCACCGAGCCCTTCAGTCGTACCAAGGTCATCAATGGCGTGCGCAAGGCGTGCCAGGGGCGGCCTGTCACCGAGGACGCACTCGCCCAGCTCGGCCAGCGGGTCGAGGAGGCTGTGCGGGCCACCGGAAGCGCCGAACTGACCACCCATGACGTGGGGCTGGCCATTCTCGGCCCGCTGCAGGAACTGGACCTCGTCGCCTATCTGCGGTTCGCGTCCGTCTACCGGGCGTTCGATTCGCCGGAGGACTTCGAGGCCGCGATCGCGGAACTCAGGGAACAGACGCAGCGCCCCGCCGCGGACGACGATGACGCGGGCGAGGGGCGCCAGGGGGGCGACCGCGGGTCCGGAGGGGCTGCCGAAGTCCCCGTGCCCGCAGGCGCCGGCGACTGACCAGCGGGCCGACCTGCGTCGGCCGGCGGCGGTTCACAGACCTGTTGCGAGCAGTCGCCCATGCGCTGCGCGCAGCACCAGACACACACCGTGCCCCGGGAAGAACGAGGCACTTCAGGGCGTTTTGGCCCGATACAGGGAGGCGGCATGACAGAGACGGCGAGCGGTCCGGCACGGAGTTCCCGAGCCAAGGGCACCAAGGCGAACAAGGGGCTGCGGATCGAGCGCATCCACACCACCCCGGGCGTGCATCCGTACGACGAGGTCGAGTGGGCGCGTCGTGACGTCGTCATGACCAACTGGCGCGACGGCTCGGTCAACTTCGAGCAGCGTGGCGTCGAGTTCCCCGAGTTCTGGTCGGTGAACGCGGTCAATATCGTCACCAGCAAGTACTTCCGCGGTGCTGTGGGCACCCCGCAGCGCGAGGTGAGCCTCAAGCAGCTCATCGACCGCATCGTGAAGACCTACCGGAAGGCCGGTGAGGACTACAAGTACTTCGCCTCGCCTGCCGATGCCGAGATCTTCGAGCACGAGCTGGCGTACGCCCTCCTGCACCAGATCTTCAGCTTCAACTCGCCGGTGTGGTTCAACGTCGGCACACCGCAGCCCCAGCAGGTCTCCGCCTGCTTCATCCTGGCCGTCGACGACTCCATGGACTCGATCCTCGACTGGTACAAGGAAGAGGGCATGATCTTCAAGGGCGGCTCCGGTGCCGGCCTGAACCTCTCCCGGATCCGCTCGTCCAAGGAACTGCTGTCCTCCGGTGGCAACGCCTCCGGTCCGGTCTCCTTCATGCGCGGTGCCGACGCCTCGGCTGGAACGATCAAGTCCGGTGGTGCCACCCGTCGCGCCGCCAAGATGGTCATCCTCGACGTCGATCACCCCGACATCGAGGACTTCATCCAGACCAAGGTCAAGGAAGAAGAGAAGATCCGCGCCCTGCGTGACGCGGGCTTCGACATGGACCTGGGCGGCGACGACATCACGTCCGTCCAGTACCAGAACGCCAACAACTCGGTCCGCGTGAACGACGCGTTCATGAAGGCGGTCGAGAACGGCGAGAAGTTCGGCCTGCGTGCGCGGATGACCGGCGAGGTCATCGAGGAGGTCGACGCCAAGGAACTCTTCCGCAAGATGGCCGAGGCCGCCTGGGCCTGCGCCGACCCGGGCATCCAGTACGACGACACCATCAACCACTGGCACACCTGCCCGGAGTCCGGCCGTATCAACGGCTCGAACCCCTGCAGCGAGTACATGCACCTGGACAACACGTCCTGCAACCTCGCCTCGCTGAACCTGATGAAGTTCCTGAAGGACGACGGCTTGGGCAACCAGGCCTTCGACGCCGAGCGCTTCTCCAAGGTCGTCGAGCTCGTCATCACGGCGATGGACATCTCCATCTGCTTCGCGGACTTCCCGACCCAGAAGATCGCCGAGAACACCCGCGCCTACCGTCAGCTGGGCATCGGATATGCCAACCTCGGCGCCCTCCTGATGGCCACGGGCCACGCGTACGACTCCGACGGTGGCCGTGCCCTCGCCGGCGCCATCACCTCCCTGATGACGGGCACGTCGTACAAGCGCTCCGCGGAACTCGCCGCGGTTGTCGGCCCGTACGACGGCTACGCCCGCAACGCGCAGCCGCACCAGCGCGTCATGAAGCAGCACGCCGACGCCAACGCCGTGGCCGTCCGCATGGACGACCTGGACACTCCGATCTGGGCCGCCGCCACGGAGGCCTGGCAGGACGTGGTCCGTCTCGGTGCGAAGAACGGCTTCCGTAACTCCCAGGCGTCCGTCATCGCCCCGACCGGCACCATCGGTCTGGCGATGTCCTGCGACACCACCGGCCTCGAGCCCGACCTCGCGCTGGTCAAGTTCAAGAAGCTGGTCGGCGGCGGCTCGATGCAGATCGTCAACGGCACCGTGCCGCAGGCCCTGCGCCGCCTCGGCTACCAGGAGGAGCAGATCGAGGCGATCGTCGATCACATCGCCGAGCACGGCAATGTGGTCGACGCCCCCGGACTCAGGCACGAGCACTACGAGGTCTTCGACTGCGCCATGGGCGAGCGTTCCATCTCCGCGATGGGCCACGTCCGCATGATGGCCGCGATTCAGCCCTGGATCTCCGGCGCGCTCTCCAAGACGGTCAACCTGCCGGAGTCGGCGACCGTCGAGGACGTCGAGGAGGTCTACTTCGAGGCGTGGAAGATGGGCGTCAAGGCGCTCGCGATCTACCGCGACAACTGCAAGGTCGGCCAGCCCCTCTCCGCGAAGAACAAGGGCAACCAGAGCCCCGAAGCCACCGCGGCCGCCGAGCGGGCGGAGGAGACCATCCGCGGGACGGTCGAGAAGGTCGTCGAGTACCGCCCGGTGCGCAAGCGCCTCCCCAAGGGGCGTCCCGGTATCACCACCTCCTTCACGGTGGGCGGTGCCGAGGGCTACATGACCGCCAACTCCTACCCGGACGACGGTCTCGGCGAGGTCTTCCTGAAGATGTCGAAGCAGGGTTCCACCCTCGCGGGCATGATGGACGCCTTCTCGATCGCCGTTTCCGTGGGCCTGCAGTACGGCGTGCCCCTGGAGACGTACGTTTCGAAGTTCACCAACATGCGCTTCGAGCCGGCCGGTATGACGGACGACCCGGATGTGCGGATGGCGCAGTCGATCGTCGACTACATCTTCCGCCGCCTGGCGCTCGACTTCCTGCCCTTCGAGACTCGTTCCGCGCTCGGTATCCACTCCGCGGAGGAGCGCCAGCGTCACCTGGAGACCGGTTCGTACGAGCCGTCCGACGACGAGGTCGACGTCGAGGGTCTCGCCCAGTCCGCGCCCCGCGCGCAGGAACTGAAGGCCGTCGCATCCCCGAAGGCCGTGGTCGAGGCGGCCAAGCCCGCCCCGGAGCAGGCGCACACCAGCGCCGAGCTGGTGGAGATGCAGCTGGGCATCCAGGCGGACGCCCCCCTGTGCTTCTCCTGCGGTACGAAGATGCAGCGGGCCGGGTCCTGCTACATCTGCGAGGGCTGCGGCTCCACCAGCGGCTGCAGCTGATCCAAGACCGTGAGGGGCGGTACGGCCAGGCCGTACCGCCCCTCACGCTTGAGCCGGTCAGGATTCGTGGCGGCTGCCCATGGTCCTGGCGAAGGATGCCGGGTCCCCGTCGAAGCCTCGGACGCCGGAGTGGAAAGACCACTCTCCGGAGTCGTCGCGCACGAACTCGGCGACTGTCGCGGACGTCGCTCCCAGTACGCCGCCGAAGTCGTCCTCGGCGAGGACGGTGTAGCCCTCGCTGATGCGCAGTGAGGGGTGGCGCACCCCGACGAAGGTCCTCGGTCCGGAGCGCTGCTGGATGCAGACGCCGACGACAACGCGCGCGTACCGCTTGTCGAGACGGGTGAGCTCCAGGGTCATCACCTCGTCCCAGCCGAAGCCCTTGCCGTCCTTGCTGTCCCGGTTGAGGGTGATGGTGCCGTCCGGGGATCGGCTGTCGAAGTGCACTACGTAGTCGGGGTTTTCGTGTGTGTTCGTCGCCAAGTAGGTCGCGGCGACGAGGTCGAGATCGGTGGGCGGCTCGCCGGCGGGACTCGGGTCCCACTTCACCGCGACCTCGACCTTGCTGATGCCCTTGTTGAGGCCGTTCACCAGATCTCCCTCCTGGTCCCCTGTGACAGTCGCCCCAACTGCCGGGCAGCTGAGGCATGTTGTCCATCGTGTCACGCAACTGGAGGCGCTCGCGCGGATGTACTCCGCCAGAGCGTGACCAAGGCCACGTTCTGTGGCCTTACGATGGCGCGGTGCTGGTCAAGTGGATTCGCTGCACCGTGGTGGACCGCCGCGGTTTTGAACGGGGGCAGCGGAAATGGGCGGGGCTTCTGGGGGAGCCGGGGTTCCGGGGGCAGGGTGGGGGCTGGAGTCGGGGGCGACCCGGAGTGGCCCATGTCTTCGCCTTCTGGGAGAGCCGTGCGTTCTACGACTCCTTCATGGCCCGCTCCCATGACCGGCTGGCCGCCGCGCAGTCCGGCACCTTCAAGGATCCGCATATCAAACTCTTCGATCATCGCTTCGACGTGAAGACCGGCTTCGAGCCGCGCTTCACGGACGCCGACCTGGTACGGGTGGCGCACTGCCGCGTCCACGAGGAGAGGGCCGAGCACTTCGCGTTGATGCAGGAGAAGGTGTGGAACCCGGCGATGGCCGGCTCTCCCGGCATGGTGCGCGGGCTGTTCGGTGAGGCGCCCGGTCATGAGTTCCTGGTGCTGTCGATGTGGCAGTCGGCCGCCGAGCACGGCAAGTACCGCACCGAGCGCGTCGAGCGGCTTGCCCTGCGCGCCCAGATCGAGGCGGATGTGGCGGCCCTCGCGGGCGACATCGTGGAGCTGGAGCCGGGCTGGACGGTCTGAAGCGGTCGCGGACGGTCTGAAGCGGTCACAGTTGTGTGATCTCCGCCTTATGGAGCCCGTACGAGTGCTCGATCCGCTCCGATCCGATCTAGGGTTTTGGCATGGCACGACCACGGCGCATCGTCCTTGTCCGACACGGCGAGTCGGTGGGCAATGCCGATGACACCGTGTACGAACGCGAACCCGACCACGCACTGGCCCTCACCGAGACGGGATGGCAGCAGGCGGAAGAGACGGGCAAGCGGCTGCGGGAGGTGTTCGGTCATGAGCGCGTAAGCGTTTACGTCTCTCCATATCGCCGTACGCACGAGACGTTCCGCGCCTTCCATCTCGACCCCGAACTCGTGCGCGTACGCGAAGAGCCGCGGCTGCGCGAGCAGGACTGGGGCAACTGGCAGGACCGGGAGGACGTACGCCAGCAGAAGGCGTATCGCGACGCGTATGGGCACTTCTTCTACCGCTTCGCGCAGGGGGAGTCCGGTGCCGACGTGTACGACCGGGTCGGCGGCTTCCTGGAGAGCCTGTTCCGCAGCTTCGAGGCGCCCGACCATCCGCCGAACGTGCTCATAGTGACTCACGGGCTGGCCATGCGGCTGTTCTGCATGCGCTGGTTCCACTGGTCGGTCGCGGAGTTCGAGTGCCTGGTGAACCCCGGGAACGGGGAGATGCGGATGCTCGTTCTCGGGGAGGACGGCAAGTACACACTTGACCGGCCCTTCGACCGCTGGCGTGATCCGAAACCGTACGGAGTCACCGGACAGATTTGGCAGGGCGATGACCGCTGACTCCTCTCCCGACCGGCGCTTGGCCCGCACCCTGGCCTCCCTGGGCGGACTCGCGGTGGGGGACGCGCTGGGCTCGCAGTTCTTCGTGCCCGAGAACTACCCGCTGCTCAAGCGCCGTACCCTGCCGGCCGGCCCCTGGCAGTGGACCGACGACACCGAAATGGCCTGCTCCGTAGTGGCCGTTCTGGTCGCCCACCGCCGTATCGACCAGGATGAGCTGGCCCGCTCCTTCGCGGAGCGCCACGACTTCGACCGGGGCTACGGGCCGGCGGTCAACCGTCTGTTGCGGCTGATCCGAGAGGGCGGCGACTGGCGCGAGCTGGCCTCGGCCCTCTTCAACGGACAGGGCTCGTGGGGGAACGGCGCCGCGATGCGCATCGCACCCCTGGGCGCCTGGTACGCGGACGATCCGGAGCAGGCGACGCACCAGGCCGAGATCTCGGCGTACCCCACGCATCAGCACCGCGAGGCCGTGGCCGGCGCCATGGCCGTGGCCGCTGCGGCCGCGCTGGCCGCCGCCCCGGGCGGTCCGCCCAGCGCCGGGGCACTCCTCGACGGCGTCATAGCCCTCGTGCCGCGCAGCGCTGTCGAGGCCGGGCTGCGGCGGGCCCGGGACATGCTCGACTACGACGACGCGACGACGGTCGCCGCGGTGCTCGGCTGCGGGCGGCGTACGAGCGCACACGACACGGTGCCGTTCGCGCTCTGGTCTGCCGCACGTTCGCTCGGCGACTACGAGCGGGCTTTCTGGACAACCGCCCAGGTGGGCGGGGACGTGGACACGAACTGCGCCATCGTGGGTGGCGTGCTGGCCGGTGGTAAGGCGGGCACACCTCCTGCGGACTGGGCGGAACGGACGGAGGCCCTGCCGGGCTGGATGACGGAGCACCCGTAACTGTCACAGACCTGACACAGAGCCCCAGCTCCCCGCTGCGCGGGCTTACCCGCGGATACCCTGTCCGCCACGCCGCCCGTTGATCATCTCGGGCGTGCGCCGACGAGACACCGGTCCCCTGGCTTCCGGCCCAGCCACGTGCTGCGAGCCACCTGTGGACCGGTCGGGAGGGGGTCCCGTGCCAGACACGCCGTCCGAGGCCGAACCGAGAAAGCCGGGAGCTGAAGATGGAGGGGGTGCCGAGGGGAGCGCTGGTGAGGGCTCCGGAGGAGGGAGAGGCGCTGTCAGTGGGCGTACCGCCGCCCTGACCAAGAAGCCTGCCGTCGCTGCCGATGAGCCCGAGGATGCCGTCCCCGCGTCGTACTCCGGCGACGCCGCCTCGGAGGGCGATGCCGACGGGGACGATCCGGACCGAGGGGATGTCGACGACTGGGACTACCCGGTCGCCGAGTCCGCCTGGTGGTTCGCGGACCTTCAGGCGAAGTCCCCGGCGCCCGTCCGTCCCGCCACCCTTTGGGCCGCCCTGGCCACCGGCGTACTGAGCATGCTGCTGCTCGCCGACGGACTGGCCCTCAACCTCCTGCTGGTGGCGATTCCCGCCGCGCTCGCCGCGTACTACGCCGCTCAGGCGGCCGGCCGTGGCCCGCGGCGCTGGACGCTGGTGTGGGGAGTCGGCGGCCTCGCCCTGCTGACCGTGCCGGCGCTGCGCGACGCCGACTGGCCGACGTTCCTCGCCGTGGTGACCGCCGTGGCCGCGGGCTCGCTCGCGCTGCACGGCGGCCGTACCTGGCCCGGAGTGCTGTTCGGCCCGATCGGCCTGTACACCTCGGTTCTCACCGGGCCCGTCTGGGGCTGGCGAGGCCTGCGGGAACGATTCGGCGGTGCCCGCGGCAACCTGGGCCCGGTGCTGCGCGCGCTCGCGGTGGCCGCGGTTCTGCTGCTGGTCTTCGGGGCGCTGTTCGCGGGGGCCGACGCGGCCTTCGCGGATCTGCTCGGCGGCGTCATGCCGGACGCTTCCGTCTCCGGCGGCCCCTGGCACTTCGTCCTGCTGGTGCTCGGCCTGGTCGGCGCGCTGGCGGCGGCACACACGGCCGCTTCGCCCGTTCAGTGGGACCGCATCGAGGTGCCCCCGGGCCGGGAACGTGGCCGGGTCGAGTGGGCGCTGCCCCTGATCGTGCTCGTCGTGCTCTTCGCGGCCTTCAACGCCGTCCAACTCGCCGTCCTGTTCGGCGGATACGACACCGTGCTGGAGAAGACCGGCCAGAGTTACGCAGAGTACGCGCGCCAGGGATTCTGGCAGCTGCTCCTGGTCACGCTGCTCACCCTGCTGGTCATCGTCTTCGCCCTGCGCTGGGCCCCGCGGAACGGGGCGCGCGACTGGACGCTGGTGCGCGCTGTCCTGGGAACTCTCTGTGTTCTCACGCTCGTTGTCGTGGCATCGGCGGTGCGGCGTATGGACATGTACGTGGAGGCGTATGGACTGACGCGACTGAGGATCTCGGTGGTGACGGTGGAGCTCTGGCTTGCCCTGGTCATCGTGCTCATCATGGCGGCCGGCGTATGGGGAGCCCGCTGGCTGCCGCGTGCGGTGATGGCCAGTGCCGCCGCCGGTGTGCTCGCCTTCGGGCTTCTCTCGCCGGACGGCCTGGTCGCCGAGCGCAACGTCGAGCGGTACGAGGCCACGAGCAAGGACGGCGAGGGCAAGTTCGACGTCGACTACGCGCGCGGCCTGTCGGCGGATGCTGTACCGGCCCTCGACAAGCTTGAGGAGCCGCTGCGCTCCTGCGCGCTCGAGCCCATCGCGAGGGAACTGAAGAAGGAGAACAAGCCCTGGTACGCCACCAGTTGGGGTGAGGCCCGGGCCCGCGACATCCTCGAGGACAGGCCGCTGTCGGCCGAGGCGGACTGGAGCGAGTGCCTGCAACTCCGTGACGAGTTCCAGTACCGCTGAGGCACGCACCAGAACGTACAGGGCGGGCCGGACCGGCGTTCACGGGACCGCGGGTCCGGCCCACTCGTCCGCGTCAGCCCCCGGCGGGTCCTGCGGTGCCCGACAGGGCCTCGAGGTCGCTCTTGCGGACCCGGATCACCAGCGCGGCGACGACCAGGGCCAGTACGGCCATCGCAGCGGCCGGGATGAAGGCGGTGGATATGCCCTGGGCCAGCACCTCATTGCCCCAGGGAGCCGGCAGTTGCTGCGTCTGCGCGAACTCCGCCTTCTGCTCCGGCGAGGCGTTCGCCACGAACGCGGGCAACTGCTTCTCCGCCTCGTCACGGCTTGCCGTGCCGAAGACCGTGGTCAGGATGGACAGACCGAGCGAACCGCCCACCTGCTGCGTGGCGTTGAGCAGGCCGGACGCCGCGCCCGCCTCGTGCTGGGCCACACCGGAGACCGCGGTGAGCGTCAGCGTCACGAAGTTCAGACCCATGCCGAAACCGAACACCAGCATCGGGCCAAGCACTCCGCCGGCGTACGAGCTGTCGGGGCTGATGAAGGTCTGCCAGCCGAGTCCGATCACGGAGAGCACCGAGCCGACGACCATGAAGGGCTTGGGGCCGAGTACGGGCAGGAGCCGCTGCGAGAGGCCCGCTCCGAAGGCGATCGCGACCGTGACCGGGAGGAAGGCAAGGCCCGCCTCGATGGGCGTGTAGTCCAGCACGTTCTGCACGAATAGCACGATGAAGAAGAACATGCCGAACATCGCCGCGGCCAGGCTCAGCATGATCACATACGTGCCGGAGCGGTTGCGGTCGGCGAACATGCGCAATGGCGTGATCGGCTCCTTGGCCCTGGACTCGATCAGTCCGAAGGCCAGCAGCAGGGCCGCCGCCGCCCCGAAGGACCCGAGGGTGAGGCTGTCGCGCCAACCTTCCTCCGAGGCCCGGATGAAGCCGTAGACGAGGGACGCCATGCCGAGTGTCGAGGTCAGCGCGCCCGCGATGTCGAAGCGCCCCGGATGCCGTTCGGACTCGCTGATGTAGAGCGGCGTGAGGAACGCGATCAGCAGGCCGATGGGTACGTTGACGAAGAGCACCCAGCGCCAGTCGAGCCACTCGGTGAGCATGCCGCCGGCCAGCAGACCGATCGCGCCGCCGCCGGCCGAGACCGCGGCGAAGACACCGAACGCCCTGTTGCGTTCGGGACCTTCGGGGAAGGTCGTGGTGATGAGCGCCAGCGAGGTGGGCGACGCGATCGCGCCACCGACGCCCTGGAGAGCGCGTGCGGCCAGCAACTGCCAGGGTTCCTGGGCGAAACCGCCGAGCAACGAGGCAAGTGTGAAGAGCAGGATGCCGGTCATGAAGACCCGGCGCCGGCCGAGGATGTCGCCGGCCCGGCCGCCGAGCAGCAGCAGGCCGCCGAAGGTGAGCGTGTACGCGCTGACCACCCACGTGAGGTCGGTCGTGGAGAACTTGAGCGCGTCTTGAATGTGCGGGAGTGCGATGTTCACAATCGTGGCATCGAGTACCACCATGAGTTGGCAGGCCGCGATGACGGTGAGCGCGATGCCGGGATGCCCCTCCCGGCGGGCCGCCCCTGGCTTCTGGTCCTTTGTCAGTTGAGAGGTTGTCACTATTGGGTCCCCCACAAGTACGTTAGTGAACGCTCGCGTTCACTGTCGCGTCAACGTTAGTGAGTCCCCGTCAGTGAACGCAAGCGTTCACTGAATCGCTTTCGTGTCGTGTCACCGGTCCGCTCGCTCTTCCCCGAGATCCCCGCTCCCCCTGCACAACGGAGACACTCAGATGGCTACTTCGCGCTTGACGGCCGCCCCCGCTCAGCCGGCCTCCCTGCGTCGGCGCGGCGCCGTACTCGAACGCGCGATCCTCGAGGCCGCGCTCGACCAGCTCAGTACGGTCGGCTGGAACGGCCTCACGATGGAGGGCGTCGCCGCGGGAGCTCAGACCGGCAAGGCCGCGGTCTACCGTCGTTGGCCGTCCAAGGAGGATCTCGTCGTCGACGCGCTCCGGTCCGGGCTCCCGGAGTTGGAGCACGCGCCCGACATCGGCAGCGTGCGCGAAGAACTCCTGGATCTCTGTCGCCGGGTGCGCGAGGTGATGTTCTCGCGCACCGGATTGGCGCTGCGCTCAGTGCTTTACGAATGTGACTTCGGTACGGCCGAGCGCTTCCACACCGTGATCCTCGAACGGGTCGTGGAGCCGGGTGCTCGGCTCGTTGAGGAGATCGTTCGCCGTGGGATCGCGCGGGGCGATGTGCGACCCGAGGCTGCGAACAGGTACGTCTTCGACACCATGCCGGCGATGATGATGTACCGCTCGAAGGTGTGCGCCTGTGAATGGAACGGGCGGGAGCTGGAAGCCATGGTCGACCAGTTGATGCTTCCGCTGCTGCGGCCGAGTACGGCATGACGTGATGCCGGCACCGCGTTCGAGTGGCGGCTGAATTCCCTCTGTGGTTGCCCGGGGAAACCTGGGTGTCGCATGGGCTTCCGGGCGGCGTACTCTGGTGCCGCCATGGCGTACGAAGCACCCACTCACACCGTCGAGCGCTCCTTGCGCGCCACCACCGGAGCGAAGGTCATTGCCGGTGTCGACGAGGTGGGGCGCGGCGCGTGGGCCGGTCCGGTCACCGTCTGCGCGGCGGTCACGGGGTTGCGCCGCCCGCCCGAAGGCCTCACCGATTCCAAGCTCCTCACCATCAAGCGGCGTACCGAGATGGCCGAGGAGCTGGCGAAGTGGGTGACGTCGTACGCCCTGGGACATGCCTCTCCGGAGGAGATCGACGACCTGGGGATGACGGCCGCGTTGCGGCTTGCCGCCGTACGCGCCCTGGATGCCCTGCCGGTTCGCCCCGACGCGATCATCCTCGACGGGAAGCACGACTATCTCGGCACTCCTTGGCGGGTCCGTCCGGTCATCAAGGGCGACCAGTCGTGCGTGGCCGTCGCGGCGGCCTCGGTGATCGCCAAGGTCGAGCGTGACAAACTGATGGCCGAACTGGGCATCGAACATGCAGACTTCGGTTTTGCGACCAACGCCGGGTATCCGTCACCCGTGCACAAGGCCGCGCTGGAGTTGCGGGGCCCCACCCCGTACCACCGGCTCTCGTGGGCGTATCTTGATGCGCTGCCCCAGTGGCGGCACCTCAAGAAGGTCCGCAGTTGGGCGGACGGAAGCGTTCCGGAGATCGAAGGTCAGCTCGGCCTCGACTTCTGACGGTTCCGCTCGCACTCATGTGCCACCCGCCGGGGCGAGTCACACCGGCGTTTGATAAAAATCAGCTCATGCCTCTCATTCCCGAGGAGCCTCAGATTCACGAGAGTGCCCAGGGTCCCCGCGCCACTCCGGCCAACGGCCGCAGCGCGCCGACCCCCCGCCCCGTACCCGGTCCCCGTCCCGCGGCTCCGCCGCGTCCCGGTCGTCCGGGTGCCGTCCGGCCGATGCCGCCGGCGCAACGTGCGCCGCGCGACACGCCTGTGGCCAAGCCGGAGCCATCCGCTCCGGCTGCCCCCGCCGCTTCCTCCGCTCCGCAGATCCAGCTGATCCCGGCCTCGGCGGAGGGGGCACTGGATGCCGCCGAGGAAGCAGTCGACCTGCTGCTCGACACGGGCCGTGCCCCCGGTGAGGTGCTGGTGATCACCACCGGCGAGCCTCATCCGTGGGCCGCGCACGAGTTGTCCTTCGGCGAGGCCGCGTACTGGGCCCAGCACGACGCGGGCGACGACGTCTTCTACGCCGACGCCTCGCTCGCCGGTCGTGTCGCGTCCCGCCCCGTGGTGGTCGTCGCCGTCAACGGCGGTCCCGACGCTGCCGCCGCCACGGCCCTACCGCTGGCCCTCGGCCGAGCCGGCGCCCTGCTGATCGTCTGCGGCGACCCGCAGAAGATCAACTCGGTGCTGGGGGCAGAGGTCTGAGAACCCGCTTCCCTCGAAGGGGGTGGGTGCCGCTACGGCGGCATGTGCACGATGGGTGGTTTGACGTGTGCCGGTACGGGGGGGCCGTACCGGCGCGGCCAGGGTCGCCGTGCCACGGCTTCATGTGGGTTGCCGTCGAGGTTGTCGTGCGTCGGTACGTCGCCGGGGCCGGGCTTCACGCACCCGTCGCAGGCGGCCGCGACTGCTGGCGGCGATCAGTCGGGCTTCGTCGCCGGGTCAGCGGGCCGCCGCGCGGCGCAGTACGTCCGAGGCGGCGCCCCCGGTGCGCGGCTGGGGTGCCTCTGCCGTGGCGAAGGACTCGAAGGACTCCGGCGCCGAGTCCGCGTTGGGATGACGGCCGCCGCGCCCCTCGCCCAGGACCTGCCAGCCCTCACCCGTCAGCGTGATGTACGCCCCGCAGCGCAGGCCGTGCAGCGTGCACGCGTCCCGTAGCCCCCACATCCACGCCCCGTCCTCCTCCGTCCAACGCGCGTCGCCCTCACGGCAGTAGAGCAGCACGGCCGTACGAACCGGGGTGCGGCGCCGCAGATCGTGCGGGATGACCCGGCGCAGCTGCGCGAGCAGTGCGTTGCGGAACATCCAGCCGTCCGCCGGGGCCGGACGCCGGGTGAACGAGGCGCTCGCCTGCAGCCGTTCCTCCGGATCGAGGACGGCCACGATGGCGGTCGCGGGCCGTGGGCGATGCCGGGAATGCAGCCCGGTGACGACCTCCCGGGGACTGCGCAACAGCGGAATCCCCGCGGCGGCCCACTCGGCGGGTTCGAGCATCCGGGCCAGTGAGTTGGCGGACGCGGCGGACGTCGGCATCGATGCCGCCGGGGACGGAGCGAATCCGAAGGTCACGGTCCTCCCTTCGGCTACGCGCCCATGCTGAGGGCGGGGTCGGACGGGGGAGCGCACCGCGGCAGGGCCCTACCGGGCTTCGGACAGGCCATGCGGGGCGCACCCCCAATTCTTCCTGTCGAACTTGATTGCGGCAACGAGCAATCAGGGCCGCTGCCTGCTATCTGGGGATGCGTCTCATATATCCCCGCACAGTGCCCTCCTTGCCGACGCATAAATCACGCCTGCACGGCGAGCACCAGCGGCAACACCTCCTGCGCACCGGTTCTCCGGAGCATGCGTGCGGCCACCGCGAGCGTCCAGCCGGTCTCGGTCAGATCGTCCACGAGCAGTATGGGGCCTTGGGCCCCCGCGAGGGCCTGGGCCAGGTCGGGCGGCACGGCCAGCGCCCCGTCGAGCGCCTTGAGCCGCTGCGCGCTGTTGCTCCTGGAGGTCTGCGCCGCCTCGGCTCCAGCGGCATACTCCAGGGAACCCAGCAGTGGCATGCGTCCGATCTCGGCGATCCGTGCCCCGAGCGACTGGATCAGACGCGGCCGGCTGTGCGAGGCCATGGTGACGACGCCGACCGGGCGCGGCTGTGCGTCGGGGCTCCCTGAGGCCCAGCCGCCGGGCCCCTTCGCCCAGTCGGTCAGCATTGCGATCACAGCTTTCGCCACATCGTCCGGAACGGGTCCGTCCGGTGCCTGAGGCGCCAGCATCGGCCGCAGCCGGTTGCCCCAGCCGATGTCCGAGAGCCGTCCCAACGCCCGCCCGGTCGCGGCCTGTTCGCCGGCCGGGATGCGTCCCTTCAGATCGACGCCGATCGAGGGCAGGCCCGTCGGCCACATCTTCCGGGGCTCTACCTCGATACCCGCGCGGCCGAGCTCACCGCGCGCCGAGTCCAGCGCGGCAGGGGAGACCGCGTCGGCGAACTGCTGACCGGCGCAATTGTCACAGCGGCCGCACGGGGCCGCCCCTTCATCGTCCAACTGCCGCCGCAGGAACTCCATCCGGCAGCCGGTAGTCGTCACGTAGTCACGCATCGCCTGCTGCTCGGTTGTCCGCTGCTTGGCGACCCAGGCATAGCGCTCGGCGTCGTACGTCCAAGCGGCGCCCGTGGAGATCCAGCCACCCTTGACCCGCTGGACCGCGCCGTCCACGTCCAGGACCTTGAGCATCGTCTCCAGCCGGGACCGGCGCAGCTCCACCAGTGGTTCGAGCGCGGGCAGCGAGAGCGGCCGGCCTGCCTGCGCGAGGGCGTCCAGCGTGCGTCGTACCTGCTCTTCAGGAGGAAAGGCGATCGAGGCGAAGTACTGCCAGATCGCCTCGTCCTCCCTGCCCGGCAGAAGCAGCACCTCTGCATGGTCCACACCACGCCCCGCCCGTCCCACCTGCTGGTAATAGGCGATCGGAGACGACGGTGACCCAACGTGCACCACGAAGCCCAGGTCGGGCTTGTCGAAGCCCATGCCCAGCGCGGATGTGGCGACCAGTGCCTTCACGCGATTGGCGAGCAGATCCTCCTCGGACTGCTGCCGGTCCGCGTTCTCCGTCTTTCCGGTGTACGACGCCACCGGGTGCCCGCACTGTCGAAGGAACGCGGTGACTTCCTCAGCTGCGGCCACCGTGAGCGTATAGATGATTCCGGAGCCGGGCAGCTCGCCGAGGTGCTCGGCGAGCCAGGCCATCCGGTGAGCGGCGTCCGGCAGCCGCAGCACGCCGAGGCTCAGGCTCTCCCGGTCCAGCGGGCCGCGCAGGACGAGGGCGTCCGTGCTGCCACCGGTGCCCAGCTGCTCCGCCACATCGGCCGTCACGCGCGCGTTGGCCGTCGCGGTGGTGGCCAGGACCGGTACGCCGGGCGGGAGATCGGCGAGCATGGTGCGCAGCCTGCGGTAGTCCGGCCGGAAGTCATGGCCCCAGTCTGAGATGCAGTGCGCTTCGTCGACCACGAGGAGGCCGGTCGCCGCAGCGAGCTTCGGCAGTACCTGGTCACGGAAGTCGGGGTTGTTGAGACGCTCCGGGCTCACCAGGAGCACATCGACCTCACCCGCGGCCACCTCGTGCTGGATGGTGTCCCATTCCTCGGGGTTGGACGAGTTGATGGTCCGCGCGTGGATCCCGGCGCGTGCGGCCGCCTCGACCTGGTTGCGCATGAGCGCGAGGAGCGGGGAGACGATGACCGTGGGGCCCGCTCCCTGCTCACGCAGCAGCGCGGTCGCGACGAAGTACACCGCGGACTTGCCCCAGCCGGTGCGCTGCACGACCAGGGCTCTGCGCTTGTCGGCGACGAGTGCTTCGATGGCTCGCCACTGGTCCTCGCGCAGCCGGGCGTCGCCCGCCCGGGCGCCGACGAGGCGGGCGAGAACGGTATCGGCCGCAGTGCGCAGGTCTTCGTGGGTCATGGCCCCATGGAACCCGATGGGTCGGACATCGCGCGAACGCGTCCGCCGGACTGTGGACACTTCTGACACGGTCATGATCGTGGTTATCCACAGGGCAAAGCGGAATCTGAAGATCCGCGGGATGGTCGCCACATGACGAATCACAGCGAAGCGGCCGGGACTTCCGGCAACGGTGACATCAGCGGGCACGACGGGCGTGGAGAAGGGGGCGAGCGCGGCGGCCATGGGGAAAATCGCCTGGGTGGAGGCGCCGACGGTGCGGGGCGCGATGCGGACGGTGTCCCGTGCGCCGAGCACCAGGTCACGCTCCGTACCCCGGCTGAACTGGCCGATGCTCTGCCGTACTTGCTCGGATACCGGCCCGAGGACAGCATCGTGCTCGTCGCCCTGCACGACCGGGACGGGCGGGGCCGGTTCGGCGGGCGAGCACGGCTCGGCATCCCTGGCAGCGCGGACGACTGGCCGGCCGTGGCCGAGCAGTTGGCGCAGGGCCTCGTCAAGGGAAGCGAACGCAGGGGCGCACCGGTCGAGAGCATGGTCGCCTTCCTCTGCCAGGACCCCGAGGACGGCGAGTCGGGGCAGGAGGTCATGGGACGCCTGCGCCCGCTGGCGCAGTTGCTGCGCACGGCATGCGGCGCTCTCGACGTCCCCGTGGTCGAGGCACTGTGCATCTCGGACAACCGCTGGTGGTCGTATGTCTGCCCCAGTGAAGAGTGCTGCCCTTCCGGTGGTACGCCCATGGGTCTGCCCGGCACCTCGGTCCTGGCCGCCGCGGCGACGTACGCCGGTCTCCAAGTACGGGGTTCACTACGAGAGTTGAGGGCACGGCTCAGTCCCTGGGAGACCGCGGCGGCGCTGGAGCAGGAGTCCGCGCTGAACGCCGTGAGCATGACTCTCATTCCCAGGATCCTGGACGACGAGAGCCGTGTGGACGTGGCGGACCAGACGCTGGAACTGGCCGACCGGCTCATGCGCCGGTTCGCCGACGCGCCGACCTTGTCCGGCACGCTTCCGGTGGATCTCCGCGATGACGAGCTACTGGCCCACGACGAGGCCGCCACTCTGATCCTCGGCCTCCAGGACCGCACGACGCGCGACAGGGCGGCGGAGTGGATGGAGGGCGACGAGGCGGGTCCGGCGTTGCGCCTGTGGCGCGCCCTGGCGCGCCGCTGTGTCGGTGCGTACGGAGAGCACGCCGCGGCGCCGCTGACCCTCGCGGGATGGGTCGCCTGGTCCTCCGGCGACGAGTTGGAGGCTCGTGAGGCCCTCGCCATGGCGCTCGGCGCGGATCCCGGGTATCTCTTCGCCCGCCTTCTGCATCAGGCGTGCAACGAGGGTCTGGATCCCGAGTCGATCCGCCGGTGCCTTCGGAAGGAACGCGCCGATCGCGGCGGCGCGGTAGCGGGGTCCGAGGCGGGCGTTTCCTCGGCGCCACCGGCCGGAACCGACGGGTCGTCCGGTCAGACCACGGCACCGCCGCCACGGACGACGTCCCGTCGCCGACGCAGGACGCGGTCCACGGGCAGCCCCGGCAGCAGCCATCCGAGCCGACGCTCCGCCGGGCCGGGAGGCACGCGCCGCCCCCGGCCCGCCGCCGACGGCTCCATGACGGCGGAAGGGCGCGGCCGGGTCGGCGACAGCACGGGTAGCGCTTATCGATCCCGGCGAGGTGCCGGACGTCGTGAAACAAGGAGTGACACATGAGGGTGGGGGAGCGGTACGGAGAGACGGGGGTGGCCTGGCTGTGGGGTTGGGTTCGGCTGCTGTCGGTGACGATCCGGGGGTGGGCCGGGCTCGGGCGGGTACTGCTCTGTTCCGCTGCCGGATGTGGCCGCGTATGGCCACCCCGGGACCGAGGGGATCAGGAGTCGGCGGCCTCCCATGACGTGCATCCCGGGGCGGAGTGGATCAGCCGTCCCGGTGACCGGCGAAAGGAGTGCTTATCGTCAGGCAGACGACTATGATCGCGACATGCCCTACGACCCGTCAGCCTTCCCGCCCTTTGCCGTCACCGTTGACCTGGTCGTATTGACCGTGCGCCGCGATGCCCTGTGCGCGTTGGCGGTACGGAGGGGCGAGCCCCCCTTCCAGGGGCGGTGGGCGCTGCCCGGCGGGTTCGTGCGGCCCGACGAGGACCTGGCGCAGGCCGCCGCGCGGGAACTGGTCGAGGAGACCGGGCTGTGCGCCCACGACCCGGACACCCCCGCTCAGGACAACGGCGCGCACCTGGAGCAGCTCGCCACCTACGGCGACCCCAAGCGCGACCCGAGGATGAGGGTCGTCAGCGTCGCTCACCTCGCGCTCGCCCCCGATCTGCCCGCGCCCAGGGCGGGAGGCGACGCGAACAGCGCGCGCTGGGCCCCCGTCGAGGAACTGCTCCAGCGGGGTGGGTACGGCCGCGACGGCGAACAGGCGGCACCGCTCGCCTTCGATCACGCGCAGATCCTGTCCGACGGTGTGGAGCGCGCCCGCTCAAAGATCGAGTACTCATCGCTGGCCACCGCCTTCTGCCCGACCGAGTTCACCGTGGGCGAGCTGCGCCGTGTGTACGAGGCGGTGTGGGGAGTGGCGCTCGACCCCCGCAACTTCCACCGCAAGGTGACCGGCACTCCCGGCTTCCTCGTGCCCACCGGGGGTACGACCACCCGCCAGGGCGGCCGCCCCGCCCAGCTCTTCCGCGCGGGCGGCGCCACACTGCTCAATCCGCCGATGCTGCGCCCCGAGGTCTGACACAGGACGCGGCTCGACTTGTGCGAGGACCGTTCCGGGGTCGGGTCAGGGTGCCCGAAAAACCGCACATATCACGCTATCTTGCCTTGGGTGATCCAGGCCATCGGACTGACCAGCAACCCCCGCAAGGAGCTTCCGCCCGCCGTCGACGACGTGTCCTTCGAGGCGCACGCGGGACGCGTCACGGCGCTCCTCGGAGCCCCGGGCTCGGGCAAGACGACGGCGCTGAGGCTCATGCTCGAGCTCCAACAGGGCCGCGGAATCACCCACTTCAGAGGCCGTCCGCTGCACCGCATCCCCCATCCCGCACACGAAGTGGGTGTGCTCCTCGGAGAGGTGCCGGGCCATCCGGCGCGCACGGTCCGCGGTCAACTCCGCATGCTGTGCGCCGCCGTGGGCGTGCCCGTCCGTCGCGCCGACGAAGTCCTCGAAGTGGTGGGTCTCGTCAGCCTCCGCGACGAACGCCTCGGCACGCTCTCACGGGGTATGGACCGTCGGCTGGGCCTTGCCTGCGCGCTGTTGGCCGACCCGCACACGCTCGTTCTCGATGACCCTGCCGACGGGCTCTCCGTCCGTGAAAGCCGCTGGCTGCACGGAGTTCTGCGCGCGTACACCGCCGGGGGCGGCACCGTGCTGATCACCACGGACGACCCGAAGGAGGCCGCGCGGACCGCCGACCGGGTCGTCACGATCGAGGACGGCAAGCTCGTAGCCGACCAGGAGGTCGCGGACTTCGCCCGCACCAGGCTCCGGCCTCGCGTCGCCGTCCGCAGCCCTCACGCCGCCCGGCTCGCCGCCCTCCTCACCAAGGAGGCCCGCACCACACGGCGTTCCGTCGAAGTCGTGCGAGAGGACGGCAGCCGCCTCTCAGTGTACGGAAGCACGTGTGCCGACGTCGGTGAAACCGCGTACCGCCACGGCATCCTCGTACATCAACTGGCCGACGAAATCGGTGACATGGGACCAACGGCCGGCCGACCGCCCGCGGATGACTCTCAGGAGGCCGAGGCGTCCCCGAGGTCCGTCGAGCCGGGCAACGCGGATGTCCTGTCTCCCCTCCCGCCCCCCATCACCGTCCGCCAAGGCCCCAATCCGCTGCGTCCCCTGCGCTACGAACTGCGCCGCGCTGCAGGAGTCGGCACCGGTTACCTCACCGCGGCAGCCGTGCTCGCCACCTCCGCCGTCACTTCCGTACTCCTGGCACGGGTGGGACACACGCCGCAGCCGCGGCTGCTCGCCGCGTGGCCGCAGCAATTCCCGCTGCCGCCCGCGGCGCTCGGCGCGGGGCTGCTCGGCGCCGTCGCCTTCGGCGACGAGTTCCGCCACCCCGCCCTGGCCGCGGACCGCGGCACTGTCCCCCGCCGCCTGGGGCTGCTCGCCGCCAAACTCCTCGTCGCCGCCGCCACCGCGCTGATCCTGGCCATCCTCACGGTGGGCGTGGACGCCGAACTGCTCCACATCGTCTACGGACGGGAGGTCGCCGGAGTTCCCGCCGACTGGCCTTCGTTGGGCGCCAGTTGGATCGGCCTCATGGTGGGCTGCGCCTGGGCCGGCGTGCTGGCCGCGGGCGTCTTCCGGTCGACGACCGCCGGACTCGCGGCCGTTCTCGCCGTACCGATCGTCGTCGTACCCCTCGTGCACAAGGTCTTGGAGGGACCGTCCGTGCGGACCGCGACCGGGCTTTCGATGCGACTACGTGAGTTCGTGCTGGCGCAGTGGCCCTTCGGCGGCGAGAGATATCTGGCCGCCGGAGCGCAGGCGATCACTCAACCCGTGGGCGGTGCACTGGTGTTGTCGCTCACCGCCCTCCTGTGCACGTACCTGCTCACGACCCTGCGAAGCCGGGTGCGATGGCCGCTATGAGCGGCACATGCGTTCCCCGACGCGCACAACTCATCGGGGAACGCCCATTTCTTTCCGATAAGGCGTCAATTGCGACGGGGTGAGCGATCACCCTTTCGTGTGCTTTTCACCAAAGCCCTCAAGGCAGTTGGGGACGACGCCGACAAAGGATGCGTGACTACCCTTGCGCACACCATGATGACCGCCGCCCGCTCCGCAGACTCCGGCCTGGCCGGCCCGGGCGAACTCGACCGCTATCCCTACGCGGAGGCTCCCGGCGTGGATCGAGTCGGCGCCCCCGCGTGGGAGGGCGCGGACCCGGAGCTGGGCCGCGTGGGCAGGCGGGCCGCGGGCTCCCGCGGCCGCGGCCTGCACGGCCAACTCGTCCAACAGCTCGGCCAGATGATCGTCTCCGGAGACCTCGGAGCGGACCGTCCGCTCGTCCCCGAGGAGATCGGCCAGCGGTTCGAGGTCTCCCGCACCGTCGTCCGTGAGTCACTCCGCGTCCTCGAGGCCAAGGGCCTGGTCAGTGCCCGCCCCAATGTCGGCACGCGGGTACGGCCCGTGAGCGACTGGAACCTCCTCGACCCGGACATCATCGAGTGGCGGGCCTACGGTCCGCAGCGCGACGACCAGCGGCGCGAGCTGAGCGAGCTGCGCTGGACGATCGAGCCGCTGGCCGCCCGCCTCGCCGCCGGACACGGACGCGAGGAGGTGCAGCAGCGGCTCGCCGACATGGTCGAGATCATGGGGCATTCCATGGCGCAGGGCGACGCGCTCACCTTCTCGCGCGCCGATGCGGAGTTCCACTCGCTTCTCATCCAGGTCGCGGGCAACCGCATGCTGGAGCACCTCTCCGGGATCGTGTCGGCCGCCCTCCAGGTCTCCGGCGGCCCGATCGCGGGCTGCGACCGGCCGAACGAGATCTCGCTCGCGCACCACGCCCGGATCGTCGACGCCCTGGCCGCCGGTGACGGAGCGGCGGCCGAGGCGGCCATGCGTCAACTGCTCACCGTCCACCCCGAGGTGGAGCGCGTGGTGCCCGCCCCGCGCGAGCACTGACCGCGCACCGAGACGCAGTCGGGGACATGTCCCCTCACGCGGCATCGCGCAGTCGGCGAACGATCCGCCGCCGGACTCTGCCGGATCCCCTCTGGTGATCCGGCAGAGTCCGGCGGTGTGAGGAGGGCTCCTTGCGCCCACCGGTTGACCACCTTTGACCGTATCTGACCGCATTTGGAAGCTTACGGGGTGTGACTCGGGCCACGCAGATTGGGCGTAACACTCCTCGGAACAGCGCGATGACCTAAGAGGTGACAGCCGACGAGGGAATACGGACGCCGTTCATGGCGCTGTGTATCTTGGCGGCCCCCGCCCGCGCCGTTGGCTCATCCCCCAGTCGACGGTCGTCGGCTCCGGTCCACACTGGACGGGGCCGGAAGCCGTTTTCCAACGTTCCGAGAGGTTGTTCGTGTCGGCCAGCACATCCCGTACGCTCCCGCCGGAGATCGCCGAGTCCGTCTCTGTCATGGCGCTCATTGAGCGGGGAAAGGCTGAGGGGCAGATCGCCGGCGATGACGTGCGTCGGGCCTTCGAAGCTGACCAGATTCCGGCCACTCAGTGGAAGAACGTACTGCGCAGCCTCAACCAGATCCTCGAGGAAGAGGGTGTGACGCTGATGGTCAGTGCCGCGGAGCCCAAGCGCACCCGAAAGAGCGTCGCAGCGAAGAGTCCGGCCAAGCGCACCGCCACCAAGACCGTCGCGGCGAAGACGGCGGCGGCCGAGCAGGCCACCGCCACCGCCGCTCCGGCGATGCCCGCCGTCGAAGCTCCCGCCGAGGACGCTCCCGCCAAGAAGGCCGCTGCCAAGAAGGCGACCGCCAAGAAGGCCGTCGCCAAGAAAGCCGTTGCCAAGAAGGCGCCGGCCAAGAAGACCGCCGCCAAGAAGGATGACGTCGAGGCGATCGACGAAGAGGCGGTCGAGGAGACCCCGGGTACCGGCAAGGCCGGTACCGAAGAATCCGCCGAGGACGGCGCCCAGGGCTTCGTCCTGTCGGACGAGGACGAGGACGACGCGCCCGCGCAGCAGGTCGCCGCGGCCGGTGCCACGGCCGACCCGGTCAAGGACTACCTCAAGCAGATCGGCAAGGTCCCGCTCCTCAACGCCGAGCAGGAGGTCGAACTCGCCAAGCGCATCGAGGCCGGCCTGTTCGCGGAGGACAAGCTGGCCAACGCCGACAAGCTCGCCCCCAAGCTCAAGCGCGAGCTGGAGATCATCGCCGAGGACGGCCGTCGCGCCAAGAACCACCTCCTGGAGGCCAACCTGCGCTTGGTGGTCTCCCTGGCCAAGCGTTACACCGGCCGCGGCATGCTCTTCCTGGACCTCATCCAGGAAGGCAACCTGGGTCTGATCCGCGCGGTGGAGAAGTTCGACTACACCAAGGGCTACAAGTTCTCGACGTATGCCACTTGGTGGATCCGTCAGGCGATCACCCGAGCGATGGCCGACCAGGCCCGCACCATCCGTATCCCGGTGCACATGGTCGAGGTCATCAACAAGCTCGCGCGCGTGCAGCGTCAGATGCTCCAGGACCTGGGTCGCGAGCCCACCCCGGAGGAGCTGGCCAAGGAACTCGACATGACCCCGGAGAAGGTCATCGAGGTCCAGAAATACGGCCGCGAGCCGATCTCCCTCCACACCCCGCTGGGTGAGGACGGCGACAGCGAGTTCGGCGACCTCATCGAGGACTCCGAGGCCGTCGTCCCGGCCGACGCGGTCAGCTTTACGCTCCTCCAGGAGCAGCTGCACTCCGTCCTCGACACCTTGTCCGAGCGCGAGGCGGGCGTCGTGTCCATGCGCTTCGGTCTCACCGACGGTCAGCCGAAGACTCTCGACGAGATCGGCAAGGTGTACGGCGTCACGCGTGAGCGCATCCGCCAGATCGAGTCCAAGACGATGTCGAAGCTGCGTCACCCGTCGCGCTCGCAGGTCCTGCGCGACTACCTCGACTAGGTTCCGGCTGTACGTCACCAGGGCCCGGTCTCCCGCACAGGGATGCTGTTGGTTAATTCGGGCCTGGTTGCTTCGCCCCGTCGTTATGCGGCGGGGCGAAGTGCTGTCAGGGGGCTGGTGCGAGTTCGTGCGTGGGGT